>JAWOIQ010000174.1:0-4608 GCA_046484585.1 Desulfurivibrionaceae bacterium
TGCGATCCGAGGATCTACGGATCAGGCATGTCGTAAACATGAGCGAATTTCTCGCGCAGGTGAAAGTCGGCGGCTTTGATGCCATTTTGCTCGATCTGTCCCTGCCCGATAGCCAGGGGCTCGAAACACTGGCCAAAGCGCAGGCGGCCGCTCCTCATCTGGCTGTCATCGTGCTGACCGGCAACGACGATGCAGCCGTCGCGCTGGCAGCGGTGCGCATTGGAGCGCAGGATTATTTGTTCAAAGGGGATACCCACGGCCCCCTGTTGGCACGGGCCATCGATTACGCCATTGAGCGGAAGCGTAGTCAGGAAGAGCGCGAGCGGTTGATCGGGGAGCTGCAGGACGCCCTGTCCGAAGTCAAGCAGCTGAGCGGTTTGCTGCCCATCTGCTCCTCCTGCAAGAGCATCCGGGATGACCAGGGGTACTGGCAGCAGCTCGAAAAGTATCTCGACGAGCACTCGGAGGTGAAATGGTCCCACGGTCTCTGTCCCCAATGCGCCCGCAAGTTGTACCCCGAACTGTACATGGACGAACAGCTGACGGACGAAGGGAAGTGACAGCCGGGGACGTTAAGGAGCTGGTTGCGACGATTACCCCGGCCAGCCCCTGTAACGGCCAGGGGGAATGACTTAACTGTTTGGGGGGCGCCATCGACAACCCGTGAAGCATTGAAACAATGGTCGCCGGTCATCTTCCTTAAACACGATGAAGACAAAACGCCTCGGATTAGGTTTGTTCCTTACAATTAAAAAATGTTACAAGAATAAAGATTTGCCCCTCTTGATTATCATTCGCTCCTCCCATTTTCGGCATTGGTTATTCCCAAGTCTTTGAAAAAGCAGCTGGACAAGGCCCATCACTACTGTTAAAAATACTTATTTTCTTTTTCCAGAAGGCTAGATCCTCTTGAGATCGGCATAGGTTTTTGTTTATGTTCCGCGATTATAAGCCAGCTCGCAATTCGTTTGTCAGTCAAGATTACCCGGCAAGGCGCAGGCTGCCTTTGCTGATGCTGTCCCTGGGCCTGGCCCTGTGCGCCGGGTTCTTTCTTTTCGATATCGGGGACCCTCAAATCGCGGCTCAGATTCCTCCCGAATCATTGAACCCGGCTGCTGCCGCCGAAGAGGAACTTGAGCCGGAACCTGAACCGGAACCCCGGATATCCCGGGCGGAGATGAACGGTACCGTCAAGCAGGGTGATACTGTTTCCGCGCTGCTTGGCGACTATCTTTCCGCCCAGCAGATTTATCAACTGGCCCGGCAGAGCAAGAACACCTTCGCCCTCACCGGCCTCTGCGCCGGCCAGCCTTACCAGCTGTGCACCCTGGACGATCAATTCGACAGCTTCCTTTACGAAATCGATCAGAATGAGCAACTGCTGATCCGCCGCCAGGATGATCAATTTGAAATTTCCCGCGTCCCCATTGACTATGAGGTAGAGGAGGAGGTGGTCAAGGGGGTTATCTCCTCCAGCCTCTTCAACGCGGTGGAGGAAATCGGCGAAAAGCCGGGGCTGGCTATAAATCTGGCCGATATCTTCGCCTGGGACATCGACTTCATTCTCGATATCCGCGAAGGGGATTCTTTCCAGGCGGTGGTCGAAAAGCGTTTTCGCGAGGGGCAGCCTGCCGGTTATGGCCGCATCCTGGCCGCGGAGTTCGTCAATCGAGGGCGAAGTTATCGGGCGATTCTTTTCAGGGATGGTAGCGACAACCGCTCCGCTTATTATGACCCGGAAGGCAAGAACCTCCGCAAGGCTTTTCTCAAGGCGCCGCTTTCCTTTACCAGGATTTCCTCCGGTTTCACCATGAAGCGCTTTCATCCGATTACCAAAACCTGGAAGGCCCATCCGGCCATAGATTATGTCGCCCCCACCGGGACCCCGATCAAGACGGTGGGCGACGGCACCATAGTCCGGAAAGGCTACACCAGCGGCAACGGCAACTTCGTTGAAATCCGGCACACCAACGGCTATTCGACGATCTACCTGCATATGTCCAAATTCGCCAAGGGGATGGGCAAGGGCAAACGGGTTACCCAGGGGCAGGTTATCGGCTATGTCGGATCAACCGGCCTTGCCACCGGCCCTCACCTCTGCTTCCGGATGCGCAAGAACGGTGATCCGGTTAACCCAAACCGGATAAAGGTGCCTTCCGCCCCGGCGGTATCGAAGGAGAACATGGGGGAATTTCTCGCTTTGGCGACTCCGCTCCTGGTCCGACTGGATGACGGCGAGGTCCGCCAGGCCAAAAGTGACGAACAAAAAGGGGCAAAACTTGATTCTTGAAAATTGTCTCCCCGCCTTACCCAACTCCTGCGGGCCGGGTGCTTTCTCTTAGCCGTACCATTTCCCCCCCTCTTGAATCAAACAGGGAGCCGGGCCTTGGTCCGACTCTTGCCCGGTTCTATTCCCGATGCGTGAAAAACAATCCTTAAGTTAGATTCAGGCGGTTCTCTCCAGTGGGATTAACTTGGCGCTATCCGGATCGGTAGTCACATGATAAGCTGGGTGTGATGCCCAAACCCGAGAACCGCCATCCGTCATTCCGGTGAACAGTTGAAGGAGAACCGATGCGCCTGATAGAACGAAATTTTTCGGACCAGGAGGAGCGTCCAAGCGTGCTCCTCGCCAACCTGCACGTCAGCGTGGATATCGACAAAAACCTCGCCCGGATGGAAGAGGTGGTGCAGGTAGCCCATGAAAAGGGAGCGAACATCGTCATTTTTCCGGAGCTTTGCGTTACCGGCTATGTCTGGGACGACGGCGAGGATGACAGTGTGGTTCGGGAGCATCTGGAAGCCGGGGAAAGCAGCAGGGTCGAGGCCACCATAAACCGGATCCGGGACAGCCTGGGGGACGACGGCAAGGGGCTGGAGTATGTGTTCTACAACAATGTGCGCCGCAAGGAGGGCCTGCTCTACGATTCTACTTTCGTTCTGCACCGGGGGCTGGATTACACCCGCGAAGAGCGGATTTACGACAAGGTCTTTTTGACCCCGCTTGAGCAGCGCTTCTTCCAGCAAGGCAGCGACAAGCGACTCACCATCGATACCAAGTGGGGTACCTTCGGTTTTCTGGTCTGCTACGATCTCTGTTTTGTCGAGCTGGCCAGGTACTACGCCCTCCTGGATAACGTCGACGCCATTATAACCATGGCCCACTGGCGATCGGAAGCGGTGCGCGAATATGCCAGCCTGAACATCATGACGGACCACTACTACGGTTATCTCTGGGATATGATGAACTCATCCAAGGCCGCCTACAACCAGGTCTGGAGCCTGGCGGCCAACGCGGTGGGACCGCACGACATGAACGGCAGCTACTTCTGGGGCGGCAGCGGCATCTGGGCTCCCTCCGGCTTGAACTTGGTCCAGGCCTCGAATATCACCTCGGAGCTTATACTGGTGCGCAATCTCGACATCCGCGGCCAGCGCGTCCGCGAGAAGGACGATTTTAACTATATGATAGAATTCGACAAGTTCAATAATCAGATCAAAGACGAGAAATCCCGGCAGCGCTGTTGATTTCCAAGCGGCCGGGGGCGGGGAGTGCTTTCGTTTTTTCACTGAGGCGCCTCGATTCACCCGCCGTCCTCGGGGCGTCCGATAACGCATTCAGGCAATAGCGTAAATCCGCCCCGCCCGCCTTCTTCAAGACCAATCCACTTCCGGAAAACCCGCGTTGACTACGGGGATTTCAAGCCAGCTTGTCGTGTAGGCGGGCGATTTCCAGGACTGTTGCATCCGCCACGATTTGGTAAGCCCTTCCGCGGCGAACCTTATGGTATTGCGGCCCCAGGCGCGGTTGATCCGGTCGACGCTTTCCATCAGGGCAAGACCCTCCCCGTCATCCCGGTCCAGCAGGCTCCGCTGCACCTTGTGGCGGGGGACCAGGCCGGTCAGCATTATCCCCGCCTTGTTGAACCGGTAGCCCGGCCTGTAGATGCGTTCGAGGCTCCGGAGGGCGACGGAGATAAGGGTAGGGGTGCAGGCGCTGGCCGTGCTCAGCGGGATGGTGGTGCTGCCCGAGTACTGGCGGTCGCTCTCCTTGAAGCGGTTGGTCAGGATGAAGACCTGGATGGCGCCGGCCGCCGTACCCTGCTGTCGGAGCTTCGCGGCGCCGATGGCCACGTGGCTGGCGATCGCCTCCTTGAGGTCGGCAAGGGAACTTACCGGCCGGCCGAAGGAGCGGGAGCTGATCACGCTTTTTCGGTCCGGTTCGGCGCTTTCCAAGGGGATGCAGGAGATGGAGCGCAGTTCGATCGCGGTGCGCAGGCCGGTTACGGTCAGCTGCTTCCGGAGCCGGTTGTCTTCCGCCTCTTGCAGTTGCCGGGCAGTGTGGATGCCGAGCGATTTAAGCTTGTCGACGCTTCTTCTTCCGATCCCCCAGACCGCGCCGACCTTGACCGAGGCTAGCAGCGCGTCCCGATTATGGTCGTCGATAACGAAGGCGCCGCCGTGGCGGGGCTCCTTTTTGGCAAAGCGGTTGGCGATCTTGGCGAGGGTCTTGGTCGGGCCGATGCCGACCGAAATGGGAATGCCGACCCACTGCTCGACCCTTTCCTTAAGTTCTCTGGCGTAGCGGCGCAGATCCTTGCGGCTGCC
>JAWOIQ010000017.1:0-2970 GCA_046484585.1 Desulfurivibrionaceae bacterium
GATTTGGACAAGCGGACCGGCGCCGCGTACCTCGTGTACGTAAGCCGGGCCGATCGTCCGAAGATGTGGTGCTGCTGAACGGTTACCATAAATCAAAGAAATTATACCATTGATAGGGATTTTGTCTGACGTAGCCCTCCAGCGATTTGGCGAAACGGTCGGCCCAGCGGCCCAGATCCCGCTGCCGGTCATGGCGCGCGCCGGTCGCCGGATAAAAATCGTCCCACACCTTGATCGTATAGCTGCGCCGGCCGGTCTTGGCGGCCAGAAGAATGGCCACCGGCGCGCCGGTAGCCGCGGCGAGGCTGTAGGCGGCGGAGGGCAGACGCACCTTGCCGCCCAGGAATTCCACTTCGGCCCAAGGGCCGCCCGCGTAACGGTCGCCCATGATCGTCACCACCTCGCCCCTTCCGAGCGCGGCGGTGGACTCGATCATCCCGCCCATGAACCCGTCGCTCTTGATGATCCTGAAGGGCGCGGTCCCGTCGCGCAGATCGAAATAGTGTTTGGCGACCGCCTCCTCTTCGTAGTGCATCAGCGAATTGATCGGCACCGCAAGCCCGCGGATATGGGCAAGGGCGGTCTGCCAGTTGCCGACATGGGCGGTAAGAAGCACCAGCCCCTTGCCTTCGGCGACCAGCTCCCGAAGCCTGTCGCCCCCGATCAATTCGCCCCGCAGTTGCGCCTTTCGGCGAAGGCCCAGCCAGCCCCGATCGACCAGGACCTGCCCGAAGGAATGGACCAGCCGATAGGTATCGAGCCAGAGGCGGGCCGGGCCGTGGTCCGGAAAGCGGCGCTTCAGGTAGCAGGCGGCGTTGCGATGGATCTTCCGGCTGAAGAGCAGATAGGCCGCGATGACCGGCTTCAGGAGCAGATACGCCCCGCCCTGCCCGAAAAGCAGGAGAAACAGATAAAATATATTGTGCCCCAGGGCCTCCAGGAAACGTAACGGGGTGCGCTTGACCTTACTCACCTCACCCTTTCTCCGGAGATTCGCAGGTTCCGAAACGGCCGCGCCGCAGATTTTTTATGGCGAAATAAAGCACCCCGCCGACCAGCAGACCCAGAAGCGGGCCGACCAGCAGCGAGCCGAGCAGCCATTCCCAGAGCCGGTAATGAATCTGGACGACCATGGTCTCCCAGTTGAGATCGAGAAGCAGGGAGCCGTGCCGCATGAAATAGCCGATCTCGATACAGAGGACCGGCACCAGGGGCGGCATGCAGACCTGGCTGGCGGTTATCGCCGTGAGTTTGTTGAGATGGAGGCGATGGGAGACATAGATGGTAGCCACGGTATGGATGGCGATAAGGGGCAGCGCCCCCAGAAAGACGCCCATCCAGGCGGCCGAGGCCAGCTGCAGGGCCGAACTGTGTTCCCGGCACAATCTTTTCATAAAACGGACCGGATGGAGAAGCGACAGCCTTTCCCGCCGCGCCTCCTGGATTTTTTGCGGGGTTTGCGGGATTAAACGCTTGTGGGGCCACGGGATCAAGGCCCTGGTGACCAGACGGGTATGGAGACAGGTCAGGCGGAAATTGTCTTTAAACCGATGAAAATGGGACTGCCGTTCGGCGGCGGGCGGATAGTGTACCGAGACCGGCACGGTCAGGATCGGCAGCCCGGCCCAGACGGCCCGGGTCAGACTCTCCACCTCGAAATCATAGCGGAGGCAGCCGGTCTTAAGGGCAAGAAGCTCTCTGACCGGATAAAGCCGAAAACCGCTCTGGGTGTCGGGCAGCTCCCGGCCGCATTCGAGCCGGATCCAGAAATTGGAAAAAGCCCGCCCGAACAGGCTTGAACCGGGGGCGTTGTCCCGGTCCATCCGCCGGGCCCCTACCACCAGGGAGGGCCACTCATCGGCGGCGGCCTCGGCCAGTTTCCCGGCCTCGGCCGGATCGAGCTGACCGTCGGCATCGACCGTGATTATCGCTTCATACCCCTCACCGGCGGCGAACTCCGCTCCGGCCAGAATAGCCGCCCCCTTGCCCCGGTTACGGTCGAAGCGGATCACCCGGCAGTCCAGACCGCCAAGCTGCGTGCCGCCGCCGTCGGTGCTGCCGTCATCGACGACCAGCACCGGCCAGCCCACGCCCAGCGCCTTCCCGGCCACCGCCCTTACGGTATTCCCATGGTTGAAAAGGGGAATCACCAGCAATATTGTCGAATCGTCAAGGGTCATGATATTCCAGACTAACGCCGCTTTCTGACCAGCATATCCCACATCGGCCCGACATGCCCCTTGCTGTGCAGTCTAGTCACCCTCTCCTGCAACTCCGAGGAAGGGTAGATCCGGTCGAACCGGCCCCGCCAGGCCGCCTTGATCGTCCGGTCCAGCTCTTCTTCCTTGAGATGAGGAGAAAAATAGAAGAACGGCTCCAGAAGGGGCTGCTCGGCGGTCATCACCCCGTCATCGATGGCGCGCTGATGCATGGCGGTCCCCGGCAGAACCCTGATCCCGGTAAAGGCGAAGACCACCGAATTATTCAGTTTTTCGATATTGGCCAGCCCCTCGGCCACCGTCTGCGCGGTCTCGTCAGGGCCGCCGAAGATGACGAAGTGGGCGCAGGGGATCTCCTGCTCGACCGCCAGTTCATTAACCCTAAGCACCTCGTCGAAGGTGAAATCCTTGCGCAGCCCGGCCAGGGTGGTGTCGGAGGCGGCATCGGTGCCCAGTTCCATGGCGCTCAAGCCGGATCTTTTCAGCAGCGCCAATCCCTCGGCGGTAAGATTCTGGGGCCTGAAATACCCGCACCAGGGGGTCTTGTTGCCGGCCCGGATCAACGCCTCGGCCACCTCAAGATAATGGCCCTTGGCGTCATTAAAGACCGAATCGGTGAAGAATATGCATTTGGCGCCGTATTCGGTCCCGACCCGGATCACCTCGGCGGCCACCTCCTCGGGTTCCCGGCAGCGGTAGGTTCTGCCTTCGAGAACCGGATAGGAGCAGTAGCTGCACCGGTACGGGCAGC
>JAWOIQ010000046.1:0-12979 GCA_046484585.1 Desulfurivibrionaceae bacterium
GCCCTTTTGCGGTATAAAGCTGAGTTGGGCCGCTTGCCGGCCCAAACGAAACTTATGCCCTTTTGCGGTATACAAAGTACTTTTATAATTTCCATGTCCCTTACCTTATTTTTTGAACCTTGTCCCTTGTCTCTTGTCCATGAAATCAGCGGGAGTTTGCATTTGAACTTAATAATCAAGTTTCTGGATCAAACCCTGCCCGAGAGCTTTAAAGCTTATCTTGAACAAAAATCCCCCGATTACAGGTATTTTATCGGTAATTGTGAAACAGGGTCTCGAGTCTGGTTTAAGATGCTGGGCACGGAAGTTGTCAAACTGGTTTTCCTTCTGGCCGCGATTGGTTCGGGTTACATCCTCGGTTTGTATTTTTTGCGCGGCGCCTGGTTTCTTTTCAAGGACACCATGATCGGCGGTAATTATATCGGAGTGGTGAATGCCGCCGGGGCGGCGCAAATTTCCCGGCTTTTATCATTTGATCTTGTGGAACTCGGCATCAGTATTGTTTTAAGGACGGCGCTTGTCTGTCTGATGGTCGGGGTTATCAGTCAATTGATCCTGTTACGGAGGTTTTTTTATATCGGCAGGTCGTCGATTATCAAGCTGGGCTGGGTGGGGATGACCGCCGCCCTCGTGGCCGTCCGGCTTGCCGATCTTTATCCGGTTGGATTCGATATTGCATTCGGGCTTTGCTTTTTGCCGACAGCAGGTATATTAAGCCCTATCCTGGCTTCGTCCGGAAAGTTATTGCCGGAGTTGAATCTTCTCTTGTTTCTGGAAAATCTTCGCGAGAAAAGGGAAGTTAAGGAAATTAAGGACGATATCGCCCGGATCGTGGAGGAGCGGGGCAGGGAGTGATCAGGATTAAGCAGAATTAACTTTAAAAAAAGGGAAAAATTATGGCAGATGAAAATAAAGAGAACAACCAGACCCAAAATCCGGAAGTACCCGTATTTAAATTGCAGAAGATGTTTATCAAGGATCTCTCCTTCGAAAGCCCCAACGCCCCGCAGATTTTCATGGAGAGCGGCCAGAATCCCAAGGTGGACATCAACCTCCATGTGAAGAACAACAAGCTGGATGAGGCGAACTGGGAGGTCGCCCTGCTGGTTACCGCTTCATTTAAAGCACCGGAAGACAAGACGATTTTCATTATTGAAGTCGAGCATGCCGGCATCTTTCTGCTGAAGAATATCCCCGAGGAACATATGCCGTCGGTGCTGGCGGTGGACTGCCCGACCCTGCTTTTCCCGTTCACCCGGCAGATCATGAGCCAGCTGGCCGTGGACGGCGGTTTCATGCCCTTCCTGATGGATCCGGTCAACTTCATGGGACTGTATCAGAATGCCCGGAAGCAGCAGGAGGAGAATCAAGGGGAGGGGGTGACCCAGTAATTGTGAATTTCAGGTAAGAATTATTTTGGGAAAAGGAGAACACAAAAAAAAGCCCCGGTTTGATATATCCGGGGGCTTTTTTTTAATTGGTATATCTCAGCTTGCGGTAATTGTTACAGTGTCGATTGCCTCTACTCCCGCGCTGCCGATCGTTAATTTTAAAATATATTCACCGGCTAGGTCTGGGATAAAGGTCGGGTTGGGAATTGTCTTGTTCGAGAGGCTGTTCTCGGTAACGTTGCTTCCCTCAGGCACTTTCGTAAAAGACCATTCCCAGGTTTCCGCGCAACCTGCCGGGGAGCTCATTCCATTTAACTGTACGGTTGTGTTGGCCACTACCGCCTGGTCTGCTCCGGCATATGCGAACAGGGTTAAAACATAATAGCCGAAGGGAGAATCGAAAAGATCGCAATTTTGTACCTCTGTTTTTTCGCCAGGCAATGTCCAGGAACTTGTAGCCTGAGTCTCGGTACCCGACACCATGACCGAGGCTTTCATTCTTACCTCAACCCACATGGCGTATTGTTTCAGGAAGGTGTGCTGAAAGCTGGCCAACCCGTTCGCATCGGTCTCAACGGTTGCCGGGATCGATCCGGCGGCTGAGTTATGGGGAGTCAACAGGCCGTCCGGTTGCATCGTTCCGATATTGAGATCGTATGGGCCGGTATCCTCGCCGGTGTCGAGGACCAGATTCATATTGGCGTCTTCGTTGGATTGGGCTTTTATTCCCGAGCATTTCGGCCAATCGTTATAGAAATAGCAACTTTCGGATTTCGTTTCCGCTTTGGCCGCTGCCGATCCGAAGCCCAGATAATAGGCCGTGGGCCAGATATTGAGGGTGACGACAGTCCCTGCTTGAACCGGATTGCCGTTTGAGTCGGTGACTTGCGCGGTGATATCCTGCGTGTAGTAGGTGTTGTCGCTGCTGGGTATGATCTTGTTGGAACGGCCGAAAACAATAGATCCCGCCTCCCCGCCGATTATAATTTTTACGTTGGCGGAAATGGTTTTGCCATCGATTGTGGCGGTGATGGTGATGCCCGCGCCGTCTGAGCTTTTCGTACCGGAATAGAAGGTCGTGGTAGCCGTCCCTGAACTGTCGGTCTGGACACTGGCCGGGCTGACCTGTTCCCCGCCGCCGACCGGATCGCTGATGGAAAAGTTGACCACTGCCCCGCCCACGGCCTGGTCATTCTCGGTTTGAACGGTTGCGGTCAGGGTGACACTGTTCTTGGTAGTGGCGTCCGCCGGTGTTGGGGCAACGATTTGTTGTGAGGCCTGTACGGTTATCTGGGTCGCCTGCGAGGCCGGTGCATAAATATTTACTACACTGCTGTCTTGGGTCAGATAATTTTGAGGATCACGAACCGTGATGTCCGCGGTGCCCGCCTCATTCGAAGTCAGGGGGGCCGTGGCTATTCCGCCAGCTACCGGGACTGTTAGTACGCTGGTGGAGCCGTCCCATACACCCATGGTTGTTACAAAGGTAACCTGCGTCTGAGTGGGTGCGTTTACTGTAAAGATCAGAAATTCATCGGTTGCCATTGAAGCAGGGTT
The DNA here is from genome assembly GCA_046484585.1 of Desulfurivibrionaceae bacterium. Classification (GTDB taxonomy): domain Bacteria; phylum Desulfobacterota; class Desulfobulbia; order Desulfobulbales; family JAGXFP01; genus JAGXFP01. The sequence continues at coordinate 2,949 of JAWOIQ010000046.1, forward strand.
TGCGGTTGGGGTGGTGATTTCAAAAACGTTGGTGGGAGCTGCGACGTCCACGGTAATCTGGGATGTCACTCCCATGCCGCGTGCCTGAATTATCGCGGTTCCCGATGTTTTCCCGGTTATATCAATTTTGGCCTGGCCTTGGAAATCAGTAATTGCCTCCACAGCCGATAGTGATACAACCTCAGCGCCGGATAAAACAGTGAAAGTTATTGTTGTATCCGGGATGCCTTGTGGCATGGCATTTTGCAATGTCGCGGTAAGCGTCTGGGATGTAAGGATCGCGATATTATTTTGAGGTATGGAAAGGGCGATGGTATTTCCGGTAATTTGAACGGGGGTACTGGCGGTTGCTGCCAGGCTGGTGGCGGAAACACTGACGATCTGATTACTGGCTTTGGGTCCGGATTTTAATGTGACTGATGCTTTTCCACTTGAGTCGGTTATCGCTTCATTGGAGTCCAGCACCCCTCCCGAAGTTGCAAAATTAACGGCAACAGCATTCTGGGAAACATTGTTTTTTACAACTGTTGCAGTTATTTTTGCACTGTCGGTATCATTTGCGGCTATGGACGTTTTAGATGTCGAGAGGAACAGAACGTTCCCGGAAGGATCGATGGAAGCTGGTATCTGTTGTGTTCCCTGATTTGTCGTTTCCGGGCCCACAGCCGGAACATCGCCGCCGGAACAGGCGGTAATGGTCGCCGTGATCACTAGCAGCAACGACCAGGCTAGGACTGAACACCTGGATTTCGTGTCAGCTCTCTCTTTTTGCGGCTGGTACGGTTTTGGGTTTTGAGAATTCATACCACATTCCTTGGCTTATTTTGTTAAAGATGTCTGGTCTGCGTATTATTTTATTTTCCAACAAATAGAAGAATCAAAACTATTATCTTCGCTGTCTTTCCTGAATTATAAAGCGCTTTTAGTGGTTTCAACAAAGTCTTCGGTCAGGGCGGCTACCGCTTGCGAGACGGCGGTGTCGAACAGTTCGTCTTTTCGGTTTTCGGCGAAGACGCTCTGCGGGGTGACCATGACCTTGGCGCTGTTGGTCCAGACTACCTCGCCGCTATCCGGATCCTGAACCCAGAGGCGGAGTTGGACAGCGACCCGGTTTGTATGACCGCCTTTACTGGACATATAGCCCAGGGCGGCGCCGCCCAGTCCCCAGATCATCGAGTTGTGCCGGCCCGGATTAATTTTTTCTGTCGCGTCATAGGGGCTGGAGGCACCGTCGCCGATAAAGGCGCCGGCATCGGCACCGATCAGAGCTGAGCCAAGGGTATCGTAGGTTTCGGAATTGGTTACCCCGAACAGGGCCCGGTTGGTGCCGCCGAAAACTACCGGAAAAACCCCGCGCTTCAGGGGCGACCAGGTATTTTCCTCATCGAATTCATATTCGAGAAGCTGCCCCCTCATCACAAGATCGGCATTGAATTGACCGGCGACTTTAGCCAGGGTTTTCGAGTCCAGCGCGTAATTGTTCAGCTGGTTATCACCACCGGCACCGCCGCTGTCTTTCGTGGCAATTTTAGCCATCTCCGCCTTCATATCGGCGGACCAGCCGGGATCGTTTGCAATTGCATCCTGAATATAACCGGGCATATCGGAGCCCATGTCAATATCCTTGCCCATTGTGACGATCTTGTGATCCGCCAGATATTTCAACAGATCCTCCTGGATCGGCAGACGGAAACCTCTGCCGATCAGGTTGGCGGTAAGACCTTCCATTATATTAATGTGGCGCTGGAAGGCCCGTTCGGCGTCCTCCGCGTAGGTATAATCGGCAAACGGCAGAATAACCATCTTCTTGCTGGTACATTTTTCCTGGGATGAACTGCCGGACATCGCCAGTTTTTCAGAAACCAATTGGCCGCAACCGGAAGTCAGCAGTAGCACCATTCCAATAGTGATTAATCGTAAAGCGGACATTATTTTGTCTCCTTTCCTTGCTTTGCTTGGCAATATCATGAAATAATTTCTGGTTTAAGCAGAATGACCAGTTCTCTTCTGATCTTCACCTTTGAGTCAAGGCTGAACAATTTCCCCAAAAAAGGCAGCTTGCTGAGCATCGGTACATTAGCTTCGGAACCGTCATCGGTAGAGTCGATCAATCCGCCGACCACCAGCATTTCCCCTTTCTTAATGCGAACCATGGTGGACATCTCCCGGACGTTCGTAACCGGCAGACCCACGGTTGAATCGCCGAAATCCCGGTATTCAATGGGCTCTTCCAGCTGGGAGGTGACCGGGGCCAGATTGAGAATGATTTCATCGTTTTCGAGAATAATCGGCACAATCGACATTACGACGCCGGATGTCCGGTTGTCGGTGGTGACATCGGTCTTTACCACACCCTCCTCGACAGTGGTGGTTACCTTGTCGATATAGGTTACGTTTTTACCGACGTTGATCAGGGCGGGCTGACCGTTCATCACGCTGATCCGAGGGTTGGCCAGAACTTTGGTTTTGCCTTGTTTCTCTATGGCGCTGACCAGAGTAGTGAAACTTTTTGCGTTCAGGGTAAAGGAGCGGCTGTCGCTGGGGCCGAGAGGCTGATGGATGTTTATGGGGCCGAAATCCATATTGAAGGTAAAGGGGCTGCTGTTGAGCAGTGATTCCCAGTCGATCCCGACTTCACGTTCGTTGTTGACTGTCACCTCGAGGATTTTGGCCTCGATTGAAATCTGCTTGTAGAGATCTTCCCTGAGGCTGGTGAGATAGTCATCGACTTTTTGGATTATTCGGCGCGGAGCGGTGACCGTGATCAGCCCCACCGGTTTGTCGATCGTGTAATATCCTTTGGCGGATTGGGGTCTTGAGACTTGCACCGCCGCGCTTCCTTCACCTGCCGTGTCGGCTGATCCGGCGGGGCCTGGAGGCGGACCGGAGGCGGATTCTTCCCAGATATTCATGACCTCATCGAGGTTTTTGCGAATATTATCCCAGATATCAAATTGATTGTCGGTGCTGTTGAGACTGGTTAGCGAGGTATCGGAGACATTGGCGCCGACGGAGGACGCGTAAGTCGATTTGGTGAAGGGCATGGCCAGACGAAACTTTCTGGTCTCCTTGTATTTGACCACAATGGTATTGCCTTCCACTTCATGGAAATAATCGCGTTGCCTGAGGAGATGATCAATGGCCTTGAAAAAATCATCGTTTGAGCGAATATCGACATCGATATAGGAGTATTGATCGACATCGCTGGCCCAGCTGATGTTCATGTTTTTGAGGGCGGCAAGTTGTTTCAGAATATCACGCAACATCACCGGTCCCCGAGAGGAGATGTCGGCGCCGACCTTGACCACAAAATCCTCGTCTACCCCGAATGTGTCAATGGTGTCAGCGCTTTCCGCCAGGGTATATGATGGTGCTTGAAAACGAACCGGCAGGGTGGTCGGTTGCGATCCGGTTGGCATCCGGAAGTCCGTGCCGGCTTGTGGATAATCTCCGACCGCCGCCTTGAGCTGTTCAGTCTCCTTCACCGCCGTGTCCCGTTCGGCGGGCGCATGTTTAGAAGGGGCGCAGGCGAAAAGGATAGTCAGCAGAAAAACCGTCATACCCAGTATGTATCCGGAACTGTTAGTTTTCATTTTAAATCTCTCTTTTGCTTAAAGTGATTCTGCGAGCTCTGGGGCCGCGATAAAGTTTCATGGTTCGTAACCGTTTAGCAGCACCACATCTTTGGACGATCGGCCCGGCTTACGTACACGAGTAAGCGGTGACGGTCCGTTGTCCAAATCTGCACCACTGTTGAACGCTTACAGTCCGGTGGTTTGGGCACTTTGGCGACCGCCCCGTGAACGGTTACCATGGTTCAAGGTCACTTGATTTCAGCCCTTGCCGGCGCTTTTGATTATTGATCCCCCAGGGAAGCCCTTCCCTTGATATAACGGGCCAGATCCTCGGGGACCTCGTAGCCGGAGAGCAGAATGGTTCGGTACTGGGCTGCCGCCAGCTCACGATGACCTTGCTTGTCGTGAATTCGGGCCTTGCTGATCATCGTTTCCAGGGAGTCGCCGTAAAGCTCCTCATGCCTCTCCAGGAGAGTCAGCGCTTTATCGAATTGCTGGTGTTCCTCGTTGAAGGCTGCATAGCTGGCCAGGGCGGCGGTCGATGGCTGCGAACCGCTGACCGCTTTTTCAAAATAAACCACGGCCTCTTCGTTTTTCTTCATTCTGGCCAAGCCGATGGCGGCCTGCAGGGCGGAGTCGTAATCAGTCGGGTCGGCTCTTAAGGCCATTTTAGCGTAGTGGACTGCCTTGGCGTTCTGACCAAGACGGACAAGGCATAGGGCCGCTATCCTTTTGGCGATAATCGTGTTTTCCGGCCATTTGTCGTAAGCTTCTTCGTACAGTTCAAGAGCCCCGGTGTAATTGGAAAGTCTCTCCAGGTTTTGGGCCTGATGAATAAGGTTTTTGGCTTCGACCACCGTTTCGGAAACTTCCTGGCGCTTACTGATCTGAATGTTGTCGGTATCCTGCTGTTGTATGTCCAGAGTCTGGTCGGCTTTGAATTCAACGGATTCCAGGGTTCTTTCCGGCCATTTGAACTCCTTGCTCTTGGGTGAGATGACTATGGTGTTGTAACGTTCTTCTTTCTGGAGATCCTTGAGATTCAAAATGATGTCCAGGGCAAAATCCCAGGGCACATCGTTCAAGGCAAGGGTTAAAGAACCTCCTACTGCCTCGTCGACCACTATGTTGAGATTGCTGATCTCGCCGAAAAGGCGAAAGACATTGTGGAGATCGATTTTGTAAAAATCAACGGTGATTCGCTGTTTGTTGTAACCGGCAAAGGCCAGGGATTCGCCGGCGCTGTCTCGACTTACGGGTTTTCGCATTTCAGAAGTGGCGTGAAGGTCCGTTTCCCCTGGTTCAGATATTTCCATGGTTTGGGTCGAAGTGTCATCGGTCCGATCATCCCCGGAGCTTTCCATTATTTCAGGTTCGGGAGCGGTTGCGGGGGATGCAATGGAATCGTCCTCGGCCATCAGGTCGGCAATAACGGTTGCGGCCGGGGATGGTTCGCTGATTGTGATCAGCAGACCGTCCGGTTGTTCGCTGATCCGGTAGCTGAATAATTCATCGAGGCTGGAATCGAACACGACTCTGAAGCCGTCCGAACGGGGTCCGGTCCTCACCTGATCCAGGGCGGTGCCGACTACTTTAGGCTGGATGGGTCCGGCCGGTTTTACATTTTTAACGTCGATGTACATGCGGTCCGGCCGGCCAGCCTTAATGTTTTTAGCTAATTCCACCGCCTTGTAATCCGTGATCGGGCCGTCGGATTTTAAAAACACCCTGGTTTCCTTGGCGGAGTGCTCAACCTCGATATCGAAAAGGACCGATGCCTTTTCCCTGTCCATACCTTCCCGGGCGGGGGAAGATACTCTCTCCGAAGCAGAATCATCCAAAGCGGTTTCTTCGATCTCCTCCATGGCAGCAGGGGAATCAGTTGGCTCGCTCAGATCTCCGCGTCCTTCGGAGGGCGCGGGTGGGGAGGATGCTTGGGCAGCGCCGGTCTCCTTGGCAAACTGGACGATAATATCATTGTTGCTTCGGTCGACTGTATAGCTGTTGTCTTCTTCAAGAAAAAGTTCGATTCTGGTGATGAAAGGCTCTTTGTCTTCAAGCAACTGACTGTTGATTCGGGATACCGGTCCCCGGTGGGACTCGGTTGACATATCCACCGACGGGTTAACGGAAGCGTCGGCGATATCTATAACCAACCTGAAGGGGTTGAAAAGTTCATACATGGTATAAGTCGGCTGCGAATCCCCCTGGATCAACAGAACATAATTGTCGGCGGTTTCGGTCCATTCCAGACCGTTTATCAGGTAAGAACCCTGGTTTTCTTCATCCGCCTTGCAGGGCATGGCAATCAATAATGCGGACATCAGTAAAATCGCCCCGAAAACGATAGCTGGTTTTTTCGTAAGGGTAGCCACTACTTTTCTCCCTCTTTTCTTAAGGTCATTTCGACGGTATTGTATTTTCTTTCACGGCTCATGGAGTACGATAGCTGTTTAATGATCACTTGATTCGGCTGGATGTCTGAAATTACTCCGGATCTACCTATCTTGGTCCCTTCCCTGACGATGTAGCCCTTGTGGGATGAATCCTCGACCATGGCCAGGGGATTTTCTTCGGTATAAATAATGGCAACCAGGGTCAATTGGCCCGGTTCGAATTGACGCATGCCGGTCAATTCTTCCGGGGTCACTTCCACGGCTTCCTGAACCTCTCTCTTCGAGATAAAAGGCTTGAAAGGATCGGGTCGGCCCTCCGCCTGGTAAGTGAACGGTTCGATATTCATCGAGGCAAGGAGCTCTTTCAGCGCTTCAGCGACCTCGGTTGATTCCGCTAAGGACACCGGGTCCGGGACTTTGCTCTCTGGCGCCACCTGGGTCCAGCCGAGGGAGGTTGGAAGTAATATGAACAGGGCCAGCAGTGACGGCACCACTCTTTTATAGCCACCCTTTAATTTAAAAAAGTTTTGTTTATCCATAATCTTTCGGTTATTGCGGGGCGTTGACAAACCTGTAGGTAACAAGCTCGAGGTTGGCGGTCAGCAGCATTTCATTGCCGGACGCCTTTGCGCCACCCAAGGAAATATTATTAACGGTTACTATGCGGTTCAGTTTACTGATTCTGTCCAGGAAGGTGCCGATTTGGTGGTAGGAACCATTGATGTTTATCGCTATGGGGATGACAGCGTAAAACTGTTCCGGCCGTTCCGGCCTGGGGGTAAAGGAGATAAATTCAAGACCGGAACTTGTTCCCTGTTCCGAGATGTCGGTAAGCAGGTTGGGAATTTCCTTTTCCTTGGGTAACAGCAGGGAGGCCGCCTTCAACCGCAGTTCAACCTCTTGTTTTTCGGCCCGATGTTCATCGATTCTGTTAGCGATTGCTTCAACTTTCTGAATCTCGCCTTTCAGGGATTGGATATTGTTTTCCAGTTTTTCGATATCCTTGCTTTTGGGAGAGTAAATCAGAAAAAAGAACAGCAAAAGCGGCACCAGGAGACTGCCGGCCAGAATGCCGATTTTCTGCTGTTTGCTCAGGCGGGTCAGCTTGTTGTCCAGAAAAGAGCCGTAGGCCTGTTTTATTTTGGTGATTTGTTCCTTCATCTGTCCTTTTACCGTTTTCTCTTCATGTGAGGTTTAGCTTATGCTGATCCTCAGAGAAAATGATTTTAGTTTGGCGCCGGATACCACCGTCTGGGAAGAGCTCGCAAGTTCCGAGCCCGAGAAGTAATCGGAGGCGGAGATGTTGTTCATGAATTGGGCGATAGTGGCATTATCCAGGGCCACCCCGGAAACATTCAGGCTTTCGCCCGACTGGGTAAGGCTATTGAGCCACAACCTTCTGGCGGGAACCAGGTTCGCGACTTCGTCCAATACCCGGACTGAGACCTGGGAATTTTCTTTCAGGTTTTTGATGACATTAATCTTGGTCTGCTGGGTTTCCTTGTCTTTCTTGAGCTTGTTGATTTCATCGAGAATCGGCTGGTATGAAGCCTTTTTTGCAGCCAAGGTCTTACTTTGGCTTTCCATTTCTTTAACCGTTGAAATCATTTTCAGGCTGGCCATGCTCACGAATATCAATACCAATGCGACAAGGGCCAGGTAGATGGCGACTTCGTTGCGTGTTTTCAGGCGGGCGCGAATTTGCCTGACTGGCAGTAAGTTGATTTGTATCATCGGTTATTATGCCGTGCCTAGATGTTGGTTGACCTGATCGCGAGGCCGGTGGACAGAGCCATTTCCGGGCCGACGTTTTTCAGGTAATCCGGATCTATCTTGTCCGGGTCGGCATTGGTTTTGAAAAAGGGATTGAATATTTCGCTTTTGATCCCTGTTTCTTCGGTGAAGAGTTTTGCCAATCCCTTGACCTTTGCGCCACCGCCGCTTAAGACTATTTTGTCAATGGCTTCATCCGGATAATTCGAGTAATAGAAATCCAAAGCTCTTTTCGCTTCGGTTATCCATTGGTTGCAGGTGTTCACAAAGATATCCTCGAGTTCCCGGATCTTGTCACCCGGTTCGAGTTGACCGATCTTCAAGTCTTCGGCCTCTTCGGGACTGATGTCGAAATGGTTTTGAATCGTTTCGGTTAATATCCTGCTGCCCATCACCACATCCCTGACCAGAACGGAAGCGCCCTTGGCCACGACATTAATGTTTATTTTCGAGGCGCCGATATCGATCAGCGCGACGTTCTCGTCCTCGCCGCCGAAATTTGTGCCGTATGCGTTCTCCAGGGCAAAAGCGTCAACATCGACGATCACCGTATCGAGGCCGGCGGCGGATAACATTTCAATGTAGCCGTTGACCACGTCTTTTTTGGCCGCCACCAGAATGACATCGGTTCTTTCGTCCTCCTCGGTGTTGGTCTTCAGGTCCTGAAAATCGATGAAGACTTCATCGACATCGAAGGGAATGTACTGTTCGGCCTCGGTCTGGATATGGTTGGCCAACTCGCTTTCGTCCATGGCCATAAGGCTGATCTTCTTGACGATCACCGAATAACCCGAAATGGAAATGGCGACCTTGTTGCCCTTCAGTTTGAGATTTTTCAACAGAGTGCTGATGACCTGGCCGACGCTTTCCGGATCCTGCATCACCCCGTCTTCGACGCAGTTAGGCGGCAGTTTGGCGCTTCCCAGGCTGGTCAGTTTGTATTGGTCGCCGAAGGGGGTCAGTTGACAGGCCTTAATAGCATGGGAGCCGATATCAAGGCCAATAGTCAATTTCTGGCCGCCCAGAAAGGGAATGTTGAGTTTTGGGATCGCTAAACCACCCATGCCGCAATGACCTTGTTAAAAGCTGTTTAATGAGAACGATCGCATATCATCTTTGAACTTAACCAGTCCAGCAGGTTCGCACATGCTTGAAAAGCTCAATAATTACAGCCTGTTAGACTTTATCCTTAGATGCAGGGGATGGTAGCCTGGAAAAAAGGCAAGTCAAATCAGCATGTTTTGCTCCTGTAACTGTAATTATATTGCAATCTATTACTGCAATAAGAGACATAAAAGCAAGACCCTGTCAAGGATAAAATAGACGTTACTTTGTGAAATAGTTAAAAAAAAACTATTCAGGACCCCTTATTTACAAAAAAATAACCCATCATGAAGTTCGTTATTGAAGGGTTGGAATTTGTTGATTCTAGCGATAATACAGTAAGGCAATTTGTTTTATCATTGACGACCTGAATCGTTCAAAAGATAGTGACCCCGGTTTATATCCAGGTGACCATTGGAGGTCAGCGCCTGATTGTTGGAGGTTTTGCCGGTTTCTCATTCCAGCCAAGTATACTAAAATATTTCGGATTGTCCTTAGAAAAATATTCATTCAGGGCAAGCACCGAGATTTTTGAATGTCTGATTTTGAACCACTCCCGATCAGTTACGCTCCGGAGGCTCATTGGCTGGGGAAGGGTTTTTTTTAAAAAAATTCGCGGCAGGAATAATTGCAGATACAAACAAAATAACAATCCGCTGTTATTCGATTTTCTGTCCGGAAAGCTGACATGCATCCGGTTTTAAAAAACTATTGATGAAATATTTCCTGGAGCAATGGATTGACTTTGGCTGTTACCTGAATCCGTGAGCGTTCAAAACGGTGCAGGTGCAAGGCGGCAACGATGTTGATAATCAGGAGTTTAACCGCTAGAGATTTTTCCACCAAGAATCCTTTGTAGTTTCAACTAGTTATCTACCTTATTCCCGTAAGACCCACCAATCCATAACATTCCTCCCATATTTTTCGTCGAAATTTTCAAATGATACGCATTTTTTATTTGCATTTGTAAGACCCCGTTTGTATAATTACTACATGGCACACTTACACAAGAAAATGAAAAAAGGAAGACCCTATTACTACATCCGGGAAATCGCCAGGGTCGATGGTAAACCCAAGGTGGTCAATCAAATCTATCTGGGCTCCCCCGAGCGCATGGCGCAAATGGCGGCGGGCGGCAAGCAGAAAGAGGTGGCCAAAATTCAGGCCCAGGAGTTCGGGGCGC
>JAWOIQ010000077.1:0-14024 GCA_046484585.1 Desulfurivibrionaceae bacterium
CAGTGCGCGTACGCAGTTGGGGTCCTCGGCCAGCTTGTGAAGGTAGTCCGCTTCGGCGCGACCGCCCGGTATCGTGGGGTCGAAATCATCGGGCCGCACGACGTAGACATACGCATCCGCGAGGAACGCTTCGCGTTCCGGCGTGCGCTGCGCGTACACCGCGGAAATGTCGTCCCACCAGACCAGCGCCCAGTCCGACGCCTCGTGCAACGCCAGCAGCAGGCCGCGCTCCGTCGTGCGCGTTATGTCCAGAACGGCGATCTGCGCGTTGTACTGGGCCAGCGCCTCGCGCCAGCCGTCCGACGCCAGGCGCACCTGATCGTACAGTCGCACCACCTCGCCGCCGTACATGTCCACGCGTCCGTCGATGAACACCAGGTTCTGTGGATAACGCGCGTAGAGCAGATAGTTGCCGAACATGTACGAGTTGAACAGGTTGCCGTCCAGCTTGTTCGCGCGCAGGAACTCCCCTTGTAATATCGAAGGAACTGCCCTTCCATGATGCCGTACATCCTCCGGACTTTCTGCTTCTCGCGAAGCTGAACAGCATAGTCGGAGAATTTACGCATCCTGGCCTGACCGTGCTGTCCCGGAGGAAATGCGCGCCGCTCAATGGCACACTTGTCAGTGTAACATCTGTCCCCCTTGAGGAACAACTTCAATCTTTCCCGCCTGCACTGGCGGCAACTTGCCCCGGTATATCTGGCCAATTTGAAACCTCCGTTTCCTGTCGCTAAATTCTCGTCGGATTAAAAATAATAAAAAGGGGAGAAATAATATCAGACCCTTCTCCGTTTGGGAGGCTTACAGCCGTTATGTGGAATGGGCGTAACATCGCTTATCTGGTAAACGTCCATTCCGGCCGTCTGTAAGGCCCTGATGGCGGCATCGCGGCCGGGGCCGGGTCCGGTGGCTCGAACTTCGACCTTGCGCATGCCGTGTTCGGCCGCTTTTTGCGCCGCCGCTTCCGTGGCGTTCTGAGCCGCGAAAGGAGTGCTTTTCCGGGATCCCTTGAAACCAAGACAGCCGGCGCTGCACCATGAAATGACATTACCTTCCCGGTCGGCAAAGGTAATTATAGTATTGTTAAAGGTAGAACGTATCGAGACAACACCCTCGGGTATATTCTTCTTAACCTTCTTACGCGTTTTCTGCACTCTCGGCTTAGCCATTTATATCCCCTACTATTCCAGAAAAAAGGATTATCTTATTTACTATTTCTTCTTTACCGCACCACGCCGGGGACCCTTACGGGTTCGGGCATTTGTGCTGGTCCTCTGGCCCCTGCACGGCAGATTTTTCCGATGCCGCAGACCGCGATAGCAACCCAGATCGGTAAGACGCTTGATGTCCATTGCGACTTCACGGCGCCGATCACCCTCGACCATGTAATTATCGTCGATAACTTTACGAATATCGGTAACGGTCTTTTCATCCAGCTCGTCACTGTTGGTCGAATAGGGCATATTGACCTGATCAAGAATCTTTCTGGCGGTTGAACGCCCGATTCCGTGAATATAGGTCAAGGCTACATCCATGTGCTTATTTTTTGGTAAATCAATACCTGCTATACGTGCCAAGGCTTACCTCTCTCGCTCTTCGTAGTTAGAAACAAATCACCCCTGACGTTGTTTATGCTTCTTGATCTTGCAGGAAACACGGACAACACCATTGCGTTTGAACACCTTACAGTCACCACACATTTTTTTAACCGACGCTTTCACTTTCATATCAGATCTTTCCTAACGTTTATTCTTAGCCCTGAATGTCACCCTGCCTCTGGTTAAATCATAGGGAGACAATTCGACGGTAACGCGATCACCAGGCAAAATTTTGATAAAATGCATTCGCATTTTACCGGAAATGTGGGCCAGCACCTTGTGGCCGTTATCTAATTCAACCCGAAACATAGCGTTCGGCAAGGGTTCAACAATTGTACCCTCTACTTGTATGGCCTCTTCTTTAGGCATAAAAATCTCTAATTTTGATTACTTTTAAACATCAAAAAATAAGAAACGGGGATATTAAACGATTTTTGGTAAATTGCCCGCTTTTTTTTAATTAAACCCAATCAATTAAGCCGCCGACTCAAGACAAGAGGATCGCCATCCGTCACCACCACCGTGTGTTCAAAGTGGGCCGAAGGTTTTCGATCCTGGGTCAATACCGTCCACCCGTCTTTCATCACTTCAACTTCATAGGTGCCGACATTGACCATCGGCTCTATAGCCAGAGCCATACCCGCCATCAATCGAGGGGAGCGCTCATTGCTACGTTCGTAATTGGGAATCTCCGGAGCCTCGTGCAGCTGACTGCCGATACCGTGCCCGACAAACTGGCGAACCACGGAAAAACCGCATTTTTCGACATAGCCTTGGACGGCGCGGGATAAATCATTGATCCGGTTACCAACTCTAACCTGCTCAATCGCAAGTTCCAGTGATTGCCTGGTTACCTCGATCAACTTCAGCTTTTTTGCCGAGATCTTGCCTACCGCCAGGGTAACCGCCGAATCCCCATAAAAACCCTGGTGCTTAACTCCAAAATCGATACTGACAATGTCCCCTTCCTTGAGAACTACTGAATCGGAGGGAATGCCATGGACGACTTGCTCGTTAATCGAAACACATAAGCTGCCGGGGAAACCCCGATAGCCCTTAAAAGCCGGTACCGCCGACCGTTTCCGGGCATAATCCTCGGCCCATTTGTCAAGCTGAAGGGTGGTGATGCCCGGTTGAATCTTCTCTTCAAGCATAGCCAGGGTCGCCGCAACGATCTGGTTTGCCTCCAGCATTTTTGCGATCTCGGCGGAGGATTTCAGATTGATCTGTCGTCCCATAAAAAACCGGCTACCGACGTCCCCTGATCTTGCCGCCTTTCAGTAAACCATCATAATTGCGCATGATGGTGTGCGACTCAATCTGGGAAATAGTGTCGATCGCGACCCCTACGATAATCAGCAGGGCGGTACCGCCGAAATAAAAAGGCACGTTAAGCTCGTTGATAAGAATGGTCGGCAGCACGCAGACCGCGCTGACATAAATCGCTCCGATTACGGTGAGCCGGACCACGATCTTGTCGATGAAATCCGCGGAACGCTTGCCTGGTCTGATGCCGGGAATGAATCCACCGTTCTTTTTTAGGTTCTCGGCCACGTCGACCGGATTGAAGGTGACGGCCGTGTAGAAGAAACAGAAAAAGACGATAAAGCCGACATATAACAGTGTCCAGGAGAGGCTGCCCCACTGCAGATAGGCGGTAACCCTCTGCACCCAGTCCACCTCGACAAAGCCGCCGATTGTGGCCGGAAACATCATAATGGAAGAAGCAAAGATCGGTGGAATAACCCCGGACATATTAATCTTCAGGGGCAGGTGCGACTGCTGACCGCCATACATCTGCCGACCGACCACCCTCTTGGCGTACTGAATGGGAATCCGGCGCTGGGCGGTTTCGAAATAAACGATAACCGCGATAACCCCGAACATCATAGCCAGCAGGATCGGCACAAAGATAAAGGACATGTCGCCGGAGGTGACCATTTTACCGGTCTGGACTACAGCGGCGGGCAACCTGGCGACAATCCCGGCGGTAATAATCAGGGAAATACCGTTGCCGATGCCACGCTCGGTCATCTGCTCCCCCAGCCACATGATAAAGGCGGTGCCCGAAGTCAGGGTAAGCATGGTCATCAGCCGGAAACTCCAGCCGGGATCGTTGACAATCATCTCACCGCCGCCCGGGGCGGCCATACTCTCGAGGCCAATGCTGATAAACAACCCCTGAATCAGACTTAAGACTACGGTTGCGTAACGGGTGTACTGGGTAATCTTTTGGCGCCCGGATTCGCCCTCTTTCTTGAGGGCCTCCAGCTGCGGCACCACTACGGTCAGCAGCTGAAATATAATCGAAGCGCTGATATAGGGCATAATGCCGAGGGCGAAAATCGAAAAATTTTCCAGGGCGCCGCCGGAAAACATGTTGAACATGTCAAAAAGGGTAGCGGAACTCTTCTGAAAAAAAGCGGCCAGGGCCTCGCCGTTGATGCCGGGGGTGGGAATCTGCACTCCCATCCGGTATACGGCGAGCATCAGGAAGGTAAAGGTTATCCTGCGCCGCAGTTCCGGGATATTGGCGGCATTCTGAATTCCAGCCTGCATTTATCAGCCCTCTATGGTCCCGCCGGCAGCTTCGATCTTCTGGCGGGCGGACTCGCTAAGCTTATCGACCACAAATGTGAAGGCTTTGCCAATCTCCCCATTGCCCAATATCTTTACCGAGTCAAATTTTTTGGCAACCAGACCGGCATCAACCAGCATGGTGCGATCAATCCTGGTTCCGGCCTCGAAAACATCCAGATCGCCCACATTGACAACCGCGTATTCCTTCCTGAAGATATTGTTAAACCCGCGCTTGGGAATTCTTCTCTGCAACGGCATCTGACCGCCCTCGAACCCCGGTTTTATGCTGCTGCCGGAGCGGGCTTTATAACCTTTATGACCCCTGGTGGAGGTCTTGCCGTGTCCGGAACCCTGACCGCGACCTACTCTTTTTCTCGCTTTTCTAGAGCCGGGATTTGGCGAAAGATTGCTCAAAGTCAACATGTTAACCCTCCACTTCGATCAGGTGCTCAACTTTTTTGAGCATACCCCGGATCTCCGGGGTATCCTTGCGGATCACTGTTTTATTAGTCTTCGTCAACCCCAGGCCAATCAGAGTAGCTCTTATCTTCTGATTGCTGCCGATCTTGCTCTTTTTCAATCTTACTTTTATATCACTCATATCTTCCGTTCCGACCTGTCAAGCAATGGCTTGCGTTTTGTTCTTCACCAGACCCGCCCATACAACACAACCGGGCCAGGATCAGGAAGTAATTTCTTCTACTGTCTTGTCACGTCTGGCCGCAATCTGCTCGGCCGATTTGAGCCGCCGCAGACCATCGATGGTGGCCTTGACCAGATTATGGGGATTGTGGGAGCCAAGACACTTTGTCAGAATATTGTTAACCCCGGCCGCCTCAAGTACCGCGCGGACAGCGCCACCGGCAATAACGCCGGTACCGGCGGAAGCGGGTTTCAGCATAACCTTACCGGCCCCGAACTTACCGTCTATGGCATGGGGAATGGTGGTCGCGGTGATCGAAACCTTGCGCATGTCCTTGCTGGCACTTTCAATGCCCTTCCGAATGGCCTCCGGAACCTGATTCGCCTTTCCAAGTCCCTGCCCGACCTTACCGTGGCCGTCACCGACCACGCAAATCGCGCTGAAACTGAAACGACGTCCGCCCTTGACGACCTTGGCGGTTCGGTTAATAAATACTACCTTTTCTATAAGCTGGTCGCCAGCTTTATCATTCTTGAAGTTTGACAAGGATTACCCCCAATCTTAACTTGGTTAGATTAAAACTTGAACTAATTCAGAAATTAGAAATTCAAGCCGCCCTCACGGGCGCCATCGGACAATGATTTGACCCGGCCATGGTAAAGGTAGCCGCCGCGGTCAAACACAACTTTTTCTACACCATTTTTTTTAGCCTTCGCCGCCAGCAACAGACCGACCAGGCGTGCCTTTTCTATTTTGCCGCCCTTGGTGTCCCCAACCGAATATTCCTTGTCCCGGGTAGAGGCTGCAACAATTGTATGCCCCGCGACATCATCGATTATCTGCCCGTAAATGTGCTTGGAGCTCTTGAAAACCCTTAACCGGGGACATTCTCCGGTACCGCTGATGTTTTTCCTGATCCGCTTGATCCGCTTTTGGCGGGCGGTTACTTTCGGATGCGTCTTCGCCATGACTTTGCCTAAACAATTAAATTTTTACTCAAATATCCCGGCCGAAAGGGGCAAATCAAACAAGGCCCGTCACCGTCGGGAGCGATCCATCAGGATCGTTACGTTACGAGATTATTTACCGGCCGACTTGCCCGCCTTTCTGACAATCTGCTCATCGGCGTATCTGATACCTTTGCCTTTATAGGGTTCGGGCTTGCGAACGCTGCGAATCTTGGCCGCGGTATGCCCGAGCAATTCCTTGTCGATACAATCAAGGGTGATATCACCCTTTTCAGCTGTGGCGGTAACCCCTTTCGGCAAGTCAAATTCAACCGGATTGGAGTACCCGACGTTAAGGGTCAAGGTGGTGCCTGATACAGAAGCCTTGTAGCCCACGCCCTCAACTACCAGCTTCTTTTGGAAGCCCTGCTCGACTCCGACAACCATGTTGTTAACCAAGCTGCGATATAGACCGGAAAAGGCATTGGTCTTCTTGCTGTCATCGTTGCATTTGACAAGAAGTTCGCCGCCTTCCTCAACCAATTCAACCTCGGACCGGATATCACGTTCCAACGTCCCCTTGGGACCGGTGACTTTAACGTGGATCCCGTTGATATTGACCTTAACGCCACCGGGAATCGGGATAGGTTTGCTGCCAATCCTGGACATGAATACTCTCCAAATTATAATAGAGTCTTATACAAAATTACCAAACTTCACAGAGCAGTTCACCGCCGACACGCATCTTCCTGGCCTGGCGGTCAGTCATTAAACCCTTGGAAGTCGAAACTATACCGATTCCCAAGCCGCTCATTACCGTCGGAATGCTATCCGCGCTAACATAGAGGCGCCGACCTGGTTTGCTGACCCTACGCAAACCGATAATAACGTTATCATTCGCCTGGTCGTATTTGAGATCGATCTTCAATACACCCTGAACGCCATCCTTCTGGATGTGATAATCTTTGATGTAACCTTCATCTTTCAAAATCTTGGCCACATTGGCCTTCAATTTGGAAAGGGGCATATCCACACTGTCGAAATTAACCATGCTGGCATTTCTTACCCTGGTAAGCATGTCTGCTAAGGGATCACTCATTGCCATAACTAATACTCCTTAAGTTAGAACTTCTAACAAAAGATCATCACACGTTACCAACTCGATTTGGTAACGCCTGTTATCTCGCCATGGTTAGCCAGAGACCTGAAACATATCCGGCACACACCAAATTTTCTGATAAACGCCCGCGATCTGCCACAGAGAGGACAACGATTGTAAGCTCTAACCGGAAACTTAGCTTTACGCTGACTCTTCGCTATTAAAGATTTTTTAGCCAACCCTCTACCTCCTGTCTATTTTCTGAAAGGCATTCCCAAAGACTTCAACAAGAAACGCCCTTCCTCGTCGCTCTCTGCGGTGGTCCCGATGGAAATGTTAAGTCCCTTGATCTTGTCAATCTTGTCGTAATCAATTTCCGGAAAGATAATATGTTCCTTTATGCCCATGGCATAATTACCCTTGCCGTCAAAAGACTTGGGAGATATCCCCCGAAAATCGCGAACCCGGGGTAAAGCGATGTTTATCAGCTTACTGATAAAATCCCACATCTTCTCGCCCCGTAGGGTAACCCTACAACCAATGGGCATTCCCTCACGCAGTTTGAAAGTGGCAATCGATTTTTTTGCCTTGGTTACCATAGCCTTCTGGCCGGCAATCAAGGAAAGCTCATTGACGGCGCCTTCGATTATCTTGGGGTTTTGAACCGCTTCGCCAAGACCCATGTTAAGAACAATCTTATCAAGCTTAGGCACCTGCATGGTGTTGCTGTAGGTGAATTCCTTCATAAGCTGCGGCACGCAGTTCTCTTTGTAAAATTCTTTTATCCCAGACATTTATATCTCCAAAAACCGTTAAACCTTGATCAGGCCTTGGCTTCAACCGATTCGCCGCATTTCTTGCAAACCCGAACCTTGGCGCCATCGTCCAAAATCTTAAAACCAACCCTCGCCGCCGTGGAACATGCGGGGCAAAGCAACATTAAATTAGAGGCATCGATCGTTGCCTCTTTTTCGATGATGCCACCCTGCTGATTGGCCATATTGGGTTTGGTATGCCGCTTGATCATATTGACCTTCTCGACAATGACCTTATCCGTATCACGGTACGCTCTGATAACCTTGCCGACCATGCCTTTGTCTTTCCCGGCAATAACCTCGACCTGGTCATTTAGTTTTATCTTTTTCATCCTGAAGCCTATTTTTGTATGCCTGTTGCCAAAAACCGCTAGACCTGCAACAGGTCAGGCGGATATCTAAAAATCAAAAATGATTGCGCTTAAAGTACTTCGGGAGCCAGAGAGACAATCTTCATGAATCCCATGGCCCGTAATTCCCTGGCCACCGGTCCGAAGATGCGAGTCCCGATGGGCTCGCCGTTGGCGCCAAGCAGGACCGCCGAATTATCGTCAAACTTGACATAGGTATCATCCATGCGCCGCAACTCCTTGGCAGTCCGCACAACCACCGCCTTGAGCACATCACCCTTGCTGACCTTGGCATTGGGGATCGCCTCTTTTACGGTAACCACGATAATATCACCGATCCTGGCATAACGACGCTTACTGCCGCCAAGAACCTTA
The DNA here is from genome assembly GCA_046484585.1 of Desulfurivibrionaceae bacterium. Taxonomy (GTDB): domain Bacteria; phylum Desulfobacterota; class Desulfobulbia; order Desulfobulbales; family JAGXFP01; genus JAGXFP01. The sequence goes on from JAWOIQ010000077.1 coordinate 8,411, forward strand.
ATACAAAGGACTTCCCTGGCCCCGCTGTTATCCGCAACATTTAAAACTGATTCTGTTTGTATCATATCTCCACCGCCATTATGCAGTATCCCGTTTCCTGATCTTCAATCGGTTGAAAATACCCGGTTGCAATCAGCAAAAAGATGACAGAGTTTAGCTGGGTAACTATAGAGCGCGCTCTATGATGTTCCGGAGCCGCCACCTTTTGTTCTTACTGAGCGGCCGGCACTCCTCGATTAAAATCTTGTCGCCGACCCTGCAGGTGTTTTCCGGATCGTCGGCCATGTACTTGACATGGCGCCGCATAAACTTGCCGTAAAGTTTGTGCCGGATCAGCTGTTCGATCTGCACCACAACGCTTTTGTCCATGCTGGTGCTTAACACAACCCCGGACAGCGATCTCTTTTTTCTTTTGGTTTCGACTTCTGCCATCTTAGCAATCCTGTAAAATCATGTTTTGTACAGCTGAACCTGGACTAAATATCAGCCAGCTGCTTCCGTTTTCCGTTTCTCGCCGACTACGGTTTTCACCCGGGCAATATGCTTCTTGAGTTGACCCAATTTGGCAGTGTTCTCCAAGGGCCGGATCCCGTGTTGAAATTTCAGTTTGAACAACTCCTCGGCCAGATCCTTCTCCTTGGCGACAAGATCGGCGACGGTCAGACCGCGCAACTCACTGGCTTTCATATCGTCGTACTCCTGGTAATTATCCTGGTCGCAAAGGGAAGCTTGCCGGCAGCCAGTTGCAGGGCCCTGATTGCCAGCGCCTCATCAACTCCGGATAGTTCGTAAAGTATCTTGCCGGGCCTGATATTGGCAACCCAGCCTTCGGGACTGCCTTTTCCCTTACCCATCCTGGTTTCAGCCGGTTTCTTGGTCACCGAAACATCGGGGAAAACCCTGATCCACATCTGCCCGCCGCGCTTGATCTTACGGTTAATGGCAATACGTGCCGCTTCAATCTGCCTGGCACTCATCTTACCGCATTCAGACGCTTTAAGGGCATAATCGCCGAAAGATATATCGGAACCACGAATGGCTTTGCCCTTCAAGCGACCTTTAAAACGTTTTCTAAACTTTACTTTCTTAGGACTTAACATGTCTGCGCCTCGTCAATTCAGAGGATTGTTACACTATAAATAAGGTTACGAAATTATTGCTCGGTCAACATTTCCGATTCGGAAAGAACCTCGCCCTTGAATATCCATACCTTTACCCCAATTAAGCCATAAGTGGTGTGGGCTTCGGCAAAACCGTAGTCGATATCGGCCCGCAGAGTATGAAGCGGCACACGCCCCTCCCGGGACCATTCGCATCTGGACATCTCGGCTCCGCCCAACCGACCGGAACAAGACACCTTAATACCTTTCGCCCCGAACTTCAAGGCAACATTGACTGCCTTTTTCATAACCCGGCGGAATGCCATCCGCCGTTCAAGTTGCATGGCAATATTTTCCGCGACCAGTTGAGCATCGGCCTCGGGCCGACGTACTTCCTGGATATCTACATGGCACTCGCGTTTGGTGAACTTATCGAGGTCGGCCTTGAGGGTTTCAATTTCGGAACCCTTTTTGCCGATAACGATTCCGGGCCTGGCGGTATGAATCTTAACCCTGACCTTCTCGCCGGTTCTGGCGATTTCAATCTTGGAAATGCCGGCATGATACAACCTTTTTTTGAGGAATTTCCGGATCTTCTGATCTTCGATCAAAAAGGCGGCGTAACCCTTGTCCGCATACCAAGTAGAATTCCAGGTCTTAACTATATTAAGTCTTAACCCTATTGGATTGACTTTCTGGCCCAAAACAAACCCTCCATGAACTTAATTCCGTTATTTTTCAGTGCCGAAGGCGATTCGCCAGAGGCAATATACTTACTGTTCATCAAGAACAACAGTGATATGGCTCGATCTCTTCAAAATTCTGGTAGCCCTGCCCTGGGCACGAGGCATGATGCGCTTCAGCATGGGACCACCGTCGACGGATATCTTCTTTATATAAAGGGTATCCACGTCAATCGCCTCATTCTGACTGGCATTGGCCAGCGCCGACTCAATAATTTTCCGCAGAATACGAGCACCCTTTTTAGGCATAAAACGCAAGGTATTCAGCGCTGTCTCAACGTTCCTCCCCCGGACCAGGTCCGCTATCAAACGGGCCTTCTGGGGTGAAATCCTAATCTGTTTGGCTAGTGCCTTAGCTTCCATTTTCAATTATCTCCATGCAACGACTTTCAAGAAAAACCGTCCAAACGCTGTTAACCTAAAGGAATTGTAAAACGTCAGTCCGTTCTATCTCTTCCTACCGGCGGTATGACCGTAGTAGGTCCGGGTCGGGGAAAACTCACCAAGCTTGTGTCCGACCATGTTCTCGGAAACGAATACCGGGATGAATTTCTTGCCGTTGTGGACCGCGAAGGTAAGACCGACCATATCGGGAACGATATCGGACCGGCGGGACCAGGTCTTAATGACCTTACGGGCTCCCAATTCCTTAGCACTCAAAACCTTTTTCAGCAGATGACCGTCAATAAACGGCCCTTTTTTAACAGAACGTGCCACTTTTTATCTCCCTGCCTTTTTTAGGACCTTTTGGTAACAATATATTTATCGGATTGCTTGCGTTTGCGAGTCTTGTAACCCTTGGTCGGTACGCCCCAAGGAGTACAAGGGTGACGACCACCGGAGCTCTTGCCCTCGCCGCCGCCCATGGGATGATCCACGGGATTCATGGCGACGCCCCTGACTTTGGGCCGTCGTCCCAACCACCGGCTGCGCCCGGCTTTACCGAGCTTTTTGCGCTCATGCTCAATATTGCCGATCTGTCCGATGCTGGCCCGACATCTCCGGTTGAACTTGCGAACCTCGCCGGATGGCAGCTTGATCGAGACATATTCGCCTTCCTTGGCCATCAGCTGTGCCGAGACGCCGGCACTGCGAACCAGTTGTCCGCCCTTGTCGATCCGCATCTCGATGTTATGGATCATCGAACCCAGGGGCATATTGCCCATGGGCATGCAGTTTCCCGGTTTAATATCGACCTTCTCCCCGGAAACCACCGTATCACCGACTTTTATGCCGACCGGACAGATTATATAACGTTTCTCACCATCCAGGTAATTCAGCAGGGCAATATTCGCGGATCGATTGGGATCATACTCGATGGTGGCAACCCGGGCCGGAACGTCGATCTTGTCACGGCGGAAATCGATAGTACGATACTTTCTCTTATGACCGCCACCAATATGTCTGGAAGTGATCCGACCGTTATTGTTGCGTCCGCCGCTCTTCTTGAGTGGCTTGACAAGGCTCTTTTCCGGACCCTCCTTCGAAAGGGAGGTGTTAACGACGGAGACCAGCTGCCGTCGGCCCGGTGATGTCGGTTTATAGGTTTTTGTTGGCATTTCAAACCCCGATTTTTATAATTACGTCGTGCTTATAGAATAATGTCAAATAAAGAAGTCCGGTGATCTAAAGATCCTCAAGGAAATCTATTTTGTGGCCCTCGCCAAGAGAGACGATGGCCTTCTTCCAATCACTGCGTCTGCCCATGTGCTTGCCGACTCTTTTCGTCTTGCCGTGCATATTGGCAGTTCGAACCTTTTCGACCTTGACGTTGAACAATCGCTCAACCGCTTCCTTGATCTCAATTTTATTGGCCCGGGGATCAACCTTTACGACAATCTGGTTGTGTTCCTCCTGGAGGGCCATGCCCTTCTCGGTAAGGCACGGCTTTTTAATCACTTCGGTAATATTATTCATGACAGCAACCTCTCTTCCAACTGGCCAAGGCAATCTTGGAGCAAGATCACCTTTTTATGTAAAAGAATGTCGTATACATTAAGTCCCTTGCTCGACATAACCTTGAAACCATGCACGTTGCGTGAAGACTTTTCGAGATTTTCGTTAAGCGCACCGGTAACAATCAGGGCGTTATCGATCGAAAGGGTGTTCATGACCTCTACAAAATTCCTGGTCTTGATCTGCTCAAGCTGAAAATCGTCAAGGACGACCAGATTGTCTTCGGAAAACCTGGAACTCAGGGCCATGCAAATGCCGCTTTTCCTGACCTTACGAGGCAGCTTGTAACTGAAATCACGCGGTTTGGGACCAAAGGTGGTGCCACCGCCACGCCAGAGGGGGGACTTTCTGGTTCCGGCCCGGGCGCGTCCGGTTCCCTTCTGACGCCATGGTTTGGCACCGGACCCCCGGACTTCGGCCCGGGTTTTCGTGCATGCGTTACCGCTACGTCGATTGGCGAGCTGCATCCTGACAATGTCGTGGATAATGTGCTCTTTAACCTCAACCCCGAAAATAGCTTCGTTGAGCTCAATATCGCCGGCTTTTTTATTCTCTATATTTTTAACTTCCGTAACTGCCATTTTCTGACTACCCCCAACGAGTGTTATAACACTGTATACAGTTGGTTTCTTATCTCCGCAGATCCGCCTATTTGGTGAAAATACGAAGCAGTCCTTGTTTGGCGCCAGGCACACAGCCCTTGACCAACACCACATTATCGTCGGGACGAACATCGACGATAATAACATTCTTTTTAGTCACCAGGTCATTACCCATCCGACCGGGCATCTTCTTCCCCTTAACAACTTTACTGGGGGTGGCGCTACAGCCGATGGAACCGGGAGCTCTATGGAACATGGAGCCGTGGGTTTTTTTGCCGCCGCCGAAGCCGTGCCGCTTAATAACGCCCTGAAAACCGCGACCCTTACTCACGCCGCTAACATCAACCAGATCGCCGACTTTGAACATATCGCCAATCCTGATCTCCTGGCCAACTTCATACTGATCGAGATCAGCGACCCGGAATTCCTTGATATGGTAAAAACCGCCTTTGCCGGCCGGTTTAACGTGCCCGGCCTCGGGTTTGTTCAGCCGCGCCTCTTTTTTGCCGGCAAAACCCACCTGGATTGCATTATAGCCGTCTTTAGCGACGGATTTTTTTTGGAGAACGACACACGGTCCGGCCTCTATAGCCGTAACCGGGATAGCGGAACCGGTCTCGGAATAGATCCTGGTCATCCCCACTTTCTTCCCCATTATTCCCATTGTCTTAGGCATATTTCGTAACCAATAGTTATATTTTACAGCTTAATCTCTACATCAACGCCGGCTGACAACTGCAACTTCATAAGGGCGTCGATGGTCTGCTGAGTTGGTTCAAGTATATCGAGAAGCCGTCGGTGCGTTCTCATTTCAAATTGCTCACGGGACTTCTTGTCAACATGGGGAGAACGAAGAACACAATACTTATTAATGGAGGTCGGCAGCGGGATCGGCCCGGCAATACTGGCGCCGGTCCTCTTAGCCGTATCGACTATCTCCAGCGTTGATTTATCAAGGAGCTTATGATCATAACCCTTGAGCCTGATTCTAATTTTCTGAGTCGACAGCATGTTATTCCACCCTACTCGATAATCTTATTGATAACGCCGGCGCCGACGGTCCGTCCACCCTCGCGGATGGCGAAACGAAGACCTTCTTCCATGGCGATCGGAGTGATCAGGGAGCCCTCAATGGTGACATTGTCACCGGGCATCACCATCTCTACACCGGCCTCCAGGTTTACGATTCCGGTCACGTCGGTGGTCCGGAAGT
>JAWOIQ010000163.1:0-24708 GCA_046484585.1 Desulfurivibrionaceae bacterium
CAAACCCCTTCTCCAGATCCTTGCCCATGTGAATCTTGTGGACGATCCGCTCCAGTTCAACCGACGAGCTGCCGGCCGGGGCGGTATCAGTCGTAACCAAAACGCCCAGATCCGTTGGCCCGGAGAACGGGTCGTAGGAATTCTGGTTGTGGCAGCCGAGACAATACTCCAAGGCAAAGCCGGCATGTAACCGGCTGTCGTCGTGACATTTGTCGCAAGCTGCACGGCTGACGATATTGCGGGTTTCGGCAACCGTGACGCCGTCCGGCACAAAGTCAAAGAAGGCGTTGGTCTTGATCCCGGTCAAGCTGATGGCAACCCGGTGGGTCAGGCTTGGCTCATAGGTCACCGGATACAGCATAGTCGGCAGAGCGGTTGCGGTGTAGTTGCCGCCCAGAGCATCGCTGGAATTGTTGTGGGCGTGGGTGATGTCGCGGATATCGCCGGTACCGTCACCATTTACGGTATCGGAATTCAGCAGTTTGAATTTATAGGTATAGGTGCCGTCGTTGTTATTGGTGAAAATTCCGAGATCCGCCGAGGCGCTTTCGTTGCGGCCCTGGATGACCGGCGCCATGGTCGCATTCTTGGTCCGGACCTTGCTCAGGTAGCTCTGCCAGTAGCTCGGAGTGCCGGCGGTGGAAGGCACCAGTTTTGCCAGGGTAAACGAGGTGCCGGTGGCGGTGAGATCGGTTTTGGCCGCGCCGCTTTCGGTAACGCTGAAGGAGACGGTCACCCCGCCATCGACGTCGACGACCACTCCGGTAATCTCCGCTTCGACCAGGCGTTGACTGGCATCGTCATTGGCCGCCGGGGTGTGCACGGTAACGATGTCGGTTGGCGATCCCGCAGTGCCAAGCGCGCTGTGGCACGAATTACACATAGAGTTTCCGCTGGCGGTGGTATCAAAGTGGGTAACGGCACCGCCGTTAATGCCAACCGAGGCGACCCCGTCAAAGGTGACGGTATTATGGCAGGAATCACAGGCCTCCTTGGTCGGCTGGTTCTTCCAGTTATCCGCCTCGGCCACGGTATTGTGGCATTTGGCGCAGTTAAGGATGGTGCCGGGGTAGGCCAGGGTCGGCCAGTTTTCCCCATGTCCCGAGACATGCAGCGCCCCCAGAGTGTCGGCCTTGTTGGTGTGAATCTGGTGAATCATGGTGACCATGTCCGCCTCGTGACTGGCAATATTGTCATTGTAGTTGGGGCTATGACAGACCACGCATACCTTGGTGTCGTTCCGTCCATAGCGATGGATGGTGACCCCGTAGCCATGACAATCTTTGCAGGAGGCATCGTTGACCACATCTTTGCCGGCGGCAACCGGGGTCGTCGGGTCGGTGAGCATGAAATCGTAGGTGCCAACCACTGTGTTGTAGCCGTTCAAGGCGATTCTCGCCACGCCACGCTGAGTGGTGGTGCCGGCCGGGGCATCGCTCACCAGTTTATTTGAGGTGAGCAGATAGGTGCCGGGAGGCCCTTCGACCAGGGTATCGTCGGTCACCCCGGTCCAGAACTGCCATTCATCGGAATCGCCGGCACTACCCGCAACCAGACCTGCCAGGTAAAGGGTCGAATCGTCGGTAGTCAAACCGGTAACCAGGTTGTTACCATCCGTCACCTCGAAACTTGCGGTGAGCAGATTGTTGCCGTCGATACCAAACACCAGATTATTGATCACCAGGGTCTGGATTCCCAGAGGAGCAAGCCCTACTCCATCCTGGCCATCCAAACCATCCTGGCCATCCTGGCCGCTTGGGCCGACAGCGCCTGTTGCCCCGACTCTCCCGTCATCGCCGCTACAACCGGCAAGCACCACCAATAGCGTTAAGGCCACAAACAGCGCCCCCCATCTGAAACCAAACAGTTTACCCATTTTCTTCTCCTAACCGAATAAGTTAAATAAAGCACCCCCGCTGAAAGCGCAGGCCATCATTCTCCCGTCGTCGAACCATTTGGTCCGAAAACGGCCTGTGCCCCTGCACAGATTGCATTCAATCTGGTTAAAGCAAGATTGAAACCAAGACGAGTTTTTATTATTTAATCAATGATTTCAATGGGTTACTTAATGGAAGCGAATACTTGTCCGGGTCCATGCAATGCGGCGGACTGTTCAATATCGGACAGAGACAGACCGGTCCCCCCTTAACTGTTTGTTCTTTAGGATGATTTAAATGAATTTATGATTGTTCAATTATCAACAGCAGAGATACGGACGCAGGCCGCCGCCACGCCAGCCTGCCCTGCATACGGGCCTAAAAGACGAGACGGGGCAGTTGTTCAATTTTCGACGAGGAAGGGAGGGGCGGGATCAGGAGGATTTTTCGATCCCGTAAATTTTGATCTTGCTGTACAGAGTTCCGCGGGCAATCCCCAAGGCGTCAGCGGCCTTGGACAGATTCCACTGCTTTACATCCAGCACCTTGCGGATGACTTCGGCTTCGATCTCGGGAAGAACGCTCGATTTCAGGGTCAGGCTGAAATCATTGACCGGCGCGGCCTGACGCAGTTCGGCCGGAAAGTCCTCGGGCCGCAACTCGGCGCCGTGGCAAAAAACCACCGCCCGCTCGATGGCATGGGCCAGTTCACGGACGTTGCCCGGCCATGGATAGGCGATCAGCAGTGCCTGGGCCGCGGGACCGATGGTCATGACCGATTTTCTGTGTTCGCGGCTGAACAAAGCGAGAAAATATTGGGCCAGCAAGGGCACGTCGGACAGACGTTCACGTAGCGGTGGCGCCCGGAGCGTCACGACATTGAGCCGATAGTAGAGATCCTCGCGAAAGGTCTTGGCGCCGATGGCAGCTTCGAGATCCCGGTTGGTGGCGCAGATGATCCGGGCATCTACCTGCCTGGTTTCGGTGCCGCCAACCCGTTGAAAGGTGCCCAGCTCGAGGACCCGCAACAAGGCGATCTGGGTCGGCATGGGAATATCGCCGATTTCGTCGAGAAAGATCGTGCCGCCATCGGCTCGTTCAAAAAAACCGATCTGGCGCGTGGTGGCTCCGGTAAAAGCGCCTTTTTCGTGACCGAACAAGGCGCTGCCGATCAGGCTTTCGGTCAGGGCCGCGCAGTTGACCGTGATAAAGGCCTTATCCCGCCGGGCGCCGCGGTTGTGGATGGCGGCGGCAATAAGTTCCTTGCCGCTGCCGCTTTCACCGCGAATCAGCACGGTGGCGTCGGTTGTCGCAATCCGGCGGATGAATTCAAAAAGTTCGTACATGGCGGGGTCCTGTCCCACCAGGTTTTCAAATTGCGCTTCCGCCTCGCCGGCCGGCCGGTCGCCGTGCAGCAGATGCCGATGCCGAAGAATTTTTTCCAGCTGCATCTGCAGAGAGGTGGCGTCGAAGGGCTTGAGAACATAATCGTAGGCCCCGGCCTTCATGGCGCGCACCGCTTCGCTGGTCGAGTCGACGCCGGTCAGGATCAGAACGAAAATATCCGGATAGCGCATGTGAATCTCCTGCAACAGGGCGATGCCGTCCATCTCGGGCATGGAAAGATCGCTCAGGACGATTTCGGCGCGGAAATCCGCCAGAATCCGCAAGGCCTCGGCGCCGCTGCCGGCCGTTTCGATAGCAAAACGCGGATCATCGCCCAACTCGCGGCAGAAGATGCGCCGCCAGGTCGCCTCGTCGTCAACGTAAAGAATGCGGGTTTTGGGTTCAGCCATTATCTTCTCCTGTTTCAGCCCCGACCTCAGCCTTGTCGCATGCCGTTTCGCAGCTGTCGGCAGGAAAACTCAGGGTAAAGGTGGTGCCGCGCCCGACCTCGCTCCGGACCTCCAGGCTGCCATGGTGCCGGCTTACCACCTCGTAGACGATGCTCAATCCGAGGCCGGTGCCTGCCCCGATCGGCTTGGTGGTATAAAATGGTTCGTAAATCCTGTCAAGCAGTTCTGGGGGAATGCCGCAGCCGCTGTCACCGATCTCAATAAAGATTCGCCGTTCTGCAGCCCAAGTGCGAATCCGGATCTCGCCGCGCTCGGTAATCGCCTGGCAAGCATTAAGCAATAGGTTCATGAACAGCTGGTTCATCTGCTGGGTGTAGGTGTAGAGCAGAGGTATCGGCTGGTAATCCTTGACCACCCGAATGCGTGGCTCCAGTTCCGGGCGCAGCATGGTCAGGGTGCCGTCCAGGCACTGCTGCAGATCGGTCAACTGAAATTTTGGAGTTTCGCTGCGGATGAAGGTGCGCAGGCTCTGGACAATCTGGGTGATGCGCGTGGTGCCGTCCTGACACTCCCGCAGCATGACCGGGACTTCGGAAAAAACCTCCGCGACCCTGAAATCACGCCAGCCTTTTTCGCAACCGCTCTTGATTTCGAGCGGAGCCCGCGACATGACCAACTGTTTCTGCAAAGCGAAAAATTGCTCCAACCGCTGAAAGTAGCGGCCGAACAGGGTTAGATTGTGACTGATAAAACCGACCGGGTTGTTGATGTCGTGGGCCACTCCGGCCGCCAGTTGGCCGATGCAGGCCATCTTGTCCTGATGCAGTATGGCGGCCTGTTTTTCCCGCAGTTCGTCGTAGGCGTTTTCGAGGGCCTGGCGGTTTTTCTCCAGGAGGAGGTTCTGTTGTTCCAGCTTCAGGGTTCGCTCGGCCACGCGGCGCTCCAGAGTCTGGTTGAGGTGGCTCAACCGCTCTTCGGCCTGTTTGCGGATATCGACCTCGTTCTGCAACTGTTCATTGACCTGAGAGAGAGTGGCGCTTTCCTGCCGTAGGAGATTTTCGCCGGTGGCTAGCTGCCGCCCCACCCGGCCCAGAAACCCGTAGGCAAAAACGAACAGAGTGCCGCTCAGCAGCAAACTGAACCCGACCACCCAAAACAAAAAACCATAAAAAGCCTTCTCTTGGCCGGTCACGTCGGCGAGGATGACCAGATCACCGACCCGCTGGCCTTGCACATCGGTAACCGGCAACAGGTTTCCGCGGAAAGAGCGCTGGCCCAAGTCCAGATGCTCGGCAATGATGCCGTAGGCCGAGTCCTTAAAAATCCGTTCAGCTAATGGCTGGGTCAGGTCGATGGTCGTATCGCTAACGACCTTATCGGCCATGAAATCCCAGGTGAAGGAATGGTGCCGTTTGCCGGCGTATGCCTCCCAATTTTCGCGGTCCAGATTAGCCTTGTCGATGGCAATAGTCAGTTCAGCATGGGTAATTGCCTTGAGCTTGTCGAGGATTGGCCTAAGATCCATACCCAGTTCGATATAGCCGATCAGCTCACCGGCCAGATACCAGGGGAACACCAGGCGCTGAGCAAAGGTGCCGTGCCGGCCGATTTCCAGACCCGACTCCGGCCGGCCGCCGCGCATGGCTCGTTGCATGGTTTGCCGCCGCAGGTCCGGCCTGCTGACATCTTCGGGGAAATAAACCCGGAGCAAAAGCCGGCCCCGGGCGTCATGAAAATAAAAATGGGTTATATCAAGTTGTTTGGAAATGCGTTCGTAGAGCGGACCACTGAAGTTACCCAGGTTTTGCAAATCCTGATGCAGCATGGCCGTCTGCAAAGTCTGCTGGCCGGCGATGAATTCAGCCGTCGAATGCAAAACCGCCACATCCTCCTTCAACAACCCGACCAACATGCTCTGAGTACTCCGGAAGTGTTGTTGCAGCATCAGACGTTCATCGGCGCGGCGAATGCCGTACCCGGCCCAGACAAAGGCCACGAGCAGAACGGCGAAGGTCAGACTGAGCGGGATCAGAACTTTTTTTCTGACGCTGTGCTTGCGCCGGATCTGGTTAAGAAGTTGCATAAGTTGGAATTTACACTTTCACGGAATTCAGGGTAGAGTAGCGCCGATTCAGACCAGGTCCGACCTGTTTTCGGCAAGCCATGCCAGAACATCATCCTGCAACTGTTTTGCTTCGGTTATGCCGGAAGCGGTCGCGGCCTCATCAACATAACCGCCCAGATAATCCGCCGCATTACGTTTGCGCCGCAAGGCATCGAGCACGATCATCCGGTCCTTCGACAAACCGATGGCCTTCGGCAGTGACTGGATCATCGTCATATGATGGCCGCCTCCGGAACCGGGGCGATAGCCGTTGGCCATCAGGGCCACAAGGGAGAGCTGCATGACCGCCTTATAGGCTGCATCGAAACGGGTTTCCTGGCTGATGGCGGTCACTTCCGCATCGGCCAGATTACGCCGGGCCGCGTTGAGAAGATCGCGAATTTCATCAGCGGTGGGCTCATGCTCCCGAAGTCGTCCGGTCTCAAGCAAGTTCGCCAAGGTCATTTTCAGTACCTATTACGAATATTTTCGGCTCTTTGATGACCCGCTTTATGAACGGATCGGATTCGCTGCGCTCGCTAAAACTCTTTCTGTCCATAAGTACCGGATTGATCTCCCGCCCGAGGCTTTCATGGATATCGGCCAGCGCCCCCACCACCTCGGCAAACGACACGCCGCCGATTACAAACAGATCGATGTCGCTGCCGCTTCTCTCACGCCCGGCGGCGGCTGAGCCGAAGATGAAGGCAAGCTCAATTGCCGGTCCCAGAGAGAGGAGGGCTTCACTGATCACATCGGCCATCCCGGCGGTCTTCCGGAAAATCGCGGCCAGTTCCGTATAGATCGGAGATTGCCGATCGGCCTGATAGTATACCTGCCGCCCCACGGTCTCCCGGCTCAACAGGCCGGCGGAGGCGAGCAGTTTCAGCTCGCGATGCAGGGAACCGGCCGGGACGCCGGTGAGCCGGGAAATCTCCCGGACATGGAACCGCTCTTCCGGCCTTAACAGCAACAAGGCAAGAACCTTGCGCCGGTAAGCACTGAACAATATTTCCGCCGGTCTGTCCGTAACCATAAACCCTCCATCGTTGTTCTCAAATCTACTACACATGTAGCTATTTTGAGAACAAAACACAATAAAAAAGCATGAAGGTCATATTTGATGAAGACGAGTGCTTTCTAAGGAAAGGAAATGTTTGCCAAGAACAGGACTGACCGAATAGTTAGAATCCTTTCAACCTTTACCAAGTGTTACATGATCGGGTCAGCTTTTGGCTTTTAGCAATTTACCACCCCAAGAAACCTCTCCGAAAAACATTGTTTGAGTGATTAACCACCATGCCAACACAATCTAATAAATTGATTTTTTAATGGGAAGGGTTTTCGGGACCAGCGACGGATATTGCCTGAGCGCCCTAAAAAGAGAAGGGCCAGGGGTTGGTACAAATACAACTTTTCAGGAAAAAGGGACGGTCCTTGATAAGCCGGGACGGCCAGCCGTTTAATTTTCCTCCTCCTCCCATCGGTCCAGCGTCTGCCGCACTTTCCGGGCCAGCTCTTTCGCCTGGTATGGTTTGTGGATGAACTCGAAACCGGCCTCCTCCAGTTCTTGGTGGGTGATAATATCCATGGTATAGCCGCTTGAGAAGAGGACCTTTATCCCGGGGCTGATTTTCATGATCGCTTCCGCGACCTCCTTGCCGTTTTTCTTCGGCATCACCATATCAAGGAGGAGGAGACTGATCCGGTCCCTGTTTTCCTTGAATTTCGCAAGCGCGTCTTCGCCGTCCACGGCCGATATAACCTTGTAGCCGAAGGACTCCAGGACTCTGCCGCTCAATTCCCGCAAGGCCTCGTCGTCTTCGGCCACCAGGATCGTCTCGTTGCCGCCGCGTACCGGGGCGTCGGCCGTGGTTTCACGGCCCGGGACCGGCACTGTTTCACTGACCGGCAGGTAGATGTTGAATTCCGTGCCGTGTTCCGGTTCGCTGTAAACCTTGATATATCCGTCATGCTGTTTGATTATCCCATAGGAAATCGCCAGGCCGAGCCCCGTCCCCTCGCCAACGCCTTTGGTGGTGAAAAACGGCTCGAAGATCCTCGTCCGCGTTTCCGCGTCCATGCCATGTCCGGTGTCGGAAACCGTTATCCGCGCGTATCTTCCGGGCCGGGCATTTTCGTCAACGGCAACATCCGCATCATCAACTATGGCAAGGCTGGTGGCGATGGTCAGCCGTCCGCCCGTCGGTAGGGCGTCCCTGGCATTGGTGACCAGATTCATCAGCACCTGCTCGATCATCCCGGCATCGGCCAGAACCGTCAAGGGCTGGTCGGCAAGTTCCAGGTGAAAGTCGATACTCTCGCTGATCATCCGATCGAGCATCTTCCGCAGATCGCGGATAAGCCCGTTGATGTCGAGGAGCTTCACCTCAACGGGCTCTTCCCGGGTGAAAATCAGCAGCCTTCTGGTCAGGTTCTCGGCCCGGTCGGCGGCGGTCAGCACCTGCCGCATATCTTCCCTGGCGGGGCTGTCGGCGGGCAGGGTTTCCATGATCATGCCGCCGTAGCCAATAATCACGCTGAGGATATTATTGAAATCGTGCGCAATCCCCCCGGCCAGGGTGCCTACCGCCTCCATCTTCTGGGCTTGCCGGAGTTGGCCTTCAAGCTTTTCCCGCTCGCTGATGTCCCGGCCGACACTGCTGATCCCTATGGGGCGGTCCTGCGTGTCCCACAGGAGCGCGGCGTTGAATTCATAGGGGATTTTGCTCCCGTCCTTAGTGCTGAGGCTGGCCTGGAAAATGGCGCTGCCTTCCCTGGCCGCCGTCTCCATGGCCGCCGCGACTCGGCCGGCGTCACTATTTTTGAAGCAATCACCCGCCTGCATCTTGACAATTTCCGCATCGCTGTAGCCGGTGACCGCGTTCATGGTCCTGTTCCAGCGGATAAATTTCCCCTCCGGATTAACCACAAAAAAGATGTCGGACAGGGTATTGAGGGCGTTTGCAATAAATTTCCGCTCTTCTTCGAGTATTTTCTTTGCCCGCTGACGTTCACTGACATCGCGAATATTGCATTGAGCCAGCTTGGCCCGGTCGACCATATATATATCCGCGGTGATTTCCCGGCCGTCCCGGCTTTTCACCATCACATCTTCGTAGTTAAGAATGCCGCTCCGGCCCAGATTCGCCATGACTGCCGGGAAATCACTCATATCAAGCGGTACGCCGATATCATCCAGTTTCTTGCCGAGATAATCCGCTTCGGTATAGCCAAGAAGTTTCTCAACGGCCTGATTCGCATGGACGATATGGCCCTGGCTTTTTTCGAGCAGGACGATGCCGTCGCTGGCGGTCTCAAAAACACGCCGGTAGCGCATTTCCGCCTCTTCCAGCAGTTCTTCCAGGCGCCGCCTCTCGGTGATGTCCTCGAAGGCCAGCAGGATGATCCGTTCCCGGCCGGGTTCCCGTTCAATCCGTCTGGCATTCAGCAGCATGACGCGCCGGCCGATGGTGACGAAATCGTGTTCCACCTCGTAGTCGTCGAAACTGGTCTTTTCGGGGAGGATGGTCTCCAGCAGTTCCCGTAGACAGGGGATATCCCACTGCTTATTGCCCAGGTCATAGATAAGCCGGCCCACGGTCTCTTCCGGCTTCACCTGGAAGAAGTCATAGAAGGAACGGCTGACGGTGACCACCCGGAGGTCCTGGTCCAGGCAAATCAGGGGTTCGCGCACGGTGTTGATGACGCTCTCCGCGAATTCACAGGCCTCATCGGCTGTTTTTTTGATAACCGCCAGTTCCTTTCGGCTCTTTTCCAGGCCGTTTTCGATATCCTTGCGCCGGGTGATGTCTTCGATGGCCAGCAGGATGATCCGCTCCCGGCCGGGTTCGCTTTCAATCCGCCGACCATTCAGCAGCATGATCCGGCGGCCGATCGCGGCAAAATCGTGTTCCACCTCGTAGTCGTCAAAGCTGGTCTTTTCGGGCAGGATGGTCTCCAGCAGTTCCCGTAGACAGGGAATATCCCACTGCTTATTGCCCAGGTCATAGATAAGCCGGCCTACGGTCTCTTCCGGCTTAACCTGGAAGAAGTCATAGAAGGAACGGCTGACGGTGACCACCCGGAGATCCTGGTCCAGGCAAATCAGGGGTTCGCGCAGGGTGTTGACGACGCTCTCCGCGAATTCACAGGCCTCATCGGCTGTTTTTTTGATAACCGCCAGTTCCTTTCGGGTCTTTTCCAGGCCGTTTTCGATATCCTTGCGCCGGGTAATGTCCTCGATGGCAAGCAGGATAATCCGCTCCCGGCCGCCGGGTTCGCTTTCAATCCGCCGACCATTCAGCCGCATGATCCGGCGGCCGATCACGGCAAAATCGTGTTCGACCTCGTAGTCGTCGAAGCTGGCCTTTCCGGGCAGGACGGTTTCCAGCAGTTCCCGCAGTCCGGGAATATCCCACTGCTTATTGCCCAGATCGTAGATGCACCGGCCCACGGTTTCAGCCGGATCTGCCTTGAACACCTCATAGAAAGAGCGGCTGGCCGAGACCACCCTTAAATCCTGGTCCAGAGCGATCAAGGGTTCGCGCACGGTGTTGACGATGTTCTCGGCGTATTGCCGGGATCGTCCTGGGCTTGTATCACAAATCACTATCGAACTCCTCAAAAAAGATGGCGTCGCTAAAAGTCAAAAAAAGCTGTCATTTCGAACGGATGTGAGAAGTCTTGTTGTTTACATCCACAAGACATAAGTTTCGTTTGCACCCTAAAGGGCATAAAAACAGACAAGCTGCTCAACTCAGCTTTAACCGATGATACTTACTATAAAGATACTATAAAAATTTCTCCCGTTGGTCGAAATGACATTATGGCCGTCTTCGTCTTGTTTCTGAGATCCCCTTCCTGGCTATTCGGTATCCGGGCCGGCAATCGATATTCGAACCGCCCTATTAGATCTAACAACAATTTTGGCAGGTATAACAACAGGTTAATTTTGGCTGCTAACAAAGTCAATGACTTTAAAGGCGGGGGAGGATATTGATGCGGGCTGATTTCGGATGGATTACAGTAATATGGAACCTGAAGCCGTTATCTGGTTGGATAACAAACTAAAGAGTAAAAACGACAAAGAAGAAGCGGGACGCTCTCAAGTCTGCATTTGACTATTGCCAAAGAACATTCTCCGCTTATTATGCGGAGAATAGGGCCGCTATTCTCCGCAGAGAGGATCATTAGTCCTCTTCCGGCAAAACAGACGACCCTATCGATCTTCCTGCCCCGGCCGGGCTGCAAACCTGCCTGATTATCGTGTCAGCGTTATCCTCTTGCTGGTGCGGGATATCTTGTTGTTTATCAGGTCTTCGACTATGCCGATTATTGTATAATCACCAATAGGGTCCAAGCTGTCCAGGACCAGCGC
This sequence comes from Desulfurivibrionaceae bacterium, assembly GCA_046484585.1. GTDB lineage: Bacteria > Desulfobacterota > Desulfobulbia > Desulfobulbales > JAGXFP01 > JAGXFP01. The sequence goes on from JAWOIQ010000163.1 coordinate 11,158, forward strand.
AAGCTCCGGCTCGGCCATGATAAAGGCCGGCTGATTCGGCGCTTCGACCGTTGCCTTTGCGTAATGGCGCCGGTTCTCACGCGGATTGCCGGATGGGTCCAGCACGGCAAATGAGGTTTGATAGGAAAAATTTCCAGCCCGGTCCGGGCTGAGCCCGGTGACCAGAAATGAGATGTTGATCTCCTGGTCAGGTTTTGCCGTCTTCAGAAGTTTCAGGCCGGTCTTGCCGTCCCCTGGCGCGTTCAGCCATTCCCGGGCATGATCAGGCGAATCCGAGATGGCTATCACCAGCTTCAAGTCACCCGCGGCTTTCGGTTCCGGATATATTGTTTCCAGAGCGGGGGCCATGTCTTTCGGCACGGTTGTGGACACCTCCTCCTGGATTTGGTCGGCAAAGGGCTCCCGGATAGTAACGAGCAAGCCATTGGGCCGATCGCGGATCGTGTAATCAAACAATTCATCAAGGTTGGAATCGAAAACCACCCTGACCCCGTCACTTCTCTTTCCCGTTCTGACCCGGGCAAGAGCGGTTCCTGCCTCTTTGGCGGGGATCGGGCCGGCAAGGCGCACGTTCTTGAGGTCCAGATACATGCGATCGGGGCGACCCGCTTCAACATTTTTCTTCAACTGGAATTTGCCGTAGTCCCTTATAGCTCCGTCCGCCTTCAGGTGTACTTCGGTTTCCGTTTCCGTCCGCTCTATTTCGATATCGTAGAGGAAGGTGGCATCGGCCCGGGCGGTGGCGTGGATGGACAGGACTAACGGCAGAAACAATAATACTCTGGTCAATTTCATTCTCTCCCTCATTTGGTTGGCGTCGCAAAAAGTCGGCATTGCCATAATGTCATTTCGAGCAACTGGAGAAATCTGCTGAGTTGAGCAGCTTGTCTGCTTTTATGCCCTTTAGGGTGCAAACGAAACTTATGCCCTGTAGGTGTAAACAACAAGAGTTCTCACATCCGTTCGAAATGACAGCTTTTTTTGACTTTTTGGGAACCCGCTTAATTCCGATCTCTCTTCCGAAGATTCCCTGACCTGTCTCTTATAATATGAATCCGGGACGCTTTTCAAGGCTTACCGAAGGGAAAGCGGTCTTTGTCGCGGATAGGGAAGATATTCACTGATTATATTCAGTTTTTGTCCCGGCAGGCCAGAGGGGCAGGTCAGGATAATCGGGATTGCATCATCCGCCGCTGTTCTCGGCGGCAAAGATCAGGGCCTGCCTGATCTCTTCCAGATCGCTCCGTTCGGTGATCTTGCCGCCTGTGCCATCGAGAACGTAAAAGACATCGATCAGCTGGCCCTGGCGGGTCGAGATCAACGCCTTGGCGATATTAATCTCGAAGTCGGCCATGGTCCGGGTGATATTGAAGAGCAGCGCCGGCTGGTCTTCGGCGTAGACCTCGATGATGGTGAAGAAGCGGGAGGATTTATTGTCGATCTTGACGTTGGTCGAATAGCGCCGGTGTTCCGGGGCCGGTTCGGAGCGTCGGCCGGTCCTTTTGGCGGCGAGGCGATGGGTCAGTCCGAGGCGGTTGGCCAGGACCAGGTTGAGGTCCTTGCCTAGTGCCCGCCAGTCGAGATCCTGAAACTCATTGTTGAAGACCGGCTTGACATCGATGAGATCGACCACGGTGCCATCTTGCCAGGTATGGATCTTCGCGGAGAGGACGCTGAGATTATTCAGGGCCAGGGTTCCGCAGATCCGGGACAGCAGCCCGGTCCGGTCGCGGCTGACGATCAGGACCGACCAGTGGTCGCCGTGATCGGCCGGGATCAGCAGGGCCTTGCGGCCGGCGAGTTTTCCGGTCAGGCCGAGATGCTCGACCACTTCCCGGACCGTGTAATTAAGCAGATAGTCGTCAGGCAGGTTGTCGATCAGTCCGGAAGAATCTTCCTCGCCCAGGGCTTCGGCGACCTGCTCGCGCATCCAGCCGACCGCCTGCTGCCGGTCGGGGCCGACCCATTCGGACTGATCGAGAACCTGGGAGACCCGCAGATAAAGCTCCTGGAACAGGGCGCCCTTCCAGTCGCTCCAGGCATTGGGGCCGGTGGCCCGGGCATCGGCAATCGACAGCAGGTAGAGCATGTGCAGACGGTCCGGCTCCTTGATCGTCTCGGCGCAATGGAAGATCACCTCTTCATCCTCAAGGTCGCGGCGCTGGGCGATATGGGACAGAAAGAGGTGGTGGCGGACCAGAAACTCCAGATCAGCCACTTCCTTTTTCTTCAACCCCAACCGCCTGCCGATCCGTTCGGCCAGTTCGGCCCCGAACTCGTCATGACTGGCGCCCCTGCCCTTGCCGATATCATGGAGCAGCCCGGCAAGGTAAAGGAGGCCGGGATTTTTCACCTCCGAAAATATATGGGCCTGTTCATCGGCCAGGAGCCGCAACTCCTGAACGGCCTGAATCAGGTGGCGATCGACCGTGTGGATATGGAAGACATCATGCTGGGCCAGCGATTCAAGGGGGGAAAATTCCGGGATATAGGCCGAGAGCAGCCCGGTCTCCAGCATGGCTGCCAACAGCGGCAGAGGATCCGCGGCACCCCCCAGGATCTCCATGAACTCGCGGGCCGCCCGGCGGGAACCGCGGAAATTGTCGTCGACAACCCCGAGGCTGCCGGACACCAGCTGCCTGGTCCGGAAGTGAACGGGCAGGTTCAGGCGGGCGGCCTGGCTGAAGATCTTCAGGATCAGATGCGGTTTTCTGGCCAGCAATTCCGGTCCGGTCAGATGGATCCGGCCGTTGATCACCGCAAGGCCTTTTTCGAGAACGGCGTCGTCCCTGGTTCTTTTCACCGGGCCGATGGTTTCCTCGATATGTTCGAAAAACAGATCGGTGGCCACCGCAATGGTATCGAGATGACCGTAAACCTCCTGCATGAAGATCTCGACCCCGAGCATCCCCTTGGTATCCTTATATTCAAGGGCTTTGGCGATGCCCTCCTGGTGCTCAAAAAAAAGCTGATCGTTCTTGCGGCCGCTCAGGTAATGGAGGCGGTTCCGGATCATCACCAGGTTGTCGAAACTCCTTTCGAGGCCGCGCCGTTCCTCGGCCCCGAAGATCCCGGATTCCTCGATGGCGGCAAGCCCCTTCAGGCCGAAGACTCCCCGGGCGGTCCACAGCATCGATTGGATGTCCCGGAAACCGCCGCGCCCTTCCTTGATGTTCGGTTCAAGCTTGAAACCATACCCGCCGAAGAGCTGCTTCCGGGCTTCCCTTTCATTCTCCATCTTGGCCAGGAAGTCGCGCCGATGTCCCTCGATGAATTTCTTATTATAGGCGTTGCTCAGATCGGCAAAGAGCTTCTCGGAACCGGTGACCCGCCGGGCGTCGAGCATGGCGACCTGGAGGTGGAAGTCATTCCTGCAGTCGGCCAGGCACTGGGAAACGCTCCTGACACTGTGCCCGACTTCGAGCCCCGCGTCCCAGAGGGGATAGAGGATGCCCTCCACGGTTTTTTTCAGCACCTTGCTTCTCACCCAGCGGGAATGGAGGAGGAGCAGGTCGATATCGGAATAGGGAAAAAGCTCCCTGCGACCGTAACCGCCGAGGGCGACCAGGGTTATTTCCCCGCCGCCCTCGGTCAGTTCGGCGAAACGATCTTTCAGAAATATATCAACCGCTTCGGAATGTTTATCCAGCAACTGCCGGCCGCTCACTCTCTCCTTCCAAAGTTCGCGGAGGGTCTCCCGGGCGACCCGTAGCTCATGTTTTAGCAACGCTATCGACCCCAAACCATTTCCGCCTTAGATGGCATCGTGACCCTTCTCGCCGGTCCGCACCCTGACCACCTCCTCAATCGGCACAACAAAAATCTTGCCGTCGCCGATCGTGCCGGTATTGGCGGCATCCCGGATCGTCTCGACTACCTGGTCGACCTGACCGGCGACGACAATGATCTCGATCTTGGTCTTGGGGATGAAATCGACCTCGTATTCGGCGCCCCGGTATATCTCCTTATGGCCTTTCTGGCGACCGTAGCCCTTGACATCGGAGACCGTCATCCCCTTGATGCCGATCTGGTTTAAGGCCTCTTTGACATCATCAAGCTTGAACGGCTTTATAATCGCTTCAATTTTTTTCATGCCAATCTCCTTAAGTAGAATTGCTGATGAATTGTTTATATGCAAATCAATTTACAGATCCAATTTCCGGCTGGGGATATTCGGTCCACATTCGATCTTTGCAACCTTTAGCGGAAGACTCCAGCGGCCTGAATCCGGAAACCGACATGACTGCTTTTAAAGCTATTCTCCTGCTTCCGGCACCAGGCTCCCGGCTTCTGGCTCCTGGCTCCTGAATTCTGGCTTCTGAATTCGGAGGCCGATAGCAACATCAATCAATTTAAGAATAACAAATGTTACTACTATTGAATAGATGATAGTTGAAAAGGCGCATGTCCTGAATCCCGAGCAATTCCGGGTTGCCGGGGAACAGTTCGTCGGCGCCAACATAAAAGCGGTATCTCCGGTCCATCTCCTCCTTGAAAGTGATGGCGTCGCAAAAACTCCGATCTACTGCGTGGTGGCGTATCGAAGTTTTTGCTTAGTCATCCCACGGTTTTTTGCAAGTTTGTCAAAGTTAGGTGTTATACGCCGATTCGCTGTGTTCGGCCTGATCCAGGCCGATGGTTTCCGATTCGGCAGTCAGTCTCAAGCCCATCAGGCCATCAATAAGCTTACATAAAACCCAGCTGACCACAAAGGCGTACACGCCGACCACGATGATGCCGAAAAGCTGGGTGCCGAGAAAAGCGGGATTACCGGCCAGGAGGCCGTCGGCCCCACCCGGGTTTACCGCTTTCGAGGCGAAAATTCCCAGGCAGACGGTGCCGAGCAGGCCGCCCAGACCGTGGATTCCCACGACATCTAGGCTGTCGTCGAAGCCGATCTTGTTTTTATAGGATACGGCCAGGTAGCAAGCCAATCCGGCCAGAAGACCAATGGCAATGGCGGAATTCGGTCCGACGAAACCCGCGGCCGGGGTGATGGTCGCAAGCCCCGCGATGGCCCCGGAGGCGGCGCCCAGGGTGGTGGGCCTGCCGTTTCTGATCCATTCCATCATGGTCCACATCGCCATCCCGGCCATACCGCCCAGATGGGTCGAAACAAAGGCGACCGCGGCGATCTCGTTTGCCGCCAGGGCGCTGCCGCCGTTGAAGCCGAACCAGCCGAACCAGAGCAAACCGGTACCGAGCAGGGTCATGGTCAGGTTATGGGGCATCACCGCGGTTGTGCCGAATTTCTTGCGAGGCCCGATCACCATGACCGCGGCCAGGGCCGCCATGCCGCAGGTCAGATGCACCACCAGGCCGCCGGCGAAATCAAGCACCCCGCGGGCGCCAAGCCAGCCGCCGCTGCCCCAGATCCAGTGGCAGACCGGGTTGTAGACCAGGATCGCCCAGGCCAGGCTGAAGACCAGAAAGGGCGCGAATCTTACCCGCTCGGCAAAGGCGCCGGTGATCAGGGCCGGGGTGATGATTGCAAACATACACTGGTAGATCATAAAGACGATCTGGGGAATGGTGGTCGCGTAATCGGGGCTCGGCGCCGTTGAAACCCCGTTCAGGGCAAACCAGGAAAGGTCGCCGACAAAGCCGCCGACATCGGGGCCGAAGGACATCGAATAGCCCAGATAGACCCACTCGATACTGATCAGCGAAATCATGATAAAACTTTGCAGGATAGTGCCGAGCACGTTCTTGCCTCTAACCATCCCCCCATAAAACAAGGCCAGCCCCGGCGTCATCAAGAACACCAGACCGGCCGCCGCCAGAATAAAGGCGGTGTCGCCCGTATTGATCATTGTTCATCCCTCCGCAAAGATGATTAACATCTGATTGACAATCGCGAACTCCCGCCGAGTTCGACCTCGGGATAAGCTTAGCGATTAACGTGCCAGCGGCAGCGGTTATTTATCCATCCGGAATAGCGGTGTTTTTCGAAGAGGGAGTACAGAGGGACGGAAACAGGCATAACAATATCGTGATAAAAACATGCCAAATATCACGATATTGTTAACTGAAGGGTTGATAAGTTCGCAAATAGCATTGACTCTCGCCTGCGCAGGAATGACGGCCCACGGGTGCGCCCGCAGGAAGCGCGCCCTCATCAAGGGTGGACTAAACAGAATTCTTGAGATACCAGGAGTGGTGTATTTTTGTGATTGAGGCCAGACATACGGTATGCCGAAACAACCACCTGCAGGGGCATACGCCGGTTTTTCACGGGCTGAAAAAGAAGAGGACTGACCAAAAAGCAGGCTTTTTATCCGAACGAAAAGCGAGGATGTTTAAAAAGCAATGAGACCGCATTCGGAGGATTCTTCCGGCCCGAGCCCCCTCTCTCCAACCCCCAGCCTTCTGCCTTCAAACTCCTGGCTCCCGGCTCCCGGCTCCCGGCTCCCGGCTCCTCACCTCTCACCCCTCACCCCTCACCCCTCACCCCTCACCCCTCACCCCTCACCCCTTCGTCACTTCCGAGCTATCTTGAACTGCGAAAAATCAATCTTATACTTGTGGACCTTGTAGTTAAAGACCCGGAGGCTGGTTTCGAGGTGGGCGGCGGCCCTGGTCTGGTTGCCCTCAAAACGCTTCAGGGCGTCGACGATCAACTCCTTTTCGAAGTTTTCGACCATGGTCCCCAGAGCCAGGGGCTTCCGGTCCGGCCCGGCCGACTCGGAGGTCTGCAAGGTGGGGGGCAGGTGATAACTCTTGATCGCCTCCTCGTCACAGATCAGCAGGGCCCGCTCCATGCAGTTCTGCAGCTCCCGGACATTGCCGGGCCAATGATACTGGATAAGAAGATCAATGGCCGAGGTCGAGATGCGCCGGACCTGCTTGCGATTCTCTTCATTGTATTTTTGGAGGAAGTATTCGGCCAGGAGGAGGATGTCGGTGCGCCGGTCCCGCAGGGGCGGGATATAGATCGGGAAAACATTGAGCCGGTAATAGAAATCCTCGCGGAAGGCCCCCTGCTCCACCGCCTTCTCAAGATCTTTGTTGGTGGCGGCGATCAAGCGGACATCACATTTTATGGTCCGGGAACTGCCCAGTCGCTGGAACTCCCGGTCCTGGATGACACTGAGCAGTTTGGCCTGGATATGACCGGGCAACTCACCGATTTCGTCCAGGAACAGGGTGCCGCCCTCGGCCACCTCGAAACGCCCCTTCTTCAGCTCGTTGGCGCCGGTAAAGGCCCCCTTTTCATGGCCGAACAACTCATTTTCGAGAAGGGTCTCGGGCAGGGCGGTGCAGTTAACCACCACGAAGGGCTTGTCGGCCCGCCGGCTGTTATGGTGGATGGCCCTGGCGATCAGGGTCTTGCCGGTGCCGGACTCGCCGCGCAACAAAACGGTGGCGTTGGAACCGGCCACCCGGCCGATCATCTCCAGAACCTCCTGCATCCGGCTGCTGCTCGAGATCACCGAATCGATCCGGTACTTTTCGGAAAGCTGCTTCTTGAGCCGGGTGTTTTCGTAGAGCAGCTCCTCCTTCTCACGGTTGACCGCCTGAATCCGGTTGACCGCCTGGGCGAGCAGGCCGCCGATCACGGTAAGAAAGCGGAGCTCCTCCGCGAAATTTGCCCCTTCCCGATACTCCAGATCGACGCTCAGGGAACCGATCGTGTTCTTGCCTTGCTTGATGGGCACGCAGAGAAAGGAGAGATTTCCGCTGACGATATCGCCCCGGGCCTTAGTCAGGTTGATGAACAGGGGCTCCTCGCTGATCCGGGGCACGATGATCGGCTCCCCGGCCGCGATCACCCGGCCGGTGATGCCTTCGCCCATCCTGTAGACCCCGCGCTTTCTGGCCTCGGCACTCATTCCGTGGGCCACTTCGATCTCGGACTGGCCGGTCCTGGGATTGACGATAGTCACCGTGGCGTTTTTAAAATCGAAGCTGGAGGAGAGAATCGCCATGGCCTTCTTCAGGCAGTCGCGCAGATCGGTCGAAGAGGCCAGCACCCTGGTGATCTCGTAGAGACAGGTCAGGGCGGCCAGCTCTTTATCTTGTTTACTGGTAACCATATATAAATCCTCTCTATAGCCGGCAAAGCTCGCGCATCCGATAATCCATCTCGGTGTACCGGAAGAACCTTTCATATTTTATCATACCGGCCAACGCCCTGGAGCCGGCATTCACCCCGGTCTCCTCAAGGGTGGCGGCCGGGTTGAGCCCGCCGATGACGATCGCCCCGATCCGCCCCTCGCTGACCGGCACCTCCAGGAGCGGCTGACCCGGCCAGCCGACGGTAAGCAAACCGCCGAGCCCCGCTTTCTTCAACCGCTTGTCGAGCTTGATCACCTGATCGCGGCTGTCGGCCGGCAACTCACGAAAACCAACGCCGATCAGGCCGTTGCCGGTCTCGATCGCCCCAAGCACATTGGTCATCCCGCCCTTGATAAAAATCTCCAGGGGATCGAGACTGGTTCCCTCGTACTTGATAATCTCCACGAACCGTGAGGGTTTATGATCCCGAATTTCCATGAGACCGCCGAAACTGGAGTGGGCCGGGATCCCATGGCCGAGCAGCACCCCGTTCATGGTAATCGAGCAGACCGTGGCCATGCCGACCATGCCCTCCGGAATCACCACGCCGCCGACCCGCTCGCCTGGCCCGAACAGAGCCATGACCTCCCCCATCCCGTAGCCTTGCTGGTAAACCCGCTGAATCTGGCCGACCAGCCGGTAGAGGAGATCTGTTTCGACAATGCTGATATTGGCAATAACCGTGCCGCTTTCCCGGGCCAGGTCAAAATCCATCCCATAGGTAAGCTGATCGATCCGGGCAGACAGAAATCCGACCTTGTCGAACACCCGGGCCGCCCCCAACTCCTCACGCCCCAGGCCGGTGATCTCCCTGCCCCTTTTGCCGCGGTTTTCGGTAAGCCCCCGCTTGTCGAGATCCTGGAAATAGTAGCGGACCGTCCGCTCGCTGACCTCGTAGCCCATGGCCCGCAAACTCTCGGTCAAGCGCGCGCTGGTTACCGGCCCGGCGGTTTTTTCGAGGAACCGCAGGATCGCCAATTCTTTTTTTTCGATTTTTTCGTTCATATCCAGAAAAATATTTCGGCAAAATTGCCGTTACCTATCGCCTCAACAAAACCATGATCCGCCCCACTCCGAAACCGGCAAGAACCACCTTAAGCGGGACCCAGCCTCCCGCGAAACAGTAGCACGCCAGAACCCCGTCGGTAATTTCGGCAAAAGTGCCGCTCTGCGGATCGGGAGAGGCAACCCGGCCGCTCTTCCTGTCCAAAAGGCAGCAACTTATCGTTGAAATCTCAAAACCGAGCTGATATACTGGCAAACAATTGCCAATATATCACTGGAAAACAATCGAGGCAACCGCGGCTGCGAAAAAAACTGTTTGATTATATCTTAATTTTACTATATTCGCCTGATAACGTTTACAAAAATAACGTTTATTACACGAAACCACCCAAAAAACAGAAACGGGTACGCATTTTGCATTGAAAATTAGGGCAGACCGCAACCGGCAAGGTTCACCCTTCATCCCTAAAAAAAAAGGAGTGCCAAGATGAACAAAAATGAAATCCTCAAATTGATCAAGGACGAGAACGTCAAGTTCTTCCGGCTTCAGTTCGTCGACGTTCTGGGCCACATGAAGAACATCGCCATTCCGCTCAGCCAGATCGAGAAGGCCCTGGACGGCAAGATGATGTTCGACGGCTCTTCAATCGACGGCTTCGCCCGCATCGAGGAATCCGACATGTACCTCGTCCCCGATTATAACACTTTTGTAATCCTGCCCTGGCGAAGCGTGGAGGGCAGGGCCGCCGCCCGGATCATCTGCGATATCCACAAGTCCGACGGCACCCCCTTTAAAGGCTGTCCGCGGGTAAACCTGAAAAGGGTTCTGGCCGAGGCGCGGGAATTGGGCTACACCATGAACGTCGGCACCGAGGCCGAGTTCTTTCTGTTCAACCGCAACCCGGACGGCACCTCCAGCACCGTGACCAACGACGTGGCCGGCTACTTCAGCGTCGACCCGGAAGATACCGGCATCGACTGCCGCCGCGAAATCATCCAGACCCTGGAGCAGATGGGTTTCGAGATCGAGGCCTCCCATCACGAAGTCGCCGAGGGCCAGCACGAGGTCAACTTCAAATACGCCGACGCCCTGACCTGCGCCGACAATACCGTAACCTTTAAATGGGTGGTCAAGACCATCGCCAAAAAATACGGCCTGCACGCCACCTTCATGCCGAAACCGGTCTTCGGGATCAACGGCTCCGGGATGCATACCAACCAGTCCCTCTTCGACCTGAAGGGCAACAACGTCTTTTTCGACCCGAAGGACAAGCTGCAGCTCAGCAAGACCGCCTATCGGTACATCGCCGGGATCAACAAAAACGCCCGGGTCTTTTCGGCGGTGACCAACCCGCTGGTCAACTCCTACAAGCGTCTGGTCCCCGGCTACGAAGCCCCGGTCTATGTGGCCTGGTCCGCCTCGAACCGCAGCGTCCTGATGAGAATACCCGCTTCCCGCGGCCTGGGCACCCGGGTCGAGGTCCGCTGCCCGGATCCGGCCTGCAACCCCTACCTGGCCTTCGCCCTGATGCTGAACTCCGGGCTGGACGGCGTCAAAAACAAAATGCCGCCGCCACCGGCGACCAACGTCAACATCTACAACATGAGCGCCAACCAGATGCGCCGCGCCAAAATCCAGAGCATGCCGGGCTCCCTGCTGGAGGCCCTGGCCGAACTGAAGAAAAGCAAACTCGCCAAGGAGACCCTCGGCGACCATATCTTCGAGAAGTATGTGATCAGTAAGGAAAAGGAGTGGAATTCCTTCCGGATTTCCGTAACCGACTGGGAGCTCGATAACTACCTGAACGTATATTAAACCGGATGGCGTCGCAAAAAGTCGCCAGCTCCCGCGTTGCTGCAAATTGTCTCGTCATTGCAGCGTACTGAAGTACGCTTCATTCCTCGAAATTCGCGCGCCTTGGATCTGACGATTTTTGCCTAGCCATCCCATTTTGGACCATTTACGAATTGATCAATAAATGGATGGCGTCGCAAAAAGTCACCGGCTCCTGCGTTGCTGCAAATTGTCTCGTCGTTGCAGCGTACTGAAGTACGCTGCATTCCTCGAAATTGCGCGCGCCTTGGATCTGACGATTTTTGCTTAGCCATCCCATTTCGACTTTTTTGCGGGACTCATCAAACCCGATGGCGTCGCAAAAAATTAAAAAATTAATTGCGAGCGCGGGAAGCAATCCATCAACATGTAATTATGAAAACACTGGATTGCTTCGCCGCTTCGCTCCTCGCAATGACGTGACAAATCATTTTTTGCGGCTGAGGCCATACATATGGCATGCCGACAGGAGCAAGAACAACTCATCAACCTGGTCGCAACTGTTGGCTTTTAACGAGCCCCGCCTTCTTGCGGTAGAAAGGGCGGGGCTTTTTACCCTTCGTATCAAAGAAAGAAGAGCCGCGCCTGGGTCTCGATTCCAGAGTCCGGGACGGCAACGGCTTCTGCCGCGAAATTCAAAAAACCCGTTGACCACCCACCGGCTGGGCACCCTTCGGCCCGTAGGTTATCAATATTTTACCAGAGATTTTCCTGATCGAACTTCGCTGGAGATCATCAATCTAAGGAGTGAAAAATGTGCCGGTTAGCCATGAAAACCGCAAATGAGCCCTTTTCCCCCTTCTCCATCTTGACGGCCATGGAGGCCATGCAGGAAGGTTATGACGGCAGCGGCCTCGGTCTGCTGCTGAGGGGGCTTGAGTTCGCGGACTACAAGTACAACTCCCAGGATCCGGTTCTTTCCGGAATCGTCCACAACGAAGAAGCCCTGGGCAGACTTAACTCGATCATGGATGCCCGCGGCTTCGTCCTCAGGTACGACCACGAGTTTGAAACCGACATGAGCAAGGTCGAGGCGACCGACCGGCATAAATATATCCTGCGGGTCTACAAGAAACCGGAGACCTGGATAACCCTCGACCAGGAGCAGAGCGAAAACGAAATGATGATGACCCGCCTGGCCCTGCGCAAGGACGGCGAAGAGCATAACGGCGACCTCACCGCCTTCTCGCTCTGGCCCGACGTGGCGATAATCAAGGAGGTCGGCTGGCCCCTCGGAGTCGGCGAGGCGCTCGGCCTGCAAAGCGGCCGGATCAAATCCCGGGTCTGCATGGCCCAGGGCCGCCAGAACACCAACTGGGGCATCAACCTCTACGCCTGCCACCCCTTCTTCATTGAGGGCATCGCCACCATGACCAACGGCGAGAACACCGCCTTCATACCGATCAAGGACTGGCTTACCGGCACCGGTTTTCCGGGCTACATCGGCTATCAATCGGACTCCGAGGTCTTCGCCCACATCCTCCACTATGTGACAAGACGGCTGAAGCTGCCGTTGCAGGCCTATAAGCACATAATCACCCCCTTAAGGAACAATGAACTGGCTGTTCATCCCCAGGGCGAATTCCTCAGGGGACTGCGGGACGTCTGCCGCCGGTTGATCATCGACGGACCTAACGCGGTGATCGGCACCCTGCCCGACGAAACCTGCATGCTGGCCATGGATGCCAAAAAGCTGCGGCCCGCCATGGTAGGCGGCAAACCGGGCGAATGGGCGATCGCTTCCGAAATGTGCGGCGTCGATGCCATAATTCCCGACCGGGATCGAGCCAAGGACTTCCAGCCCATGCGTGAACACACAATTATTATTCCTCCAGACAGACAGGAGTTAGAGATATGGTCTCAATTCAATCCATTCCCAATGACCCAGGCAGCCTGACCGCCCACGATCTGCCCTGGATCGTCAACCACCGTGAAGACCGCTGCACCCTCTGCGGACGATGCGCCGCGATCTGCCCGGTCAACACCCTGAAACTGAGCTACATGCGCAAGCGCATGCCGAAGATCGTCCTCTCCTCAGTCGAACGGGGCAGTTCCTTCAAGACCTTTGTCGGCATCCGACAGAATACCGACATCGGCCGGCGCTGCATTGGTTGCGGATCCTGCGCCCAGGTCTGCCCCAACGAGGCGATCTGGCCCGAGCATAACCGGGGCCGGGATCGTTACAGCTTTCTCGATACCAAAGGGGGCGAGGCCCCCAAACGAGGCGGACGGCGCAACGAACCGGGTCCCAACCTGCTGGACCGGATCTCCTTCAACCGGATTTCGATGCTTACCGATCCGGCCCTCGACGCCGGCCGGCACGAGTTCTACATGAACACCCTGCTCGGCCGGGTCCTGCCGCCGGAGGAATACCTGCGCCGCAAGACCACCGGCGAATGGATTCCGCCGACCCGGGAGATATTCCCGTTCATCATCGGCTCGATGTCCTTCGGGGCCCTGTCGCCGAATATGTGGCTAGGCCTGCTCCAGGGCGTCGCCTACTGCAACGAGGTCCTCGGCATTCCGGTGGTGATGGCCACCGGCGAGGGCGGCTGCCCGCCCTGGGTTCTGAGGCGAACAGATCGCCGAGGTGCTGCGTCTCCACCAGGGCTCCACCCACAAGGAGGCCCTCGGCGAAGCGGCTGACATCCTCA
>JAWOIQ010000119.1:0-28086 GCA_046484585.1 Desulfurivibrionaceae bacterium
TTGAGCGCGTTGATTTCCTCGCGGATTCCATCCGCGGATACTTGTTCCACCGCCGGAGACGCATCGAGATCCGAGTACCGGCATTGCCGCCTGGAGTATGCGGGAAGCTGCCACTCGTCATGGGCTACAAGAGGAGAAGTGCCGAAATTTTCCATACTGTCGGCTCCGAACCGTTTATTACGATAAGGGGCGCCCGAGGTTAAGCGGCCGGCCCCTTCTTCATCCAAATGAACGGGAGATGGAACCGCCTCTCTCTTGATTTCCCGGAGTTCAGGCGCCATCCTCCGGGTTTCCGGGACAATTTCGGGTCCGGACAGCTTGTGCCGCTTAGCTGATCGCGAGCCGGTGGCGATTAACGTCACACTCAGCCTGTCGCCCAGGGAATTATCGGTGACAATGCCCATAAAAATCTCCCGCTCACCCTCACCCGCCCGATCAGTGATGGCCTGAACAGCGCAATGGGCTTCACTCAATCCCATATTTTCATTGGCGGAGACGTTAATCAACAGGCTGGTTGCCCCTTTTATATCGCCATTGGCCAGAAGAGGATTCTCCATGGCCCGGGCCGCCGCGACCGCGGCCCGGTTTTCACCTTCGGCGCTGCCGACTGTAATCAGAGCATCCGCGCAATCTTTTTCCGACGGGCGCTTCAGGACATTGCGCAGATCGGCCAGATCCAGATTTATATAACCATGGGAATTTATCATTCCGTTAATCGCCGCGATCCCGTCGACCAGTACATTGTCGGCTTTCCTGAACACCTCGATAATCGAGACGTCATCGCTATCCATAATCAGTGACAGCCTTTCATTTTCGATAACCACCAGGGAGTCGACCTGATTGCGAAGATCCGAGAGTCCCCGCCGGGACTTTTTCAGCCGTTTCTCACCCTCGCAGAGCATGGGGGTGGTAACTATGGCCACCGTGAGGATGCCCAGTTCGCGGCAGATACCGGCGATTACCGGCGCTGCCCCGGTACCGGTGCCGCCGCCCATGCCGGCCGCGATAAAGACCAGCTCGGCGCCTTCCACCAATTCCCGCAATAAATCCATATCGTCTTCGGCTGAAAGGCGCCCTGTCTCACTGTTGCCGCCGGCGCCTTTGCCGGCCGTTCGCCGGAAACCAATCTGCACAGGCCGGCTGCCGGTACATTTGCCCAGGGCCTGCATATCGGTATTTACCGAATAGATTTCCAGTTCGTCAATCCCGGTTGCGGCAAGATTTTCCATGGCATTGCCGCCCATGCCGCCGACACCAAGCGCCACCATTCTGGTCTTAGTTTCTTCCTCGGCAAGAGAAAATTGGTAATCTGAATTTTCCGGAATCATAATAAACCTCTAACTGATTTATTGACGTCTTTGCGAGGTGAGAAGCGACGAAGCAATCAAGTATTTTCAGCTGGTTACATTTTATGGTTGCTTCGCTTCGCTCGCAATGACTGATTAAATTATAAAACAGTATGGATCTTTCGCAAAAACCTGCCGCACCATCGAGACAGGGGGTTATCCATCACATCTTCGCGGCGGTTCATCCGTCTTTCCATATCCACGAGAACAAGTCCCAGGGCAGTGGAAAAATCGGGAGAGGCCGAAATCTCACTCATATTTTCAAGACCGCTGTTCAGGCCGCTCTTTACCGCAGCCGGTAGAATAGCCGATGCGAGACCGACAAATCCGGGCACCCTGGTTACCCCTCCGGTCAGCACAACTCCACCCGGGAATTGCGCCTGGTCGACCGAATTAAACATCACCTTCATCGCCTCTTCGACGATCTCTTCGACTCTGGGCTGAACTACCTGGGTTCCGAACTCCGATTGCCGGACGGTCCGCCATAAAGCTCCGTCCCTGGCTCCGGTCACCTGAAACTCGACATCGTCGGTCAATTTTGCCGTGCAGTGCCCATAAGTTAATTTTATTTTTTCCGCCTCATCCCACCCGATCTCGAAAAGGCTGCTGGTATCGGCGGTAATATTCTCGCCGCCAATGGTCAGGGTTGACGTAAAAACCATCCTGCCCTCCTTGAAAACGGCGATGTCGGTATGGCGCCCGCCGACATCAATCAGGCAACAGCCCATGTCCATTTCCCGGATGCTCATCACAGCCCGGCCCGTGGCCAGGGGCCGATAACAAAATTTACTGATCCGGCAGTCGGCATATTCGGCCGCTTTGACGATAGAGTTCAGGACGGCTTGCTTGGCGGCAATAATCATCACCTCCACATCGAGGCGGGCGCCGTTCAGGCCATCCGGATTCCTGACCTTCTGGTTATCGACGTAATAATTGATCGGCAGGATGTGCAATACCTGCAAATCGGCGGAAAGCGCCGCCGCTCCGGCGTTATCAATTGCCTTTTTTATATCCTGGCGGTTGATATATCTGCCGCGGCCGTCACCTCTGCCGTGATGAAGAGGAATCCCTCCCCGGCTTTCCATGATGCGAACGTGTTCCCCGCCGATGCTCACCACCAGGGAACCGGCCCGGACAGAGGCCATCTCTTCCGCCTGTTCCACACAGTTGCCGATACTTTCACCCAGCGCCCGGATATCGTTAATGACATCATTCTTCAAACCGGCGGTGACGACTTGACCATGGCCGAGATGCTCGACATAACCCCGGCCGTCCGTCTCGGCAATTACCGCCTTTGTCGAACTTGCCCCGATATCAAGGGAGGTTATAAGTGTATGTCTGCTGAACATCGGCTGCCCTTCTCGTAAACGATTAACGCCCGTCGAAAGTATCGATAAAGTTGGAAAGTTCCATGGTCGAATCATCCTCGCCGCGGTAGATATCCTCCGGCCAGATCTCCAGAAAATCACCGCAGCCGACCACAACTATTTTCTGGCGCGGTTCATCGGTGGTAAACTCAAGTTTCTGCCGCAGCCCCTGATTGAGAACAATCCGGTGCTGCCCGTCCAGTTTGATTTTCATCGAGTTGTTGCAAAGCAACCGCACGAATTTTCTCTTCTGGACATTGTCAATGCCGCTGTCCGCCATAATCGAACTCTTGTATTTTTCCCAGATCAGAGCCGGGCGGACGATCAGGAAACCTTCGCGATGGGGGGTTATGTAAAAATCGCCATTGAGCACTTCGGGCGGGTTGTCCTTACGGAAACCAGCCGGCATTACCATCCTGAATTTATCATCCAGCACCGCACCATGGGTGCCGATAAAAACACAGGATTCCATTCGTTAATCACCCCTCAGCATTAGGAAAAGTCATCCACTACCAAACCCTTTTCATCCACTATAATCCACAAATAATTTTAAATGCAAGAAAAAATACATGGCGGGGAAAATAATTTATATCTGTAAAACAGGGAGATAAACGAAACAAAGCACTCTGGCCCGGCAAGGTCGACTAATTCGCTAAAAGCGCCGGGATGGCTAAGCCGCAAGTCCGATCCGCGAAGAGCCGTTGGACGCTTGCCTGAGAGCCGGGACCTGGATTTGCAGGGGTAAGGCGGGGCCGGGCTCTACGTCCCGGGGCGGGAGATACCCCTGAGCCCCAGGTCCGTTACGGTGGGGGGGCTTCCACGACGGGACCCGCACCCGTTCTTCAAAGGGCTGTGGGAATTATGTCGGGGGAAAAAGAGACAGGGAAAAGAACCGGCAGGGGGATGAAAAACCACCACCATTTTTCACCTGGTGGGTGAGTTTCCCGGAGATTATTCGTTCAGAAAAATTCGCTGTTTGGATGGAAAAAGATGGGGAAAGAGCGAAGAATTTCATTTATAGCGGTGATGGCACTCTTTTTTTGTGGAAGATAAAACCGCCAACCGTGCGGCAAACAGTGCGGAATCTTTCTGGAGAAACGCCTCGTAAAGTCCCTCGCAGGCGGCCATGAAGATTGAATAGCGATCATCGCCAAATCCGGGGTAGGAAACCATCACTTTCGCCTGGGCCATAAAATCTTCCATCAAAGGGGCACCCGGAAGCCTCCCGGACGCCGTGACGACAGAGATGCTTTTAAAATTCTTTTTTATCAGCTTTTTTAAGGGGCGATACTTCTGATCAGCCATCCCCGTTATTTTTCTATCCGATCCGGCCATCTATCTCCCTGCATGAGGACAACTCAACTTTGATGGCGTCATTCGGCATCGGGAAGCAGATAACCTTTAAGTTTTTCAAGAAGTGATTCCGGCAGCTCCTCCCCGTAAAGGAAAGCCCGCGCCTCCTCCCCGGTGATTTTCTCTTTGATTTCAACCGGCAGACCTCGAAGCACTTTCATTCGTTCGGGATCAATTTTGTCCCTTTCAATATCGGTCATTTTTTTATCCTTGAGCTTTTGAATTTTCGCGGGGTTCATCGCAGGTAACGACCAAGATGCACAAAAAAAAACAGACCCTGCTATCGGATAAATAGGGGGGGGGAACACCGATAGCAGAGCCCGTCAAGGAGGAAGATGCAAACAAAGCATTTAAGTATGAAACTAAACCATTAAATTCCTACGGTCAACAGTTTTATCTTAAAAGTTACCAATCTTTGCAAATCCTCAGGATGCTTACGCTCATTTCACTTTCCTTTCAAATACTCGACATCAGCGGATTCGCAATTTGGACAACAATTGACAAGCTCGGGTATCCCGTCTTTTTCAATAGTTTTGGGAGGATAACACTCATCACAGAAAAAGGTATAGCAACAGAGACACTCTTTTAAGGTATTCGATGATTTTCCGCATTTCACACATGGCGCCATCTTCTTTTCTTCCATAACTTTCTCCTTAATAGAAATTAACGGCGATGAGAAAAGCATATCGCAGTCGACAGAAATCAGTCAACAACTGATGGCGTCGCAAAAAGTCGCCAGCTCCCGCGTTGCGGCAAATTGTCTCGTCATTGCAGCGTACTGAAGTACGCTGCAATCCTCGGCAAACTGTTGTTCTCGGCAAGCTCATCATGTATGATGGCCATATATCAATTAATAAATGAAAACTACCCGAGGAGAAAAAATGGTCACTACCGAGGAAAACCTGCAGGAGGCCTTCGCCGGCGAATCCCAGGCAAACAGAAAATATCTCGCCTTCGCCAAGCAGGCCGAAAGGGATGGGTACCAGCAGGCCGCCCGCCTTTTCCGGGCCGCGGCCGCAGCTGAAACCGTCCACGCCCACGCCCATTTAAGGGCCATGAAAGGCATCAACTCAACTCCCGACAATCTCAAGGAAGCGCTTGCCGGCGAAACCCATGAGTTCAAGAATATGTATCCGGGGATGATCGAACTTGCTGATCGGGAAGGCCACAAAAGCGCGGCTCGTTCATTCAGATACGCCAATGAAGTCGAGAAGACCCATGCCGAACTTTACCAGCGGGCTATTGACAACCTGGAAAACATGGAGGAGTGCGACTACTACGTTTGTTCGGTCTGCGGCCATACCCATGAAAAAGAAGCGCCAGAGAAATGCCCGGTTTGCGGGGCCAAAAGCAACGCTTTCTTCAAAACCTGAATCCGTGAGCGCTCGAGAACGGTGCAGATGCAAGGCGGCAACGATGTTGATAATACTGATGGTATATTAACGAGTTGCCAACGCCGCGGATGCGTCGTTATCGGGCGCCCCGCAGGGCGACGGGGTTACCCCTGGCAATCCCTGGAAAAACGATTATCTGATGTAATTACAAACTGATGAGTAAAATTAACCACGAAGCCGTCACGGATTCAGGCACAGGATTTCAATGATATAACAGCCTCGGAGATTTAGCATCAAATATCGACAATGGAAACCTTAAAAATCCACGAAGATTATTGTTGCCAATCGCCGGTTGCCGGTTATGTTGGCGTCATGCTTAATTCCGGGAATCCAAAAATTGGAAGAACGACTCTGCCGTTGTGGATGATACACGGTCTGATGTTGTTTGCGGCGGTAATTGTCTCCAGCTCATTCACGGTAGGGGAGGCGATCACCCATGGCCTGGACCCCGCGGTTCTGCTTCTGATCAGATACACCCTGGCAGCCCTCTGTCTTGCCCCGATAATGATTCTGAATAATGGCCTTGGCCTGCCGACCATGCGGCAGTTGGCCGGGTACGGCATGATCAGCGCCAGCACCGTCGGTTTCTTCTGGTGCATGTTTGAGTCTCTGCGTTATACCACCGCCTTGAACACCAGCGTGATTTTCACTCTGGTGCCTGGGATCTCAGGGGTTTACAGTGCGGTTTTTCTGGGGGAACGGCTGGGCCGCAATCGTCTCCTGGCCCTTATTTTCGGAATGGTCGGTGCGGTATGGGTTATTTTTCGGGGCGATATCTCCCGCCTCCTTACCCTGGACGTGAACTACGGCGATCTTCTTTTTCTGGCCGGTTGTTTCATGATGGCCGCGTATCCGCCGCTGGTCAAGCACTTTCACCAACGAGAATCGATGGTAGTCATGACCTTCTGGGTACTTGCCACCGGTATTGTCTGGCTGCTGTTGATCTCCTTTCCGAAACTGGGAAAGATCGACTGGCAGGGGGTCGAATCAATGGTATGGGTCGGAATCGTCTATCTGGCCATCTTTTCGACAATCATCACCTTTTATCTTACCCACATTGCCACCGTCCATCTGGGACCGACCCGGGTCCTGGCCTACAGTTATTTTTACCCCTCCTTCGTCCTGGCGATTGACTGGGCGATGGGCAAGGGGCTGCCGCCGGCGGCTATCCTGCCCGGGGTAGTGGTGGTAACCATGGCGACGGTTGTTTTACAGAGCGGCGTGGCAAAGATCAGGCGGATGTAGAAAGGCTGGTTCTCCGTATCCCGAAGAGTGCATAACGGTTACGATATATCCCCGCAACCCTCGGTGGAAGATTGCTAGCCGGAAGACGGGCAGTGGCAATGCCCCCGTGCCGACCCGGGAGAACGACCGCCGGGGCAACCCCCGCCAACCCGATAAATTTCAGGTTGACGGGGAGGGCGGATGAAATCTATTCTGATTTCTCCTGACTTTCTTCGTAAATCCTGATAATCGTCACCTCTTCCCGGGGCACATCCTTGAATTGGCGGCCCCCGCTTTGTACGGTGGTGGTGGGGGTGGCGGCAATTTTGTCCACAATTTCCATGCCTTCCACTACTTTGCCGAATACCGCGTAACCGAATTCGTGGGGACGAGTGCCGCGATTATCGAGACTGGTATTGTCGACGAGGTTGATGAAGAACTGGCTGGTGGCGCTGTTGATATCACTGGTTCTGGCCATGGCGAGGGTGCCGCGTTTATTTTTCAGTCCATTGGTCGCTTCATTCGGAACCGGGGACTGGGTCGGAGAGCGTTGTTTCATTCCCGGTTCGAAGCCGCCACCCTGGATCATGAAATTTGGGATGACCCGGTGGAAGATCAGTCCGTTATAAAAGTTCTCTTTGACGTAGTCGCGGAAATTTTCGGTGCTCAGCGGCGCCTCTTGATCGAACAATTCAATCTTGATCGTGCCCATCGAGGTTTCCATGACAATCGGGGATGATTGACGGGCCGAAGTGTCAGGGGCCGACTCGGCGCCGGCCGCGGTTAAGGGAAACACGAGCAGGATGGCGAAGATGACAGTAAGTTTTCGAATAATCATTAGATTTCTCCCAGGACCTTTGTGTTATGGAAAACCGGTTTCATTAAAATTTTTTATTACAGGGTCTATATATAGTATACTGAACATCATGATTGCAATAATGTTCCAACCATCTTCAAGTTTGTGCGGATTAAATTATTACCTGAATCCGGGATCGCGCTTAGAGAAATTGCTCCGGCGTTTTCCAGGACCGTCCGCTCATGGCTTCAGCTATCAGATCATTTGACGGGGATGCTCAGATCAGCGTTAAACCGGGGGATGTCAACAATAAAGCGCTCTTCTTCAGGGCCGGACCAATCTGAAACGATCGTTCGATTCCCCCCCAAATGTTTAGTAGCATTTTCTTAATTATACTCTCCACAATATGTACGCTACGCAAATGTTAAAAAAGACAGACCATAAATATGATCATCGATTTCCCGCCAGTGCGAAAGGGCGACAAGTCCTTGATTCAGATGGCGCCGGTAAAGTGCATTTCGGCAATCTCGAGGTGGATCTTCAAAATGTTCATGCCCTGATCGCGGTTACCATGCTTGTCGTCACCGCTCTGATTATTCTCCTGCACACCCATAAAAACACCCCCGTCGATCCGCTCTCTGAGATGGATAAAGATGAAACCGCGATTGTGAAGGTTGCCAGCGGTGAGGATATGATAAACCTCTTCAAGAAGAACGATCTTTGGGAATTAGGAGATAATGGCGCGGTAGCTCCGCTGCTGCTGGCTTCCTATCCGGACAATCTCGATGAATTCGACATTGATGTAAAGAAAAAGCTTTTTTTCCATGGTTTGCTGCCGATCGCACTGACCGCTCTGGAGGAAATCAATCTTGAGAAAAGAGGGCTGCACTCTATTCTGACTAAATTTTCCGGAGGATACCTGGATCTGGTTTTTTCGGATGATTACGCGGTCTGGGGACGATTCCTGACCACTACCGAAATCGATTTCGTCTTCGCGCTGACCCGTAAATACCGCACCAGGAGGGCTGTCGAGCTGGTCAGACGAGTCGACCTGCTGCCGTTAAGCATAATTCTTGCCCAGGCCGCGATCGAATCCTCCTGGGGCACATCCCGTTTTGCCAGGGAAGGCAATAATCTGTTCGGAGTCTGGACCTGGGGAGAAAAGGGGATTGTCCCGGAATCACGGGAGGATGGGGAAAATCATAAAGTCGCCGCCTATGATACCGTTCTTGAATCGGTCAGGGCCTATATCCTTAACCTCAATAGATTGGCGGCTTACAGCGAACTGCGCCGGATCCGAAAATATACCATGAATCCTCTGAAACTGGCCGATGGCCTTTTTTACTACTCCCAGCGACGGAACAGTTATGTCTGGGAGATTAAGGATTTAATCAAATTCAACAACCTTACCCAATATGATAAATGCTTTCTGGACGACCGGCCGGTATCGATATGAAGAAGACAGGAAGGTTTTGCGGCTAACCCGAATCCGTACGCGCCGGTTACTGGCCATCCAAGGTGCCGGCAGCCTGTTGCTTCCGATCTGATCTCGGGCGTTTACGGATACAGGATTTTTAGCTGGGATATTCTCCGGTCGTCTTGTGATCCCCAAAACAACACAGTTCACTTCAGGTCACTCTGGATCAACTCCTAAAAAGTCACAGAATTACTAATCAAGAAGTCCGTTATACGCCATCACTCTGGAAACCTAACGCAGGAAAATTATGACAGCCGATAAAAAATCCCGGATCAACCGAAAACTGCTGAACCTTTTGTTCTGCTGTTTATTGCTCCTGCCGCCAACCTTTGCCGTTTCAGCACAACCTGCCTTCGATTCGACGGTCCTTATCTATCACCGTTTCGGGGAGGCCGAATATCCCACCACCAATGTCTCCGTTGAACAATTTCGGGAGCAGATGGCCTATCTGTCCGCCAATAATTATCGGGTCGTTGCCCTGAGCGAACTGGTCGAAGCCTTGAACGGCAAGAAATCCTTGCCGGCAAAATCGGTGGTCATCACCATCGATGACGGCTACAAAAGCGTTTATCTTGAGGCCTGGCCAATTCTTAAAGCGTATGGTTATCCCTTTACGGTTTTTATCAACGCCAAGAGCATCGACAGTGGCTTTTCGAACTACATGAACTGGGATGAGGTGCTCGATCTTCATGAAAACGGCGTCGACATCCAGGATCACAGTTATGCCCATAACCGGTTGGTTGACCGCCCGGCCGGGATGAGCGATGGAGAGTATCTCGGCTGGATAAGAGACGATCTGCGCCGAAATATGAAAATAATTTCCGAAAAAGTCGGAAGTAAGCCGAAGTTCTTTGCGATTCCCTATGGTGAATACAACCAGCAGGTTATGGCGGTCGCGCGAAAACTCGGTTATGAAGCGATCCTTACCCAGGACCCCGGTTCCGTGAGCCATGAGAGCGACCCTCATATGCTGCCCCGTGAAGCGATCCTCGGTGAAGAATGGGCCACCATGCCCCACTTCAAGCGGATCCTCCGGCGGGTCGATTTGCCGATAACCGACTTGTATCCGGCCTACGGCAATGTCGAGGCCGCCCCCGATTATTACAGTGCCAGGCTCCTCCATGCCGATCGTTATGAAAGTGATGGATTCGGCATCTACGTAAGCGAAATGGGCTGGCTCCCACTCCTGAGGGAGGGTGAGAAACTTATTGCCCCCGCCGGGACCAGGTTGTCGAGAAAACTTAACCGGGTAATGGTTAAGGCCCGGGAAAAGAAGAGCGGCCGAATCGCCGTGCGCTCCTGGCTTCTGGTCAGGAGCGATAACGATTAAATGGGTCGTCGGTCATCTGTATGGCCAAGCCTATCCTATTGATGGCAAACCGCAGTATCATTAATTGATCCAGAATGGGATCCAGTTACTATTGATGCACTCGCAAAAAGTCGGCATTGCCATAATGTTATTTCGACCGACGGGAGAAAGCTTAGTAATAACATTTGGTTAAAGGACAAGATTTCTCACATTCGTTCGAAATGACAGCTTTTAATGTGACGGCTAAGCATGTAATACCCCTTGCGGGGTGAAAATCTCAGATCCAAGGCGCGCGAATTTCGAGGAATGCAACGTATTTCAGTACGCTGCAATGACGAGACAATTTGCAGCAACGCGGGAGCTGGCGACTTTTTGCGACGCCATCATTATTCCATTCCATAATTTTTTCGCCCCTTTCGGGGCAGGTCTCGCCTATGCTGCCGGAACTCTTGCAATATCCGCTTTATCTTTTTTACGGCCTGGCCTTCTTTTCCATCGGCGCCGCCATTGTCTCGAAAAACTTGAAATTCAGCAAGCTTTCGATCGCCGATACCCTGATCTGGCTGGCTCTGTTTGCCTTTGCCCATGCCGCCAATGAATGGCTGGTCCTGTTTTTGATCATTTATGCCCCCATCCTGCCGGACGATCTGGCGGCGCTGCTTGACCTGCTGAAAATTTCCCTGCTGGCCGTCTCATTTATTTTCCTCTTTTGGTTCGGCATGAAAGTTGCCGCCCTGAACCGGTTCAGATGGCTGAAATATCTGGTTCTGGGAGGGGCCTGGAGCCTCTCCTCCGCGGTGTGGTGGCAGCTCAACTTCGTTCCGGACTTCAAAACCCTGCTGCGCCTTTATCTCTGTTTCCCGGCCGGAGTCAAGATCTGTGTGGGGTTCATCCTCTATGCCAAACAGGTCCGCTCGTTGAGTCCGAAGGGGGCCCGCAATCTGGCCGCGGCCGGGGTAGCTATTCTGGCCTATGCCATCCTGGCGGGACTGGTTCCCTCCCGGATGATCGTTTTCGGCGAGTTCATTCCCGTTGAACTGCTGCGGATGATTGCCGGATTTGTCTTCCTGCACTTCCTGATGAATGCCTTGCACATATTCGACGCCGAGCAGCTGGATATCATCGAAGAGCGCTTGAATCGCTTTGCCCAGAGCGAAAAGATGACCTCGGTGGGCCGGCTGGCCGCCGGCATAGCCCATGAGATCAACACCCCCCTGTCCAATGTTCTCTTAAACGTCGAAAGACTGGAAAAGGAATTGGAGACGAATCCTCCGCAGGAATCCAGGGTGCGTCTGGCATCGATCAGGCGCAACATCGACCGGGCCGCGAAGATTGCCAAGGAGCTCCTCTTTTTCAGCAGGAGCCAGCCCATCGAGTTTATCCCGGTAGATCTGAACAGGATCATTCGGCAAAGCATAGAGTTGATCGGCCCGAACCTCCGGGACTTTCCGGTAAATCTGGATCTCGGCAATGTCCCGCCAATTGCCGGAATCCCTTGGAAGCTCGAAGAGATCATGGTAAATCTTTTGATCAACGCCATGGATGCCTCGCAGCCGGGGAGCCCGATCACCATTACTACCGCGGTCAGCGACACCGGGATTGTCTGTACGATCAGGGATCAGGGCGGCGGAGTTCCGGCGGGTGATAAAAAAAATATTTTCGACCCCTTTTTCACCACCAAGGAGCCTGGCAAGGGCACCGGGCTGGGGCTTTCCATCTGTTACAGCATCATGACATTGCACGGCGGCGAAATCGAGATCGAAAGTCCGCCGGGACAAGGCACGATTGCCAGGCTTATTTTCCCTCTGAAAGCCCGGACATTTCGAGAGGAGAGACCATGAACAGGATCCTGATAGTCGACGACGACCCGGAACTGCGGGAAAATATCAGCGAATTACTGAGCGATGAAGGCTGGGAAGTCGAAACAGCCGTGGACGGCAAGTCGGCTCTCCGGAAAACCAGGGAAAAGGAGTACGACATTGTCCTGACCGATCTGATCATGCCCGGTATGCAGGGGACCGAATTGGCCGCGCTGGTCAAACATGAGCAGCCGATGATCAAGGTGGTGATTATGACAGCCTATTCGACGGTGGACAACGCGGTTGAAGTGATGCGGCGCGGCGCCGACGACTACCTGACCAAGCCGTTTAGCGGCAACGACCTGCTTGCAACCCTGAACCGGGTCCTGGAAGAAGCCCGGCTGCTTATCTGCGGCAACACCCTGAACAATGACGATACCTTCAGCGCCCTCGCCAATTCATACCGGCGCAATATCCTGCTGTTCCTGAAAAGGGACGGCACGATGCGCTTTATGGATATCACCCGCAAACTCGGGGTCGAGGATCATACCAAGATCAATTTCCACCTCCGGGTCCTCAAAAACAGCGGCCTCATCGAACAGGATGACAAGTTTTACTCGCTGTCCACCGAAGGCCAACAGGTCGTCGGCTGCCTGCATACCCTGATGAAGACCCTGTCCGAATAGTAAGGTCGGGGGGTGGAGAAATAACATACCTCCACCCCCCTAGGAGGGAGATTTTTTATATAAACGAAAAACATCAAGATTAAAAAGAGAATAGATGTTCACAAAACCTCCCGTATTGTGAATTAGCTTCCGGAGGGCTTGCCGATTTTGTCCAGGAAGGGCTACCCATTTCCTCGGGATGCCGGACCATGGTTGAATTGCCGCACCGGCGGATTTGCAGTCAGCAACGGGAAGATTTTTTATCACCTTTTTGCCGCGTAAACGACCCGCTACCCCGGAACCCAAAGCATACCGAGGGCTGAAAGGGAAAAGCTGCAATTACCAGCATCGGCCCTTGGCCGCTAACGGAATATCATCCCGATATCATTACTTCTTTCCTTGTCTTGTGAATTTTATTCACTAATGCCGTCTGTTTTGTGAAGACAACTTATCTGGATACAATTCCTTTCTTCGTTCATATTCCCTATTATCCGTGTCCACAGGACCCGGAACCAATTCTAATGGAGCTTCCATTAGGGGAAGACTGTGTCTAAGAAAAGATATTTAAGGAGGAAGGAATGAGAAAATTCAGAATTTTAACTGGGGTTCTGCTGGCGGCCACGCTGGTACCCCTGTATGGCTGCAGTGACAGCGATGACGCAACGGTCATCCCTGCACAACATACCGGCGCCAGCTCCGAGTATGTCGGCTCAGAGAGCTGCGCGGAATGTCATGCCGAGCGTTACGCCGACTTCGTCCAGTCCGGCCATCCCTACAAGCTGAACAAAGTGGTCAACGATTCCGTACCCACTTATCCCTTCAGCGACATCACCGGCGCCCTGGCACGGGTTACC
This sequence comes from Desulfurivibrionaceae bacterium, assembly GCA_046484585.1. Taxonomy (GTDB): domain Bacteria; phylum Desulfobacterota; class Desulfobulbia; order Desulfobulbales; family JAGXFP01; genus JAGXFP01. Next base: position 13,585 of record JAWOIQ010000119.1, read on the forward strand.
GACGCCGGCGGCAGCAGCCGGGTCGATCTGCTCACCGGCGATCCTCTGGACAGCAACGGTTTCGCAACCGACAACGTATTGGGTACCCCCTCCGGTTATTCCGAGGTCACCTACGTAATCGGCGGTTACGGCTGGAAGGCCCGCTGGATCGATGCCGACGGCTATATCGTTACCGGTACCGAGGTTCAGTACAACCTGGAAGACGACACCATGGGCGGCTACCATGACGGCGAGGCCAATAAGGTCTATAATTGCGGCAACTGCCATACCACGGGCTGGAAGCATTACGACGCCGATAACAACCCCAACCGTCAGGACGACCTGATCGGTATGGACGGCACCTTTGCCGAAACGGGCATCGGCTGCGAAGCCTGCCACGGCGCCGGATCAGATCACATTGTCTCGGGGAGCAAGGGCAAAATCGTTCTTAACGCCAACGCCCGCACCACCGCCAACTTCCTGACTTCGTCCATGGGTTACGGCCGGGCCGTGGCCTGCGGCGAGTGCCACACCCGTGACGGCGAAAAGGACTACCCCAGCTACGAAAGCGCTGCCAACAAGGCAGGCTACACCGGCGACCAGGGTGGCCGGATCGCCTCCAACGGCACCACCGGCAAGCACCATCAGCAGTACGATGAACTGCTTGGCCTCGACATCGCACAGGCGGACGGCGCTCTTGTCGACGCCGATAACGGCGGCACTGCCCTCGGCAAACATCTGATTGCCGGAGTCGGCTGTGTTACCTGCCATAATCCGCATACCACCACCAAGCATCAGGATCACGCGGACAACACCTCTTCAGCTCTCGGGGTAAGCAAGGAGTGCCTCGAATGTCACGGCGCCGATGGGAATAATCCCGTGGTAATGCCTGGCGACAGCGGCATGGCCGCCCTTGATTGCAAAGAGTGCCATATGCCCCTGCTGGTCAAGAGCGCGATCTGGACCGGCACCAACAAGGCCGGCGTGAAGGTGGGCGACATCAAGACCCATGTTTTCAAGATCGACCTGAGCAAGACCGCGCAGCTTACCGATGACGAGAAGTTCGTCAATCCCTGGATCACCGCCGATTATGCATGCGGCTCCTGCCATGCGGTCAAGGGCTTCGGTTTCGATGTCACAAGTTACAAGTTTCACCAGGCCGCCAAGTGGGAACCAGAAGCGGCTCCGGCCGATTTCGATGGCAGCAGCGATTACCGTGGCTCCGCAGCCTGTGCTGGCTGCCATTCGGTTCAGTACGCCGATGTCATGGACTCCGGCCATCCCTACAAGCTGAACAAGGTAGTGGGTAATGCCGTTCCCCTCTATCCCTTCAGCGACATCACCGGCGCCCTTGATCGGGTTACCGATGCCGGCGGCAGCACCCGGGTTGACTTGCTCACTGGCGATCCTCTGCTCAGTAACGGGACGGAGACCGATAACGAACTGGGTACCCCGGCCGATTATTCCGAGGCCACCTACGTAATCGGCGGTTACGGCTGGAAGGCCCGCTGGATCGATCTCGACGGCTATATCGTTACCGGTACCGAGGTTCAGTACAACCTGGAAGACGACACCATGGGCGGTTACCATGACGGCGAGGCCAATAAGGTCTATAATTGCGGCAACTGCCATACCACGGGCTGGAAGCATTACGACGCCGATAACAACCCCAACCGTCAGGATGACCTGATCGGTATGGACGGCACCTTTGCCGAGGCGGGCATCGGCTGCGAAGCTTGTCACGGCGCCGGCGGTGCCCACATTGACGCGCCCTACGCAGATAAGAAGGCGACCATCACCCGCGTGGCCAACGGCCGCACCACCGCCGATTTTACCGCTGCCGACATGGCTTACGGCCTGGCCGTGGCCTGCGGCGAGTGTCATACCCGTGACGGCGAGAAGGACTATCCCGGCTACGAAAGCAAAGCCAACGTCGCCGGCTACACCGGTCATGGCGGCCGGATCGACTCCAACGGCACCATCGGCAAGCATCATCAGCAGTACGATGAACTGCTCGGTCTTGACATCGCACAAGCCGACGGCTCTCTCGTCGACGCTGCAAACGGCGGCAAGGCTCTCGGCAAGCACCTGAATTTCGGGGTAACCTGTAATTCCTGCCATAACCCGCATACCACCACCAAGTATCAGGACCATGCGGATAACACTTCAGATCCAGGAGTCAGCAAGGCTTGCGCCGAGTGCCATGTTTCCGTCGGCTTTGTCGCTACAACTACTGGAGATCACAGCACTATCGACTGTGTAGATTGCCATATGCCGCAACTGGTCAAGAGCGCGATCTGGACCGCGGACAATGCTGCCGGCAAGAAACAAGGCGACATCAGGAGCCATATCTTCAAGATCGACCTGAGCAATGACTCGCAGCTTACCGACGACAGCAAGTTCGTCAATCCCTGGATTACCGCCGATTATGCCTGCGGTAAATGCCATGCTGTACCGGCGGACAAGGTCACAAGCCTCAACAATAATTACGGAGGCAAGATGCACAAGTAATAACCGCCCACTACTAGCGGTGTAACACCCAGAGGCTGGCCTTTCTTCGGAAGGGCCGGCCTTTTTAATGTAAGATGTCAGCGATAAGGGACGGATCAAGGTGATCTGTCACGGCCGGCCCACAACCGTGGGTTCCGCTTACCATCACTCTTGTTTTTTACAAGGACAAAACCAGGATTAGGGAGACACACCAATGAATAACGCTGAATTGAGCAGCTCGTCTGCTCGTACGAAACTTATACCCTGTAGTTGCAAGCACATTTTCACCACCTCGATTATCGGTTTGGCGCTGGCAGGGGTCATGCTGATCGGCGGCTGCGCCGAAGGGGGCCGGCAAGAGGCGCCGGCGGAGATTAAACCGCAAAGCGCCGCCCAGAAAGCGAGCTACGGGATCGGGGTCGATATCGGCCGTGACCTCGCGAACCAGGAGCTTTACCTGGAAAAGGACATGCTGATCCGGGGGGTCAGGGACGGCCTGGCCGGCGGTGAACTGGCCCTTACGGCCGAGGAGCTCGACCGCGCCAGACAGGAGTTTGTCGACAAGAGGAAGGCAGTTCTTGAGAAGGAGGCTGCCGACAACCTGGCGGCGGCCGAGAGCTTCCTGGCCGAAAACGCCGAAAGGGAGGATGTGATAACCTTGCCGAGCGGCCTCCAGTACCGGATCATCCGGCCCGGCGACGGCTCCCGGCCGAGCGTTGACGACAATGTCAAGGTCCACTTCCGCGGCTCTTTCATTGACGGCTCCGAGTTTGACAACACCTATGAGGATGGGAGCCCGGCGGTTTTTCCGGTCAAAACCGTGATCCCCGCCTGGGTTGAAGCCCTGCCAATGATGCGGGAGGGCGCGAAATGGGAGCTTTTTGTCCCGGCGGAGCTGGCCTACGGCCCCCGCGGGGCGGGCAGCAAGATCGGCCCCAACCAGGCGCTGATCTTCGAGCTCGAGCTTCTGCAAATCCATTAGCGGTTATTGTCAAGACAGGGTAAGGCGCATTATGGTAAGCGATCACAGGGCGCCGAATTTGCTGTGTTATCGGCTTGCTCATATACACCAGTAAACATCGCAGGTCGATGTCTTGCATCTCCGGCACCCTGCAATCGCTTACGGACTGGGAGATAGGACATTCCTGTGCGGCTTATCCCGTGACCGATTATGCATTAAGCCGGTGAGCCGGGACAACAGGCTCACCGGCTTAATGCCGTCAGGAATCCATAGTCGAATACATTTGGCAGCCGTACCCGATTTCTCAGCCCGGCACCGGTCCAAGTGGAAAGGTCAGGGTGACCACCGCCCCGGTTCCTTCGGAACGGGAGGCCACCTCGATGGAGCCGCCGTGCAGTTCCATGATCCCGTAACAGATAGCAAGACCGAGGCCGGTACCCTGGCCGATCGCCTTGGTGGTGAAAAACGGCTCCAGCGCCAGCGCCTTTTTATCCGGGGGAAATCCGGCCCCGTAATCGGCGACCTGCACCAGCAGCTGCTTTTCCTCCCGCCGGCTCGATACCTCGATGACGCCGCCTTCCGGCATGGCGTCCATGGCGTTCAGAAACAGATTAAGGAAAAGTTCTTCGAGTTTCAGCGGAATACCGTTCACCGGCGGCATCGCTTCAAGGCGGCACTGTAAATGTTGGTTGTTGGCGCGATGGGCTGCCAGCTGCCAGGCATGGTTGACTGCCTGGGCAAGATTCACCGGCACGAGTTCAGCGCTTCTCTCCCGGCCTCCGGCAAAGACCAGCAGCTCCTGGGCGATGCGGGCCGATTTTTCGACGTTTCTCTCGATAGCATGGAGCCGGCCGATCACTTTTTCGGGAAGGCCGGCCACCGCCGGATCCCTGTGGAGTAATTCCAGCTGAAGGGAGACGTTGGCCAAGGGGTTGTTGATTTCATGGGCAACTCCGGCTGCCAGCCGCCCCACCGCGCTGAGTTTTTCGGAGCGGGCCGCCAGTTGCAGGCGTTCGGCGATCTTGGCTTCCCGCTCATCCAGAAATAGATCCAGGCCATACATGATAAAGTGCAGCACCATAAAGGCGGCAAGCCCGCGCCACATCTCCACCGGCAGCAGGATTACGGTTCCGGAACTGACCAGGCCGGTCCAGACCCCGTAGACGACAAAGGCGATCCCAGCACCGGCGAAGTTGCCGGCCCCCCGCGCGCTTAGGCCGCGAAGTTGACGGGCGTAAAGAAGAAAACCGGCTCCGGTTATAAAGGCGGCGGGAAAGGCGAGCAGCAGCCGCAGGTTGTTTTCAATGATATCGACAAAGGCGGTCGTATCGGAGTGGCGGCGAAACAGGAGCAGAAGCCCGAAAAGTTCAACCTGGATCAGCAGGAAAATTTTCAGCCATATTCTTTTTTGCCGGGACAGGATCCAGTGCAGGGTGACCCCGAAAAAAAACAGGAAGAGAAAGGATATGAACGCCAGCAACAGACTGAAATAGCGGAGGCGCGCGGCCGCCGTTTCGCTCATCGGCAGGGCGAGATGACGGAACAGCTCCAGCCATTCATGGAAGGCATGGGAGAAGGCGAAGAGGGCCAGCAGCCAGAACATTCCGGAGATTTTCAGTTTGACAAAGGTCTTGCGCCGCGAGGTGATGGCGATGCCGATGGCAAAAAAGGCCGCACCGTAAAAAAGGTAGATCAGATAAATCTGCAAGGGGTCAAGCTTCATCAAGTCTCCAGCGCTTCCGACGCGGTCCTTTTACGCTGTCTGGCGCAACTCGGCATCGTTAGTGTGGCCGCTACCGGCCTCGATCGAACTTACGGAGAAAAGATGGCGCTGTCAATAGAGCTTTTTGCAATTGGAGATGGAGGGGAAGCATTACTGTCGTCGCCGAGCTAAGGATCGTCCTGTTTGAACCGTTTGCCTAAGCGGGCAAATTGGATTCGGCCGTTTTGAAAATCTTCTATCGGCGCCGCCGCTTGAAGAGCCGTGGATTATTCTTAATGAATGAATGGATCCACCGTTCGAGAAATGACGTGTTCCTGGCGGTTTTAACGTAGCCGTAGCCAAGGATCGAGATTAGCAGGGCTCCCAGGGTATCGACAATCAGATCAAGCATTGTGTCGGTCAAACCGGAAGGATCATCAAACATCCCCTTTTGCATGTTCATGCCGAACATACTGTCCATGGTGAACTCGAATATCTCCCAGAGAACGCCGATTCCGATTGCAAACAGGAAAGCGAAAAAGGCGACAAAACCAGGTTTCATATGTACGCCGATCTCTTCTGTTTCGTTTAAGACATGCACCAGTAGAAAGCCGATAATCCCCAGGGAAAACCCGGAGCCGGAGTGAAGAGCTATGTCCCACCACCAGAAGCGGGAGTAGTACTCATGAACCTCGCCAAGGAACAGGGAGGCGAAGACGAAGGCAATTCCAAGAAGGACAAACTCGGGAGGAATGAAGACGCCGAAGAATTTTGCCAGAAAGAAAGGGACCATGGTTATCACAATGATCCCGACGGTCAGCACGGCTGTAAGCCACTGCTCTTCCCAGACGGCAACTATAACCTCAATAACCAGGATTGCCTGGAGAACAAAGGTCAATCGGCGGTGTATCAGTTGTGGCTGCATTCGGTCTCCAAGGATTATCGGCCCGCATGAATTTAATTTTTAAGTATATACGGAATTTTCTATAGATCCGCAAGTTTGATTGGCAAGAAGGCGGGGGGATGATTGACAAGTTCGCAAAAAGTCCAAAATGTGATGGCTAAGCATAAATCGTCAGATCCAAGGCGCGCCAATTTCGCGGAATGAAGCGTAATTCAGTACGCTGCAATGACGAGACAATTTACGGCAACGCAGGAGCCGGCGACTTTCTGCGACGCCATCATGATTGATGTAACTTCGGTTGCCAAGCAGGCTGGATCAGTTTGATCCAAAGGGATACATGAATCTTCTACCTTGAGTTATCACGCTTTTCCGGCATAGAATATATAAAAACCGTGGTCGATAAACCCTGTGAGTATCCATATCGGACTTTGCTTTGCGTGATTTTTTGCGAACTCATCAACATTAAGGGGGAAATGCCGTAATTGGCTCCATGAAAAATATTAAATTGATTTTATCATTGCCGCCCTCTTTTTGCTTCCTGTCCGGACTTGGATTATCCAGGTGACAATCCATGACCACTGATATTGGTGAAAAGCAATGGCATATTGAAACAAATACAACTGGCAAGGAGAGCCTGGAAATTTCGTTTAGCGGGCGCTGGTGTCTGGATCAGGACCTGCCCTCGGTTGAAATTCTCAGGCCCGAATTAAGCGGCAGCTTAAAGCGCCTGACCTTCAGGACCGACCTTGCCGACTGGGACACGGGCTTCCCGGCTTTTCTCTTCAACCTGATCAGGTTAGGCGCCGACCAGGGCATCAAGGTCGAACAGGATGGCCTGCCGGAGGGGGTCCGCCATCTGCTGGCTCTGGCCTCCGCCGGTTCTGAGCAGAAAACCATCAGGCATGCCGGCAGCCGGGAGAGTCTGCTGGCGCGAACCGGTGCGGCTACGAGGCGTTTCTTTAGCGGCGGCCCGGAAATGCTGAGTTTTCTGGGAGAAATTATTTTGGGGCTCGGCCGGCTGCTGTCGGGCCGGGCCCAGTTCCGCTGGCGGGACTTGTGGTTGGAGATCGAGGTGGTCGGTCCCCGGGCGCTGCTAATCGTCTCGGTGATCAGTTTCCTGGTGGGTCTGATCCTCGCCTATCTGGGCGCCGACCAGCTGCGCCTGTTCGGGGCGCAGATCTTTATCGCCGATCTGGTCGCCATCGGCATGGTCCGGGAAATCGGGGCCTTGATGACCGGCGTGATTATCGCCGGCAGATCCGGTTCGGCCTTCGCGGCCCAGCTCGGTACCATGCAGGTCAACGAAGAGATCGACGCCCTCAGAACCCTCGGTATTTCACCGATTGAGTTCCTGGTCCTGCCGCGGGTCCTGGCACTTATTCTGATGATGCCGCTTTTGACACTTTACTCGGCTTTTATCGGCATGCTGGCCGGGCTCCTGATTTCCATCACCATTTTCGATATCGGTATCTTTGAATACTATAACCAAACGGTGCGCATCCTGGAGCTGAAATATTTCATGGTGGGGCTGATCAAAGGCGGGGTCTACGGGTCCCTGATCGCCTTCGCCGGCTGTCTGCGCGGCATGCAGTGCGGCAGAAGCGCCGTGGCGGTGGGCGAAGCTGCAACCTCGGCGGTGGTGACCAGTATTCTCCTGATCACCATCTCGGCCTCGATGTTGACAATTATCTTTTACCAGTTGGGGATCTGAACCGATGGAAAGCACCGCCCACATCGAAGTACGCGACCTGACCGTGGCCCATGGCGACTTCGTTATTCAGCGCGATCTCAATTTCACGGTCAATAAGGGAGATATCTTTATCATCATGGGCGGCAGCGGCAGCGGCAAATCGACTCTGATGCGGTCCCTGATCGGCTTGCAGCGTCCCGACGCCGGCACGGTCTACTATGGCGGCGAGGACTTCTGGAATGTCGAACCCGCCGAGCGGGAACGGCTCAAACGCAGGCTCGGCATCATGTTCCAGGGGGGCGCCCTGTGGAGTTCCCTGACTCTGGCGGAAAATGTGGGCCTGCCCTTAAGCGAATACACCGGGATGGCGCCGCATCTGATCGACGAGATCGTCTCCTTTAAACTCGCCCTGGTAGGCCTGGAAGGCTTCGATGATTTTTATCCGGCCGAATTGAGCGGCGGCATGAAAAAACGGGCCGGCCTGGCCCGGGCCATGGCTCTTGACCCGGAGATCCTGATCATCGACGAACCCTCTTCCGGCCTTGATCCCCTTAATGCCCGCCGGCTCGACGATCTCATCCTGGAGCTGCGGGACAGTCTCGGCACTACCATTGTTCTGATAACCCATGAACTGGCCAGCATCCTCGGGATCGGCAACAATTCGGTTTTTCTGGACGCCGAAGCCCATACCATGATCGCCACCGGTAATCCCAAGGCAGCGGTCCATTCCGGCGACCCCATGGTTCGCCGTTTTCTCACCAGGGGGGAAAAATGAGCAGGAAAGGCAACTCGACTCTGATCGGCGCTTTTGTTTTCGGGGCCGTCATCCTCACCACCATAGTCATTCTTCTCCTGGCCGGAAGGGAGTTGTTTAAGGAAAGTCGTCAACATGTAATGTATTTCGAAGAAGCCGCCCGGGGATTGCAGGTGGGGTCACCGGTGTTGTTTCTCGGCGTCAGGGTGGGAACCGTCAAACAGATCCAGCTTGAATTAGACGAAGAAGATGATCGTTTCCTGGTGGCGGTAATCGTCGATCTTACTCCTCCCGCCGAAAAGACCCGCGCCGGAGAGCAGATCAACCTGCAGGACCGCCTGACCATCCGGCAACTGGTGGACCGCGGCTTAAGGGCCAGGCTTAAAATACAGAGCCTGCTCACCGGCCAGCTCTACATAGACCTGGCTTTTTATCCCGATAAGCCGGCCCGTTTTATCAGTGACCACTCCGAAATCAGCGAGATCCCCACGATCCCGACCACCGTGGAGGAATTATCCGCCCTGCTCGAAGACTTTTCGATCGCTGATTTTCTTGACGATCTTTCGACCATCAGTACCTCGACCCGTAAAATCCTTTCCTCGGAAGCCTTGCGGACTCTTCCGGACCGGCTTGATGCGACTCTCCGTCACCTTGAATCCCTGGCCGCCCGTCTTGACTCGGCCGGCGGGCCGCTTCTGGAAAAAGCCCAGGTCGATCTGAACGAGATACATGAGGCGACCGACGCGATTCAAGCCGCCATGGCCAAGATCGGTAAGGCCGCCGATCGGGTCGGAGAACTGGCCGCCGAGGATTCCCCGATATATGACAGCATGAACCGGGCCGGCTCCGAACTGGCCGCGGCGTCCGAAGCGCTGCAGATCCTCGCCAATGAGGAATCGCCGACCATCCAGGGGCTCAACCTGTCCTTGCGGGAGATCGAAAGGGCGGCCCGCGCCTTTCGCCGGCTTGCGGAAACCCTGGAGCAGCAACCCGAGGCTGTTTTGCGGGGAAAACGGAATGGAGACCGATAATGCGACAAAAACCCTTAACTGACCAGCGCGGCCACCTGCCGATTGTCCCGCTTATCCTTGCTCTGCTGGTGGCGGGCTGCGCCCGGACCCCCCCGGTCGCCTATTATCAGCTTTCCGCCGATCTCAGCGGTCGAACCTTGCTAGATGCAACTCCGATCGAGGGCAAGGTTATCGGAATCGGTCCGATACGATTGCGGGAACGACTGGATCGGCAACAGATAATAATTCGCAGGGATGCCCACAGATTGCAATTATCCGCCAGCCATCTCTGGATAGAACCGCCGGCGGAAAATATTTCCCAGGTTGTCAGGGAAAATCTCTCAACTATGCTCAAGACCGAAAGTTTCCGGGATTATCCCTGGAGCAGATCCGCAAGGGTGGACTATCAACTTATCATTGATGTGGTTCGTTTTGACGGTGACGGATTTGAAACAGCAACCCTGGAAACCGTCTGGTCGATAGAGGATGGTGAGGGGAAAACATTGCTGCCCCGGCGGCGCAGCGTCCATCAAGCCGGAACTCCGGCTCAGGACTATGAAGGAGTGGCCATTGCCCTGAGTGAAACATTAAATCTTTTCTGTCGGGAAATTGCCAGGGAACTCCTGTTAATCGCATCCGAAGCCCCACCGTCAAAATCCTGACTCACAATCAGGCGATAAATTCTCCGGGTTGTCCGGATTTTCCAGAGGAGCAGCTCCATGCGGCTGCCTGTGATCCTGCCCATGCCCCGATCATCCATTCAGCGAATAAAGGTAATTCCCAGGCGCAGGGCTTCGGTGCGATCCTGATAGTTCAGTAAACTTTCGGCCAGGGCATTGACGTATTGAAGGTGGAGGTAGATCTGTAGATTTTCGGATATAGCGCCGTGCACCGGATAGTTGAGATCGATTTGGAGGGAGCCGCCTTCCTCGGCCCAGCGAAATGCCGTGGTGGTAACCAGCCTGTCCGCCTTTCCCGCTTTTATTTCCAGTTCAAAATACCCCCGATAATCAGGAAGATCATTGTTGTGTGCTTTGCTGTTTCTGACATAAAACCAGACTTTCGGAACAAACTGGAGGCCGAGGCCGGTGTTCTGATTGTAGAGAATGGCTATCGGTTTAAGGTAGAAGATATTGGTGGTGCGCGACTCGTCTTCCCCCTGGCCGTTGGATTCGTGCAACAGGCCGCTTTGCAGAAAAAGTCCTTCCAGCCAAAAGGGCCGCCATGACAGATTATCGGTTATATGAAAAAACTCCGGTTTGTAACTGGTGTCTTCGAAAGGGGCTGAGTCGGAACCCAAATCCCAGAAGGAGGTTTGGGTATAAGCGAAATGGAGGCCTTTAGCCCAGGGATTTTCCTTGACGATCGGTCCGGCCGGATTGAGCAGTTGATAGCGAAAACTGAACTGGAGTTTGCTTTTTTTGGGGTTAGTGGCAATCAGCAAATAGATAGGTTCGTAGGGTTTGAAGTTACCCAGATATGGCTGGTAGAGGGTGAAAAGATCTTCCAGGGTCGGATCCTTATCCACTTCCGGTAATGATTCCTCCGCCCCGACCGGTCGACTCTGGGCGAAGGCAATCCATAATGCCAGAGAGATGATGCCCGCTAAACGAAAAATATTCATGGATGTCCTTAAGGAGAACTCTGACCTTATCTTGATGCCCCCCTAAACCAACGGGAGAAATTTTGGTAGTACCGATAAGTCGAAGAATAAGATTTCTCAGATGCGTTCGAAATGACAGTTTTTTCGCTGCTCAAGATAGACTTTATAGATTGCATCACCTTCCTGTCAACAATCCCGGCCCTTTTTACTTACCGAAATCACAAACCGGATAACTGCATGACTTGCACTGGCGGCAAAGTCCGCCGTGACCCATGGCTGCCAGTTCATCGCGGCCTATTTTCTCGCCGAGCATCAGCCTGGGCAGAACCAGGTCAAAAACCGTGGTTTTATGAAACATGCCGCAGGCCGGTAGTCCCAGGATCGGGACCTTGTCGAGATAAGCGACCAGGAACATGGCGCCGGGCAGAACCGGGGTGCCATAAACCATGGCGCCGGCGCCGGCCTCTTTGATCCCTTGGCGGGTAACGTCATCAGGGTCGACCGACATGCCGCCGCTGGTTATGATGATTTCGGCGCCCCGGTCGAGACAGGTCCGGATCTCCGCGGCAATGGCCTTAATATCATCGGGAGCGAAGCGGACCGCGACCACCTCCGAGCCGAGATCGGTCAGTTTTTTCCTCAAAACCGGCTCGAAGGCATCTTTTATCCGTCCGTGATAAACCTCGTTGCCGGTGATGACCAGACCGGCCTTGAGATTGGGCAGTTGGGCTACCCTGATAATTCCGCCGACGTTTCCGGCAATCGCGCAGGCCTCCTCGACCGTTTTTCGCTTGCCGATCAAGGGGATTAGCCTGGTGGCCCCGATCTGCAGCCCCTTTTTTACCGGAGTGTTGTGATGGAGGGTGGCGCACATCACCTCGCCGACAAGGTTGAATTGATGGAGGGCTGCAACATCGATCCTCAGCAAGCCGTCGGTCCGGGCGACTATATTCAGCTTACCCTCCACCGGCTCGCCGTTGACTTCGGCGCCGGGACCGGCCAGGGCGATGGCCAGCAAGCGGGCCGCCTCGTTTTCATGGATGTCGTCCGGGGTGAGTTCTAGAACATAGATGTTCTCCTTGCCGAGATCTTTCAAGCCGGGAATGTCTTCCTCCCGAATGATATGGCCCTTCCGGAAGGCCCGGCCCTTGAAGCCGTCCGTCTTGTCGATTCTTGTGACGTCGTGGGGCAGGACCATGCCCACCGCCTCGTCAACCGGGATAGTTTTGTGCAATTTCACCGTTCTCCTTTTAGCCGGCATATCGGGGGTCAGATCAGCTCGAAGTAACGGCCATGGGCGCAGGAACAACACATAACCGCTCCGTTTTTCTCGATTTCACGGCAGTCCTGAATCCAGTCGCCGCATTTGTCGCACCGCACCCTTTTCAGGGGGCGGCCCGGCATATCCTCGGCCGGAATTCTCACCCTGACCGGCTGGACCCTGAACAGCTCATCATCGGCCATAATCCGGTAGGCTTCAAGCTGGCGCTTATACTTGTCTTCAATCCCGGGGCAGTATTTATGCGCTGCTTCCCGGGAATCCTCCCGGGCTGTTATCCTTGCCGCCCGGCCATCATCAAGGTTGACAAAGGTCGCCGCCATGATCCCGTAATCGAGCCATTTCAGGGAGCGTTTTCCCAGACTGCAACCGGTAACGGTTTGAATAGCGTCGGTGGCGCAGCGGTCGATCTCGACCAGGACATAGAATTTTTTACGATCGATACCGCGGGGGTCGGAAATACCGATGGCATTCAGGCCGAGCATGGCCATCCTGACGCCGATCACCTGACCGGCGCAGACATGGCCGTGGATTGCGGTCGATTTTTCCAGAAGTTCGTCAAATGATTCCAGCATAGTTATTCTCCCTGCCACGGCTATTTGAAACAAACCTGAATCCGTGACGGCTTCGTGTGAAATTCACTTTATCAATGTGTAATTGCATCAGATAATCGTTTTCCTCTGGATTGCCATGGTTCACCCCGCCGCTCTGCGGGGCGTCCGATAACGGTGCATCTGCTGCGTTGGCAACTCTTCTATATACCATAAGTATTATGAACATCATTGCCGCCTTTCATCTGCATCGTTCTCGAACGTTCACGATTCAGGGTTTAGACATATTACTTTGTGATGCCGCTTAGTCAAGCAATCGGGAACCAATCGATAGTCGTTGCCGTTTTCATAAGGAAGATCAGAGAGATAGTTTCCGGAGTAGAGCAGGTGAGATGGGGGTTTTCATCAGGTCTCGTGGCCATGATAACTGGCAAAAAGCGATTATCTCTGTTATCAGAGTAAGATGCTGTTATGTTGCGCATTTGTCTCTTATAACCGACCCCGCGGGTTTAGTTGCTATGTATGCTAGAGGGCTCAAGATCAATATTATTCTGAATCTGCTGTTGATCCTTGCGGCGGCGATGTTACTGGTTGATCTGGTCATGGTTGGATCGGCCCGTCGGCAACTGCTGCGGGCCCGGCTTGAAACGGGCCATTCGTTCCTCGCCGCCATCGAGGCGGCCTTGCCTGATGGCTTATCGGTCCCCGCTCTTTCCAGGGCCAGATTGGCGGGCGCTATGGACGAAGCTTCCGCTCTCTGCCTTATCTTGGTGAGCGACACCGGAGAAGACCTTTTCAGTCGAGGACCGGATTGCGGCCGGATCAGTCAGCTTCGGGATGAGGCGGGACAGGCCCTTTTTTCAGGGAAGGCGACTTCATCCCTGACCGGTTTAACCAGAGGAATTATCTGGCCGGACCGAAAAAACCTGCTGATTGCCAGACCCTACCTGGAAAACAATAAAGTAGTCGGCGCCTTCGCCTTGGATCTGGATCAGGAAGGGGTTTACCAGTCGCTCCGCGGCTCCCAGCGTATCTTCCTCGTCTACTTCGCGGTCAACCTCCTGGTTTTTGCCCTGTTCGGTTTTTATCAGCTTTACCGGCTGGTCCTGAAGCCGATCAGCCGTCTGGTCGGCACTGCCGAGGAGTTTCATGACGACGAGGGTTTTTCTTTTTTGCCGGATAAAAAGAACGGCGAGTTCAACCGGCTTTCGCACAGTCTCAATAAGATGCTGGCGCGGATCGGCCGGGACCGGGGCAGACTGCGGGAAACCATCTCCGAACTCGAGGATGCCAACCTCATGTTGCGCAAAACCCAACTGGAAATGGTCAGGGCTGAAAAGCTCGCCTCGGTCGGGCGTCTGTCGGCCGGTATCGGAGCGGGCGGAGAGCCTCGAGCGCGAAGTGGTGCAGGTGGATGGCCTGGTCGAGCAGTACCAGAGTGATATAATGCAGCTTGAGGAAAAGCTGGCGTCGGCGCGCGATAAGCAGCGGGTGTTGGTGCAGCTGCACATCCACGCGCAAGGCAAGAAGCGCGCGCAGTACGACATTCGCCGGGCGGACGCGACGGACGCGATCCTGC
>JAWOIQ010000171.1:0-16706 GCA_046484585.1 Desulfurivibrionaceae bacterium
TGCGAGTCCACATGCGGGAGGGAGCTGCGAATGGGCTTTCCAGTGCGGCCTTCATGGCGCACCATGTCATCCTGCTGGCCACTTATTTTGGCTGGGCATCCCCCATCACCTATCTCTTTTCGCTGTGCGTGGGGATCGGAGGCGCCGCTTGGGGCGGTGGGATGAAGATCTGGTCCGTGGAGCCCCTCCATCGATAACGATCCGCCGCAGCCGGCCAGAAAATCTGGCAGGACCGGAATGCCGCGCCGGTCGAGGATAGCTTCGCTTTCTTCCGGTACCGCTAGATTGGCGCCGGGGACTACTGCTTTTACCTTGAGTCTTTCGGCGATTTGCGGGGTAACGGTGTTTTCCAGGGCTGCCGGCACCAGAATGTCGCATTTACAGTCGAATATGGATTGGCTTTCGGCCCGGTGCACTTCTTCCTGGTTCAGCCGATCGGGAAGCAGGGATAAATCGGAATAAAGGATCTCCTTGAGATCGATGCCCTGCTCGTTGATCAGACATTTTTCGGCGTCGGCCAGGGCGACAATCCGGCAACCGGCCCGGTCAAGGCCGAAAAGGGCGGCCTTGGCCAGATTGCCGAAGCCCTGGACAGCGATAGCCGCATCGGAAGGTTTTATCCGCAAGGAGTCCAGCATGGCCAGGACCGCCGCGGCCACTCCGTAACCGGCTCGCAGTCGCCCCAGACTGAAACCGTCGATTGTTTCGGCCAGGATCTCGGATCGTTTCAGGAAGTAATCCATATCCCAGCCCTGGGCTGCGGCGATGGCCATCTTGATCGAGGGAATCGTCTGCCCGGCAGACGCCTGTAGTTCGGTCATGTCGATATTGAGGTCGGGCCCCATCGAGTAGCCATGCCGGATATATGGGGAGATGGCCTGCAGGAAACGGGCAACCGCCGCGGTTTTGCCGGGCGAGGCCGGGTCGTAGTCGATCCCGGATTTGGCCCCGTCCACCCGCAGCCCGGCGATCCTCATTTTCAGGGTCATGTTGCGGGCCATTTCGCACAGATGCTTGCGGGTAAGGCCCGCCTGGACCCGCATGCCGCCGGCGCTGATCCGGTGCACGGTCCGGTCAATGACCAGCCAGCCCTTGAAGCCTTCCTGGGGATCGCTGTATTCGACAACGACTTCCGGTTCGCTGTTATACCATTGATCCATGCGGTTACCTGTCGGCCCCGATGCCGGCGCTGGGGATTTTTTCGGCGGCAAATGGTTTGTAGATCACCTTGCCGAGGGACTGGTCCCGGTGCCGGTCGAATATGGTGGCCTCGATCAGTTCATCCCGCCCGGATCCCCAGTAATTTCCGCTCATATCGAGATTCCAGAGCTGCTTTTCGCCGAGACTCAGGTTGTAGGCGAGATTGTTGTGAATGTTGTTGGCGCCGATCTCCAGACGTCCGGTATTCCAGGCCCGGCCGCCGCGGTCCGGTTCGAAGAAATCCCTGATGTTCTGGCCCGACGGCACCAGGAATATCCCGATCCTGTTGCCGGTGATCTCGTTATTCCTGATGAGCACCGGGCCTTCCATCCTGGTGAATCTGATCCCGATATTGTTGTTCTCGAAGCGGTTGTTCTCGACGGCCAGATCGGCCCGGCCGAAGCGCAATCCTTCATTGTTATCGATAAAAAGGGAATTCTTAACAGATGCCGTCGAAAATTGCACCTGGAGACCGCTGAAACCGTGGCGGAATTCGCAGAAGTTGATCCGGTTGAGCCGGCTGGAGGTGTAAATCAACAGGTAGGACCAGTCGTGCGGGCCGGGTTCCGGTTCGGCGGAGGCGAAGGTGATCGGTTTGCCTGCGGTGCCTTCGGCGATGATGCCGCCCAGGATGCGGAGTTCGGAGTCGCCGGTCCCGTCGAGGTCGCGATCGATCTTCCTGAAGCGGATCGCGGTGCCGGGGGCGATGGTGAGGGTCGCGGCCCGGCCGATCACCACTACCCCTTCGATAATGACGGTGCCGGACCAGGTGGTGTCGGTTTTGATGACCTGGCCTTGCAGATTGAGCGAGGGGGCAGGGGAGGGCGATTGCCGGTCGGCGGGTGCGGCCGCCGCTGATTCGAAAAGGGTTGCTGCGACGAGGGCCAGCGACAATATGAACAGGCGGATGGCTGGTTTAATCATGGTCTTCCCCTTGCAGCCGTTCGCGAATGTCCGAGAAAGGCATGATTTTCGCGACCTGAATATTGATCTTGCTCCGGGTTACGCCGGGATTGATCAGGATTGCGTGGTTTTGGTTGCCCTCGTAAAGCCCGTAGTATTCGAGGCGATCCGGGGCCGCGCCGATTTTTTCCCGGGCCTGCAGATAATAGAGGCCGCCGCCGGGCAGTTCGATGCTGAAGCGCCCCTGATCGTCGGTCCTGGCCCGGTTTTCGGTGATCAACCGCAGGATGTGCATCTGAAAGGGATCGATGCCCATGGACGGGTAGGCGGTGACCACCAGGTTTTCGACGGGCCGGCCCTTAAGATCGGTTACCGTGCCGGAGATGGTGGCCGGTCTGGCCAGAATCCGGGTCTGGGCCTCTTCCGGCTGGATATCCCAGAGTGAGGCGTGGCGTCTTTTTTCGTGGCGGCGGCCCTGGGGGTTTTCGGCCCCTTCGGCCAGATACTCTTCGAGGTTGTCGCGGGGATAACATTCGATGGCCAGGTCGCAGAGCTGGTCTTCCTCGATAACGATCGGGTTGGTCGACGGATAGCAGAACAGATCGCCCTGCATTACCGGGCCGATGCCGCCTTCCTTCTTCTTCTGCCGGGCGACCAACGCGTAGCTCCCCGGTTCGAGATTGAAATGGAAGAGTCCGTTATCGCCGATGGTGTTGGTCAAGAGCCCCATGCCGCGGAACTTGCCTTCCTGGCTCTTGTAAACCGAGACGACGCCATGGTCGAGTGGCACGTCCCGGTATGCGACCAGACCGCTGATCCCCGTTCCTTGCCCCTCTTTGCAGACCGGTTCTCTCTCAGGAGTCAGGAAAAAGGGGAGCCAGCGGTATTGGTCGCTTACGGTTATCGGATTTAAGCCGTGGTAAGAGAAGAGTTTCCGGCCGTCTCGTTCGCCGGTCGCGACCAGGTAGTAAACACCCGGAGGAAGTTCAAGCCTGAACTGGCCGCTCTTTTCGCCGGGGGAAGATTCGATGGATTTTTCATGGCGGACCAGGGATTCGAAGTCGGGATAGGCGATGACCCGGCTTTCGGCAACCGGACCGTCATGGGAGAAGACCACCCCTTCCAGAACCCCGCCCCATGCCGGCTGCCGGTAAAACAGCAGAACAAGGAGCAACACCGGAATAACGGTCATTGCCGCATTTGCTTTTAAAAGTGGCGGTTTATCGCGCATGATCAAACTGTCTAATTGTCAATATTCCCGGAGGAGTCTGGCTGAAATACTCAACTTTCCGAGTTGTGATATTAGCTTGAAATGGAGATATGAATTTTATTAAGCCACGATTTGATCGCCTCTCACTCCTCACTGGCGCCGAGGTGCGAAACACATGGCTCCGGCATCGATAAAAAACCCAAATCAAGCGATTAATCAAGCCGGAAAGTTGAGTGATATTTATCGGTATTGCGGCAGACCTGGCTGGGCCGGAAGGGTTTCCGGCCGCCATCCATATCTCTTCCCGGCTAGTTAAGTGAATTGTCATCAATTCAATTAAACACTACCGGTTAGATGTACAATAATTACTCCCAAAATAGTAATAAATTTAACGAAAACAGGGGCGCTCCCCGACTGACCAACAAAAAAAACAATTTTTATATCGCAAGGGCATAAGTCTCGTACGAGCAGACAAGCTACTCAACTCGGCTTTATGATTGGAAATACGTGGGCAGCAAGAGAAAACGAAGAAACTTTGCATCCTGATTTTCGGACACCGGGGAGCGAAAGCGAGTATCGGCAAAACAAAAGTTAAAAGCAGATTCCTTTTCTGCACAGCGAACGAGTGTCATCCGCCCGGTTCGATCCCGAAGGCCCGGTTGAAGCGGGCGCTGAAATTCTCGAGGGCGATCGAGGCGGTCAGCTCCACCAGCTGCTCGGGGGAAAGCTGTTCCGATAGCCGTCGGAAAAGGTCATCGGAGACCCGCGCCGGAGTGGAGGTCATCGCTTCGGCGTACGAGAGGATATCTTTTTCCAGGTCGGTGAAGATCTCGCTTTCCCGGTAATCGGACAGGGCGACGATCTCTTGCGAAGTAATTCCCGCCTCACGGGCGAGACGATCGGTCAGATCGACTCAGAAGGGGCATTCGACCTGGCGCGCCGTCCAGTACATGGCCAGGCGCTTGAGCCTCTCGGAAAGATCCCCCGGCTCCCGGACCGATTTTCCCAGGCCCAAAAAGGAGCGCAGTATTTTCGGCTTTCGCCCGTAGACCCGCAGCGGCGCGGGAACACCGCCGGGGCGCCGCCCCATAATCCGGAACAGAATCCTCTGCCAGAGCGGGCCTTGATTGTCTTCTAGACCTTTTATCCGCATGGCGCCTCCTTATGGCTTATCGATCTCTCCTAGTCCGGGTTTTTTTTCAAAACAGTACATTATTGTCGAAAAATTGTCTAAAAACAGGATCACAAAAAGACAGGATCGATGCTCGTTTACGACAGCGAGCACGGCACGGCTGTCTTGTGGTATGCTTTTCTCAACGAATACGAAAGGAGCTAACAGCTGACAAAGAGAAGCGCAACTTATAATTTTATGGATGTCCTTAAATCAGGCCAGGCCTATGTCAAAATCGCTCAAAATCATCCTCTACGCCGTTGGCGGTTTCTGTGCTCTCATTATAGGCATTGCCGTCGCCGTGATGTATCTGGTAGACCTCAATTCCTACAAACCCGACCTGGAAGCGGCCGCTACAAGGGCCTTGGGGATGGAAGTCCGCGTCGGAGGCCGGCTGGGAATCGCTTTTTTCCCGGGGCTACTCGTTACCCTGGAAGACGTCCACCTTCATAGCCGCGGGACGGACTTCGCCTCCGCCAAGGAAGCCAGGCTGGGAATCGATCTCCTCCCTCTGCTGCTGACCCAAGTCCGCATCAATAAGATCGCCTTGAAAAAACCCATGGTTTCGATCGAACGTGACCGCGACGGCCGGTTCAATTTCGAGAAACCGAAGGCGACAGAAAGAAGAATATTCGGCCTGGATTTAAGCGAAGTTTCCCTGGCGGCCCTGACCCTGGCATACGCGGATAAAAAATCCGGGCTGGCATTCGAGGCCGGGGATTGCACTCTTGACCTGCGCCGTTTGCAGCTGGCGAGCGGGAAAACGGCAGATCTGCTGAAGAACCTGTCCCTGACGGCGGAGATTGCCTGCGGTGAGGTTCGGACCAAAGACTTTGTCGCCGCCTCCGACTTGCAGGTTTCGCTTGCCGGCCGGGACGGGGTTTTCGAGCTTAAACCGGTTGCCCTTCGCGTCTTCGGCGGCCAGGGTTCGGGGAGCGTGCGGGCTGATTTTACCGGCGCGATTCCCCAATATCAGGTCCGCTTTGCCCTGGCCAAATTCAATGTCGATGATTTTTTCAAGACCCTTTCGCCCGAGAAGGTGGCGAAAGGCACGATGAATTTCTCGGCAAACCTGTTGATCCAGGGAAAAACCGCCAAGAGACCGACCTGGAGTGCCGACGGCGAAGCCACTCTGCGGGGCGTCGACCTCATCCTCGAAAATATGGACCTCGACCAGATGCTTGCCCGGATCGAGTCCAGCCAGAACTTCAACCTGGTTGACGTGGGCGCCTTGTTTTTTACCGGGCCCTTGGGGCTGGTGGTCACCAAGGGGTACAACTTCGCCAGCATCTTTCGAGGATCCGGGGGGAGCAGCGAGATTCGCCGGCTGGTTTCCGATTGGAAGGTTGAGCATGGGGTGGCCCAGGCGCTGGACGTGGCCATGGCGACGGACGAGAACCGCATCGCCCTGCAGGGCGGGCTGGATTTCGTCAATGAGCGCTTCAATGATGTGACCATGGCGGTGGTCGACGCCGATGGTTGCGCCATCGTTGAGCAACAAATCCACGGTCCATTCCAGGAACCGGTGGTGGAAAAGCCGAATATTCTCGTCTCCCTGACCGGTCCGGCCCTGAACCTGCTCCAGGAGGGGATAGAAATCCTGCCTGGTTATGAATGCGAAGTGTTTTACCGCGGCACGGTGGCCCCGCCCCAATGAAGCGGCGATAGCCGGGCTGCCAGCGGCTTCCCAACAAAAGGGCCGAAGCAAGTAAAAAGAAAAGGGTCAACTATTTGTCTGGCAAATGTTGCATAAGATTCTGATTTGATTGAATAAATAATCTTTTTTGCAACGAAAGCGGAGGCTTAGGGTTATTAGGTCTTGGAAAATAAGAAAAATGATATTTCAAAGACCTATGCCACTAGACAGGTCTTGAAATGCCATATTTCGAAACAAAACCTGCTTAGATTCTGTTACTTTTCGAGACCCCGTTTCGTGACGTGTTCGAGACCCCGTTTCGTGACGTGTTATAGATCCTGATTGTTTATTTCCGATTTAAACTGATTGAATAAATCGTTGGCCCTCTGCACGAGGGGTTCCATGCGATGGGGGAAAAGATCGAGGGAGTAAGCGTGGCTGAAAAAGTGGCGAAATGCGAGGAAACGGCTAAGTTCTGAGATGAGGTTTTCAGAAAGGATACCCTGTTGGCCGGCTGCAAGCAATAAAATCGCGATGCCAGGATGAGCCGCCGGGAATAAGCGAGCCTTTGGCCTTGAACACCTGCTTTAATACGTTTTCCATACCGTTATAGAAATTATGCAGCAGGGCGGCGACACCGGCCAACTCGAGTTCGGATAGTTGAGGCAATGCTTTCCGAGGAAGTGCCGATAAGGTATGCTCAATGGCCTCGTATTCGGCGTCGATGCGCAGACGGTAATCAGGCATGGAGCGGGACCCCTTCCTTCAAGACCAGTTCGATAAATTTGCTCTTTTTAGAAAGATCAACCACATCGACCGGCTTCGAAAGCGCACAGAGCAGTTCGCCGTAGAAGGCGAAAAAGTCCTGGTCGGCGATCCCTTCAACGGCAATATCGATGTCCCGGCTTTCAGCCGTTTCGGAGAGTGCCGAACCAAACAAAATTACCCGTAAGGCGTGGTATTTGCGAGCGATATCCTGAATTGTCTTTTTGTCTTTTTCTGTGATCATGATTGAATAATATCAGTTTTTGTCGATTC
The DNA here is from genome assembly GCA_046484585.1 of Desulfurivibrionaceae bacterium. Lineage (GTDB taxonomy): Bacteria > Desulfobacterota > Desulfobulbia > Desulfobulbales > JAGXFP01 > JAGXFP01. The sequence continues at coordinate 7,159 of JAWOIQ010000171.1, forward strand.
TAACTATATTTATTCCCATAAAGCCTTGTATTTCGGCAACCTTCTCAAGTTTTTTACTCCTTCCGCTCCTTTCTATAAATCGTAATTCCTTTTGAGTCGATATGCTCGCGCAATGCCTCATTGGTAATTGTGGGATAGGCGACAAAATCGAAAAAGAACGGCAGGTATGTATCTTCTTCAAGTCGCGCTTCGGCCAGTAAGGAGTGAGGAGTGAAGGGTGAGGAGCAAGAAAAAAAGAGCGTGTTAAAAGCCTTTTCTCCTCACTGCTCACTCCTTACTCCTCACGCAACGGAAGTGTGACTGGTCAGGCTTGTCTGTTCCAGGGCTTCCATCCATTTTTCGCCGCTGCGATAATTTCGGCGCGGAAAGCATCCCCGAAAGCGGCCTTGGGAGTGGTCGCGAAAATCTCAGAAGTCGAGGTCCATTACCTAGTCGACTATCGAAATGGGAATTTCCCGGTCTTGCCTGCCTTCGTAAAAGGCCCTGATCGTCGGCTGGTTCGGGTCGACCATTGATATTATCATCATGATCAAGCGAGAATCCTTGCCGAGAATGGTGTCAAGGGTGGTGGGGGTGTCGCGGTCCTTGTCGTGCTCCCAGGCTACCCGGTGCATATGGTAGGAGCCGATAAGGGAGAGGCCCTGAGCCTTGAATTTTGAGACGGCGCCGGTCAGTTCGGCGGGGTCGGCCACCCAGCCCCGTTTGGCCAGAGGTGTTTCGGACTCGATGGCGTGTTCCTGCATCATCCGGTCCATGAAGCCCCGGTGGGGTTCGGTGGACCGGGCGTTTTTCAGCAGGGGCAGGCAGGCCTTTACTGTGATCAGCTCGGAGCCGGTTTCCCCGGCCAGCAGACCGTAGGCCTTGCGGTTCTGTTCTTCTTCGGCCAGGAAGCGGCCCGACAGTTTCCGGCGGCAATGGTCGGTAATCCTTTGGCGCAGGGATGCCGGCAGGATAATCCGCTTTTTTTCGGGATTGTCGATCAGTGCCATCGGTTCCGGAAGTTATGGGATGGGAAAGGGCTCAGAGATTCAGGATACGTTTGCACCCACAGGGCATAAGTTTCGTGCGAGCAGACAAGCTGTCTCAACTCAGCTTTAAACGGTCAATATACATTATAAAAATAATTGGGCCAGCGATAATCACCGGGTGCTTCGACAGGCTCGGCATGAGCGGTTCTGGATGAAGGGTGCTTCGATAGGCTCAAAATTAGCGGTCTTTGGATGGAGCTCGCTTCGACAAGCTGCCTCGCTTGGATGAGCCTGGCCAAAGGGATCGCCGCCATTGGTTTAGCGGCCCAGCAGGAAGAGCAGATTGAAGAGGCCGATGATAAAGCCGAGCAGGCCGCCGAAGAGGTTGATGTACTTGAACTGCTCCTGCATGATGCTGAGGAGCAGGCCCTCCAGTTTCAAGAGATCGAGGGAGTCGACTTTGCGGGTGACGATCTCGCTAATCTTCAGGGAGTCGACCAGGTCGGGGACTTCCTTGGCCAATATGGCGGTGGTTTGCTCCAGAAGAAAATCGTTAATCCCCTCCTTGACCTGTTCGGGCAGCAGGGAGTCGAGTTGGCCGATCGGCCTGGTTATTAATCGGTTTTCGATCAGGTCGGAGAGCAGCCGGTCGAGCATTTCCTTGAAGTTGCGGGAGCGGACCAGGCCGATAATCTCGTCGGCTACTTTTTTCTCGGTTTTGGCTGGGCCTTCGGGGCCGAACAGCAGGATCAGCAGTTCGTTCAAGTCCCGCTCTCCCCAGGTATTAAAGCTGTCCCGCAACAGGTTGCCGACTGTTCTGACCGTATCCGGATCCTTGACGAAATCGATGATCCGGCCGGCCACGGCGGTGCGGGCATCGTCGATTTTGCTCTGTTCGACATCTTCCAGTAATACTTTAAGGGGGGTGTTCAGCAGGGAATCGGCTTTCTCCCTCAACACCGCCGCGACCTGGGCCTGGACCGTTTCGTCCAGGAGCCATTCGGCGAGCTGGTCGCCGTTGCGGTCCAGGTAGTCGTTGATCTTGTTGCGGATCGTCTCGGGCTTGATAAAATTCCCCAGCATCGAGGCCATGGGACCGAGGGAGGCGGTGATGCCATCGACCGCCCGGCAGAGGGTGTCGACAATCCGGCTCTGCATGGCGGGCTCCCGGATCGTATCGGCCAGCTTATGGAGAAGCCCGGGCGTTTCCCCTTCGAGGCGGTTAAGGAGCTGGCTGCTCAGATCGCCTGGAATAAGATCGGCCGGGGCGCGATCGTTTTCCAGGAATTCTTCAAGGCGCCGGTCGAGATAGTCGGTAAGCCATTTTTCAACTTCGGGGCTGTTAAGCAGATCGGTGGCGGTGTCCTCCAGGAACCCCCCCAGGTTCGCAAGCATTTCCGGCGCCACCATCTCCCGGAGGTTGCGGTCGCCCAAGTCGGAAAATCGCTCGGCCAGAACCTTGCGCAGGGCGTTTTCGAAATGCTCGTCGTCAAGATGGTTATGGAGATGTTCCATCACCCGTGTGCGGCTGATCTTTAGCCATTCCTTGAAATAGGCGCGGAATTGCTGGGGAATCAGGGAGGGCAGGGGGCCCAGATCCTTTTTTAGAAAATCGTCGACCCTGGTCTCGATCAGGTTGCGGAGTTCGGCCTGGAACGATTCGGCCGAAAGCGCCTTGGTGACATCGCCGCTGGTAAGGAGATGATCGCCGACCATCCGGCCCATGTTCTGGGCGAGATCGTGTCTTTTGGAGGGGATTACCCCCGGGGTCATCGGAATCCGGATGGAGAACAGCCGCCAGGGGGTCAAGGGCCGGAACAGCATGCGGATTGCCACATAGTTGGTCAGGTAACCGATCAGGGCGCCGACCAGCGGGGGCGCGATCCAGATATAGGGGCTGTCCATCACGATACCCCGTTCATGGCTTGAGGATCCGGCCAAGGGTGTTGTCCACTGCCAACGACTGTTTCATCCGATCCTTCAGGAAATCCTCGGTGAGAAATTGACGATTTTGCTCGATAATCTCGCATAATTGGCTGATTTTGCCCTCCTCGGCCAGCTCCTGGATGGTGATCAGATTCTTGACGAAATCGCTTATTATGGCGCGTCCCTCCCCCTTGCTGGACAGAATCTCCCCGTAGGTTCTCGGGTTCTGGGCATGGAGTCGGCTCATCGCCAGAATACCATAGAGCGAGGTCAGGGTCGAATGGGCGCCGATATCGTCGGGGGCTATTTCGTTGTCGCGCAGGGCCATGGCCATGGCCATCGAAATCGCCGTGGGTAGTTTCTGACTGACCCCCATCAACTTATCATGCTTGACCGGGGTGTCGCGGCTGATGATCGAACCGTGTTTGTAGAGGAAGGATTCGAACTCGCTGCACAGGACTCCGCTCCGGGGGGTCCGGACCACCGTGACATTCTTGTCTTTCATGGTGGCCGCCTGGGGCCCCCAGAGGTTGTGGGCCAGCATCAGTTCGACCCCGGGGCTGCATCGCCGCATTGCTGTTTCCAGCGGAGCCTCGGCCTCGCCGGCCATAACAATCAGGGCCTGGCCGTCCTTGAGCAGCGGCCCGTACTTCTCGATGGCGCCGGGAGTGGCGCTGATCGGTACGCAGATAATCACCACGTCGACCTGGTCGATCATCTGCTCCGGGGTAACTTCCGTACTCCGGCCGGTCATGATGATCCCGTAACCCTCGTTTTCAAGGCGGTCGGCGAACCAGAGGCTCATGTCGCCGGTGCCGATAAAACCGATCCTGCCGATCAGCTTGGTCCGCATGTCGACCCGGGGAAAACTGCCCAGCACCTTGATCGCCCCCGGTTCCTGGATGATATGGTTTTCGATGCGCTCCAGGGCCTGCTTGACATTTTGATCGTCAATATGGCCCTCCGCCTCGATGTAGAACTGCATGCGCTGGGTCTTCAGGTCGTTTTCGGTGCGCATGTCGAGGATGTTGATGCCCCGGCGGGAAAACTCGCCCAGGGTGTCGAAGAGCAGCCCCACCCGATCCTGGAGCGGGGCGGTAATCAGGGCGGTGGCATCGTAGCCGCTGGGCGGGGTAGGAATTCGGCCCAGAATGGCGTAGCGGGTCCGGTTGTATGGCGCGACTTCCCTTTCCCTGATCTTGAGGCCATGCGCTTTCAGGACTCCTTCCGGGGCGATTACTCCCCGGTCGGTCTGCTTGCCGCTGCTGATCGCGGCCAGATCCTGTTCCAGGTTGTTGGTGGCCATGGTCGATATATCGGGAAAATTGTCGGCGAGAAATTCGGAGCACTGTTTAAGGTGATAGGTTTCGCCGACGATCAGCGCAAGTCTGCTGTCGTGGTCGATGGTGCCCAGGGAAAGATGAATCGGCAGGACCATATTGTCGATCCAGTAGCCGCCCCGCAGCATGGCCATGGCCCGGAAAAATTCACGGCTTTCCCCGTCCCTGGTGTTGTAGACCGGGATCACGGCCAGATCGGCCCGGCCTTGGGCGAAGGCGTTGATCAGGGCAGAGGGGCTCGGAAAAGTGATAAGCTCGGCCTCTGGTTTAAAGCGGCGTGCCGCCTGCCAGTCAAGAGAGTTCTCCGGGCCTAGGGTGGCAATTGTTGTCATTGCAGGATACCTTGATTTAATGATGGCGTCGCAAAAAGTCGTTGAAGATTAATGGTGCCGCACTTCGATAAGAATATTGTGCAGGTTAAATCAAAAAAAATACTTCGTTAAACCTTGAGCCTGTAAGTTACCCCGCTCATCTGAGTCTGCCGAAGGAAGGGTTTTATGAATTTTACCGCGGTTTGCTTCCGAAACACACTTATCTAGTTGTTTCGAAACCTTGGGTCAACACGTTTGTGGATTTAATTAGAATCCTGGATCCGTGACGGCTTCGTGGAAAATTTTTACTTCACTAGTCTGTAATTGCATCTTGCATGTTTTCCGGATTGCGTCAGGGCGCTCGCAATGACTTGATTTTTTAAGGTTCCGCGAACTCGTCAAAGCTGATCATTCCGGACAATTTAAAATATCATCCAGGTTGTTTTCGGGCAACCGAATGGATATTTTTCTTTTGCTTTCAGCCTCATCTGATTAGGCTGGGCAATTGTTTTTTTGTAACCGTTCACCGGGGCGATCGCCAAAGTATCCAAAACCGCCGGACCGTAACCGTTCAGCAGTGGTGCAGATTTGGACAAGCGGGCCGGTGCCGCGTACCTCGTGTACGTAAGCCGGGCCGATCGTCCGAAGATGCGGTGCTGCTGAACGGTTATGTTTTTTTTAATGCGAGCAGGCGGCCTTATGGACGGAAAAGATCACCCCGGTGCTTCCGGAATAGAAGAATATATCAGTTCCCTGAAAAATTCACCCCGTTTCGGCCCCCAGGTAGTTCATCATGAAGAGATTCCGGGCCAACCGTCCCGTTTCGGGGAACTCGCCGAACCTCTGCCGGCCGCCCTTGCCGAGGCCCTCGCTTCGGCCGGTTTCGATAAACTCTATCGCCACCAGGTAACGGCCATCGATCTGATCCGGCGGGGCCGGGATGTTATCGTTGCCACCCCGACCGCCAGCGGCAAAAGCCTGATCTACAATCTGCCGGTCTTTGAAAATATCATGAACGGCGGCGGCAGGGCGTTATACCTTTTCCCGCTCAAGGCTCTGGCCCAGGATCAGCTCAAGGCCGTCGACAACCTGGCCGGTTTCATCCGCAACACCACGCCCCCCCGGGTAACCAATCACGGGATAAGCAACCCAGGATTGACCAATCTCCCCTCTGGTAAGCGATTACCGCCCCGGGGAGCGATTTGCGACGGCGACACATCCTCCTACCACCGTCGCAAGATCAGGGACCAGCTGCCCGATATCCTGATTACCAATCCCGACATGCTCCATCTTTCGATGCTCGGCTACCATGACCGCTGGAGCGGGCTCTGGCAGGAACTCAGCCATGTGATCATCGACGAGGTCCACACCTATCGGGGGGTATTCGGCAGCCATATGGCCGGGGTGCTGCGCCGGCTGCTCAGGATCTGCCGCCATTACGGTTCCGCGCCCCGTTTTGTCATGTCTTCGGCTACGGTCGGCAATCCCGCCGAACTGGCCGTCGATTTGCTCGGCCGCGAGGTTGAAACGGTGACCGAAAGCACCGCGCCCCGCTCCGGCCGTCATTTTATTTTTTTAAATCCCCATGACAGTGCCTCCCACGCCGCCAGCCAAATGCTGGAGGCGTCCCTGAAAAGGGGGTTAAGGACGATTGTCTACACCCAGTCCCGCAAGATGACCGAACTGATCTATGTCTGGACCAGGGCCAGGCTCGGCGGCGAACACGACAAGCTGACCTCATATCGGGCCGGTTTCCTGCCCGAAGAGCGCCGGGAGATCGAGACCCGGTTGAGCGAGGGCAGTCTCTTGGGGGTGATTTCGACCAGTGCCCTCGAACTGGGCATCGATATCGGCGAACTGGATATCTGCATCCTGGTCGGTTATCCGGGCACCGTGATGGCGACCTGGCAGCGGGGCGGCCGGGTGGGGCGGCGGCAGCGGGATTCCCTGGTGGTCATGGTCGGCCAGGAAGACGCTCTCGACCAGTACTTCATGCGGAATCCGGCCAATTTTTTTAATCGGGAGGTCGAAGCGGCGGTTTTGAACCCCGGCAATATCGAGATCCTGAAAAGACACCTGATCTGCGCCGCGGCGGAACTGCCCCTCAGGGTCGACAGCGCCTTGCTGAGCGCCGAGCCCGCTAAGAAGGCCCTGGCCGAACTGAATAATTCCGGCGATCTCCTCCTGACCGGCGACGGAGGCACCTGGTACACGGCCCGCCGCTATCCTCACCGCCAGGTGGATCTGCGGGGCAGCGGCCGATCCCTGGCCATCAAGGAGAAGCGCAGTGATGAACTGCTCGGCAGGATCGACTGGCTGCGGAGCATGAAGGAATGCCACCCCGGCGGGGTCTATCTGCATCGGGGCAGGACCTGGCTGGTCGACAGCCTCGATCTTGAAGGCGGCGAAATCCGTGCGACCCGGCGCAATGTCAATTATTTCACCAGGCCCCTTGCCAATAAGGAAACCGAAATACTCGCCGTACTTGAAAGGATGTCGGTTAAAAACGGCAAGGAGGAAGAGAACTTTCAGGTTGCCCTCGGCAGGCTGCGGGTCATCGAAACGGTCACCGGCTTTCAGCGGCGGCTGGTCAAGGGGCACCAGCTGATCGGCACCGAGAGGCTTGAACTTCCTCCGGTGGTTTTTGAAACCGAGGGCATCTGGATCGAGATTCCGCAAAAGCTTCAGCGCCGCATGGAAAGGGAACAGCGCCATTTCATGGGGGGCATCCATGCCATGGAGCATGTCCTGATCTCGATCTTCCCGCTTCTGGTCCTCTGCGACCGCAACGACGTGGGCGGCATCGCCTACCCGTTTCATCCGACCATCGAGGGGCCGGCCGTATTCATCTACGACGGTCATCCGGGCGGAGTCGGCCTTTGCCGCCAGGCCTTCGAGCAGTTCGCCGAACTTCTGAAAGCCGGCCTTGAAGCGGTCGCCAACTGCCCCTGCGAGACCGGCTGCCCCTCCTGTGTCCATTCCCCCAAATGCGGCTCCGGCAACCGGCCCATCGACAAGGAAGCGGCCCTTTGCCTGCTGTCATGGCTTGCCGGTGAGAAACTCTCTGTTCAACGGCTGGCCCGGTTGGATATCGAGGAGGCGGCCGGGGAGGCAAATCTTCCCGCCGTCCTGCCGGCCGTGTCGCGCTACGGGGTCTTCGACGTGGAGACCAGAAGATCCGCCGCCGAGGTCGGCGGCTGGCATCGGGCCGAGCGCATGGGGATCAGTATCGTGGTCCTTTACGATTCCGGACCGGACCGGTTTTTTGTCTACCGGGACGATGAGATCGGCGATTTTATCGACCGCCTCAAGGAGCTTGATCTTGTGATAGGCTTCAACAACAAGCGTTTCGATAATTCGGTGCTGTCGGCCTATACCTCTTTCGATCTGACGGCGCTGCCCACCCTCGATATCCTTGAAGAGGTCAAGAACCGTCTCGGCTACCGGATCAGTCTGGACGGCCTGGCCGGCCAGACCCTGAAGGTCAAAAAGACGGCGGACGGCCTGATGGCCCTGCAGTGGTACAAGGAGGGGCGGATCGACAAGATTATCGAGTACTGCACCAAGGATGTGGCGATCACCCGGGATCTCTTTTTGTTCGGCCGGGAGAACGGCTATCTGCTGTTCGCAAACAAAGCAGGGACCTCGGTGCGCTGTCCGGTCACGTTCCCTGGTTAAGGACAGGTTCAAGATCCAAGATGCAAGGGGCAAGGTTAAGGACAGGTTCAAGATCCAAGATGCAAGGGGCAAGAAGGTTGACGATAGCACTCCTTAACTTCTTACTCCACACCGTCATCGCCCTTTCTTTGCAGCTGTCCTTAGGTCCTTAATCTTGCAGCTTGAACCCGTCCAATGTCCTTGAACCTTGGATCTTGAACCTTGAACCTGTCCTCACCTCACTCCTCACCCTTCCTATCTTCTCCGCTGATTCGGCGGTTGTTCGGAGAATTTTCAGGATCTCATCCCGAGTGTTCCGGTTCTGGTTGAGAATAATCACGAAGTTGTCCAGTTTATCGTTTTTGCTAAGATAACCGGCGTAGGAATAGACCCCGGTCAGGGTGCCGGATTTCAGGAGGACGCCGTCTTTTTCTGGGAGTAGACGGGCGTGGGGCTTGAACAGCTCGAGAATGCGCAGCATGGCGGGCACGGTCAGTCGGTTTTTCCTGGACAGTCCGGAACCTTCCTCGATCCTGATCGCGGCTTTGGCAAGTTCCGGGTCCTTCTCGATAAAATCCCGGACCGCCCTCCGGCCCTTCTCCCAGGTGGCGGGATAACCGAAGTGCTTCGCGCCGATTTGTAGAAATATCTGGTTGGCGATAAAATTATTCGAATAGCGCATCAGCCCTTCAATCAACTCATTCAGGGTTTTACTCGAGTAATGGATGTAAAGGGGCTTGCCGGCCGGGGCCCGGCCGGAAGCGATCACCCCCTGTCCGGTAATACCCGACCGCTCCTGGAAACTTCTGAACAGCTGGCCGGTTAACTGCAACGAGTCGGTTTGGTTCAGGGAGACATTGATCCGGTGCAGCCCCGGCGCCAGGTTTTCAGCGATCCTTGTCATCATCGGCAGCAGCGGGGTCTGGGGTTCGCCGGTGTGCACCGTGCCGTTCGGGTCGACTCTTACATTAATGGTGTTGAAGTTGACGGCCAGGGCCGAAGAGGCGACATCGTAAGGGTTGAGGCTGTTGCCCACGCCATCGGCCATCGTGGCCAACCGATGGCTGCTGTCATCCAGATAAATATCGTTGATAGTCCGGCACCCCGATTTTTTCAGGGAGATCATGATCTGTTCCACCTCTTCCGAAATCAGAAAGGGATCGCCGTAGCCCTTGATGTAGAGATTATTGCCGGCATCGATGAAAAATTCGGTCCTGAACCGATAATGGGGACCCAGTTCCTCGAAGGCGACCAGCCCGGTAAGTATCTTGATGACGCTGGCTGGAATCAGGGAGAGATCGAGGTTTGTCGATCCATGGAGGGCGTCGTCTCCGTTCACGCCGTTC
>JAWOIQ010000161.1:0-44839 GCA_046484585.1 Desulfurivibrionaceae bacterium
GTCGAAAAAAGCTGTCATTTCGAACGCATGTGAGAAATCTTAATAGTTCCAATTGGTTAAAGAGTAAGATTTCTCACATGCGTTCGAAATGACAGCTTTTTTCGACTTTTCGCGAATTCATCAAGATTAATGAAGCGCACTTCGACAAGCCAGGTACGAACGTTAATCAATAGGTCCGCTCATCCTGAGCCTGTCGAAGAAAGGTTTTTTTGACCTTTTGTGAATTCATCAAATTAAAAAGGAGAGAAAAATGGCTGAAAGACTGGAAATATACAAATGCGAGGTATGCGGCAACATCGTCGAGGTAATACACGGCGGCGAGGGCAGCCTGGTCTGCTGTGGTGAGGAGATGAAGCTTTATACCGCCAACACCGTCGACGCTGCCAAGGAAAAGCACGTGCCGGTGATCGAGAAAACCGCGGCCGGCTACAAGGTCAAGATCGGCTCCGACCCCCATCCCATGGAGGAGAGCCATTATATCGAGTGGATCGAGCTGATCGCCGGCGACAAGGCCTATCGGCAGTTCTTGAAACCCGGCGACGCCCCCGAGGCGGTTTTCGCCATCGACGCCGGCGAGGTCACCGCCCGGGAATACTGCAATAAACACGGACTGTGGAAAAGCTGATATGCTGAGCAAAAAAATGGCCCCGGCCTTGAACGGCCAGATCAACGCCGAGATCTATTCCTCCTATATGTACCTGTCGATGTCGGCCTGGTGCGGGCAGACCGGGCTGGCCGGCTTCGCCAACTGGATGCGGCAGCAAGCCCGGGAAGAGATGTTCCACGCCATGAAGTTTTTTGACTTTGTCAACGAAAGGGGCAGCCGGGTCGTTCTGGAGAAGATCGCCCAGCCGCCGACCGACTGGGAGTCGGCCCTGGACGTTTTCGAGGCCACCCTGGCCCATGAACGGAAGGTCACCGGCCTGATCAACGACCTGACCAATCTGGCCCTGGATGAACGGGATCACGCCACCAATATTTTCCTGCAGTGGTTCATTTCGGAGCAGGTCGAGGAGGAGGCCGGGGTCGGCGCCGTTCTCGATAAACTGAAGCTGATCGGTAAGGACGCGAGCGGCCTGTTCGCCCTGGATCAGGAACTGGGCCGGCGGCTGTTTACGCCGCCGCCGGCAGGATAAGCCCCGGCCAGGGTTGATGGCGTCAAAAAGAACCCAAAAGGGGCATGCAATCCGATCTACTGCGTCGTGACGTATTTTTGCTGCTTCGGCATACCACATGTATGGCCACAGTCACAAAAGTACGCCCCGAAGAAAGTGCCCTCCTCAAGGGAGGATTAAACTGAACCCTTGGGATGCACCACCCCTTGTTTATCGAACTTTTTGCTTAGCCATCCCCGAGACTTTTTGCGTGTTTGTCAAAGTTGATGGCTGTTGCCAAACCGGAGCAAAACCGCTTTTCCACGTCATTGCGAGCCCATCGGCTTTCGGGCATATCGCTCTGTAACGGCAAAAAATCTATATAAACATTGCGCCGTCGCCGGAGAAAAGGCGGGCGGCGGCTAAGCAGGGAGAGAAACAAATGAGTGTACGAGAGATTAAAGAGAATATTTTCTGGGTAGGCGCGGTGGACTGGAACATCCGTGACTTCCACGGCTATTCGACCAACCGGGGCACCACCTATAACGCTTATCTTATCAAGGACGAAAAAATCGCCCTGTTCGACACGGTCAAGCGTAATTTCCGCGACGAACTGCTCTTTCATATCCGCGAACTGACCGAACCGGAAAAAATCGATTACCTGATCGTCAACCATGTCGAAATGGACCACTCCGGCTCGCTGCCGGAGGTAATCGACCTGATCAAGCCGGAAAAGCTCTTCTGTTCCAAAAACGGCAGGCAGGCGATGCTCGACCATTTCCACCGGGAAGACTGGCCCTTCGAGGTGGTGAAGACCGGCGATACGATCAGCCTCGGCAAGAGAACCGTCACCTTTATCGAAACCCCGATGCTGCACTGGCCGGACTCGATGTTCTCCTACGTCAACGAGGACAAGCTCCTGATCTCCTCCGACGCCTTCGGCCAGCATCTCGCCACCGCCGAGCGTTTTGCCGACGAGGTTGACCAGTGTGACCTGTTCCAGGAGGCCACCAAGTACTACGCCAATATCCTGATGCTCTTTTCCCCGAATGTCCAGCGCCTCCTGGCCAAGGTCGGCGAACTGGGCATCGAAATTGAAATGATCGCCCCGGACCACGGCCTGATCTGGCGGGAAAATCCCGGCATCATCGTCGAGGCCTATGATAAGTGGAGCAGCCATACCCTGTGCAACAAGGCCCTGGTGATCTACGACACCATGTGGCACAGCACCGAACTGATGGCCAGGGCGATCTGCAGCGAAATGGCCGCTGCTGGGATCGAGGCAAAGATGCTTAACCTCAAGGTCAACCACCGCAGCGACGTGATGACCGAGGTGCTCGATGCCGGGGCGCTGATCTTCGGCTCCCCGACTCTGAACAACAACATCATGCCGACCCTGGCCGACTTTCTTACCTATCTCAAGGGATTACGGCCCAAGAACCAGGTGGCGGCGGCCTTCGGCTCCTTCGGTTGGAGCGGCGAAGCGGTCAAGCACATCAACGGCTACCTGGAAGATATGGGGCTCGAACTGGCCCACCCCGGCCTCAAGGTCAAGAATGTGCCCCGGGAAGAGGACTTCGCCGCCTGCCGGGAACTCGGCGCGGCGATGGTCAAGGCGATCCGGAAAACCGCCTGATGAACCCCCTGGAGATTGTCGCCCGGACCCCGAAGAGCAACTGCGGGGAATGCGGTTACCCCGCCTGCCTGGCCTTTGCCGCGGCGGTCTGCGCCACCGGGGTCGAGCCGCGAAAATGCCCCTATATCAGGCTTGAAGGACTGGTGGTGGAAGGAGCCGGAGTCGCCCTTGAAGACGCTTCCCGGCAGCGCGCCCTCGGCCTGGTCGCCCATCTGCGGGAGAAAATCACCAAGGCGGATTTCAGCAGCCTCGCCCCCAGGATCGGCGCCGTGTACCGTGAACCGGCCCTGTTCTTCAACTATCTGGGCCAGGCAGTCGAACTGCGCAAGGAGGGTCTGCTTCTTAACGGCAACGAGCCGGAAGACCCCCGGGACCAGATCCTCCTCTACAATTACGCATATTCCGGCGGCGGCCGGAGGCCGGGAGGCGAGTGGATCGGCATGGAGAGCATGCCGAATTCCATTTCCAAGGTCAGAACCCTGGCCACCTACTCCGAAGGACCGATCGCCAAAATCTTCGGCAAGAGGGAACCAGCCGAGGTCGTGGCCGGGGCGGAACAGGCCGGCGGCCGCCCCTTCGGCGGCAGTTCGGCCTCGCTGGCCCTGGAGTTCGCGGTACTGCCGATGATCCCCCAGCGCGTTCTTTTCTGGGCGGCAGAACCGGAAGACGGTTTTCCGGAAAAGGCCAAGGTCCTCTACGACCGCCATGCCCTTGATTATCTCGATATCGAATCCCTGCTCTTTTCCAGCGAGCGCCTGGCCGAACGGCTGGTTGCCCTGCTGGCATGAAGCCGGCTTTGCTGTACTCGGTTTTGCGACCTTGCTCCTCAAATGAGGCGGTAAATCCGTTTTTGCGAACTCTGCAACTCTGACAAACTCGCAAAATATCATGGCACCGTCCGGGAAAAAGCAGGCAAGCCGTCATGCCGGAGCTGACCGGGCATCCTCAAAACCCGGCATATCGTGAAACCGCTGCCGGCAATCTTGCCGGAATTACCCAAAGGTCAAACAAGGTTAAGGTAAAACCCTTCAGATTATGCGGAACCGGACTCTCAAGAAATCCATCATCTCCATGCTTGCCGCCGGCGACCTGGCCGGGATATTGGCCCTCCAGGATAAATATCCCCGCCACCATCTGATCAATTTCCTGATCGGTTTCCTCTGCCATACCGATGAAATGGTGAAATGGCGCGCGGTCACCGCATTGGGACAGCTCGTTGCCGCCCTTGCCGATGAAGACATGGAGGCGGCCCGGATCGTAATGCGGCGCTTTATGTGGATGTTAAACGACGAGTCCGGCGGCATCGGCTGGGGGGTGCCCGAGGCAATGGCTGAGGTCATGGCCTGTCATGCCGGCCTGGCCGGCGAATATGCCCATATGACGGTGGCCAATATGAGGGAGGAAGGCAATTTTCTCGAACTGCCGATGCTGCAGCGCGGCCTGATCTGGGGAATCGGCCGACTGGCCGGCGCTCGACCAGAGTTAATGCGCGAAAAAAAGGCGGGATTATACCTCACGCAATATCTCGACTCCGCCGACCCGGAGGTGCGGGGCCGGGCCGTCTGGGCTTTTGGCCGACTCGATGAACCGCCGCCTGAAAAGATCAGCCAATTACAAGACGACCCGGCCAAAGTGACTATCTACCGGCACCCGGAGCTGAAGACCTGCACGGTAGGTGAACTTGCCCATAAAGTGCTGCACTCCGGCGCCACCGCGTCTTCGTTGCCATCTCCGCGGAGCGTGTTATAATTGATGGCGTCGCAAAAAGCACCCTGAAGGGCATAAATCGCCAGCTCCTGCGTTGCTGCAAATTGTCTTGTCATTGCAGCGTACTGAAGTACGCTTCATTCCTCGAAATTCGCGCGCCTAGAGTCTGACGATTTCACCCCGCAAGGGTTATTGCATGCTTAGCCATATACAAGCTCGCAAAAAGCCGCACACTCCTCACTATTTCATCCCTGACCGTCCACTCTGGAGAATCGCCATGCGAAAGATATTCGAGAAATCCACGATCAACAATCTGACCCTCCGGAACCGGCTGGTCAGATCGGCCACCTGGGAGGGCATGTGCGAGCCGGACGGCAGGCCCACCCCCAAGCTGGCCGACTGCTACCGCGATCTGGCCCGGGGCGGGGTCGGCCTGATCATCAGCGGTTATGCCTACGTCAGCGCGGAAGGCAGGCAGCTGCCCTGCACCCTGGCCGCGGATTCCGATAAATTCACCGGCGATCTGAAAATGATCACGGAGGCGGTCCACGCTGAAGACGGTAAAATCTGCCTGCAACTGGTCCATGTCGGCGGCCAGACCAAGGGAAAAGACATCGGCCGCGCCCCCCTGGCGCCCTCGGCGGTAATGACCGGACAATTTCCCCAGCTCCCCGTCGAAATGTCTTTTGCGGAAATCCAGCGGATAATCAAGGCCTTCGGCGAGTCCGCAGGCCGGGCCAGGCAATGCGGCTTCGACGCCGTCCAGCTTCACGGCGCCCACGGTTATCTGATCAACCAGTTCCTGTCGCCCCTCACCAACCAGCGGACCGATGAATACGGCGGCGGCATCGACAACCGCTGCCGGTTTATGATCGAGGTTTACTGGAAGGTCAGGGACGTGGTCGGCAAGGATTATCCGGTAATGATCAAACTGAACGGCGCCGATCATCTTGAAGGCGGCCTCGAACTGGAAGACGCCGTTTACGCCGCGGAACTCCTCGACCAGGAAGGGATTGACGCCATTGAAATAAGCGGCGGCACTCCGGCTTCAGGCGACAAGGCCCCGATTCGCAACAAAATAACCAGTCCGGCCCTGGAGGCCTATAATTTGCCGCTCTGCCGGGCAATCAAGGCGGCGGTCAGTTGCCCGGTCATGGTGGTCGGCGGTTTCCGCAGTTTTGCCGTAGCCGAGCAGACCATACAAAACGACGCGGACTATGTTTCCATGGCGCGCCCCTTTATCCGCGAACCAGATCTGGCCAAACGTTGGCAGGCCGGAAATCGCAGCACCGCCGCCTGTATTTCCTGCAGCGCCTGTTTCATGCCGGGAATCAAGGAGGGCGGCATCTACTGCGTTGTCGAAAAGAAACAAAGGGGGAAAACCAAATCTTGCTGAGTTCGCAAAAAGTCGCCAAGAATTAATTAAGCGCCCTTTGGCAAGCTCGGCAAGAACATTAAATCAACAGGTTACCCTTCTCACCCTACGCCTATAAGTTTCCCGCTCATCCTGAGCCTGTCGAAGGAAGGGTTTTTTGACTTTTCTGCGAACTTGTCAATTCTTACCGGCCATTGGAAAAAACTTCATTTCGCAGTTTACGGGGACTGTGTCACGGCGACTCACCGGCCTATTGCGGAAGAGGTGCCGGATTCTCAAGATCCGAACTAGGCGCGGCTTCAGCCGCGAAATTCACAAACAACCTCCGTTTCCTTGCCGCAGGCATTCACGGCTGGGGGTTCGAAACCCTTATCGCAACGCCGCCGAGCCGAGTGCTCTGGACAACCGGCGAGGCGGCCCCGATGGAGAGCATCCAGTCGAGGATCGCCGGCCATTCCCCTGCCACTCCTCCCGGGAAAAAACCTGCTCGGCTCGCGGTTGCGACACGAGCAGCCGGCCGGTCTCTCCCTCTCCACGCTAAGCGTTTTTAAAATAACCGTAAATTTCTCCCGGAAAATAAAATCTGCTACACTGAAGATTGACGACCCCGCAAAAGTCACGGGATGGCGACGATATACGCCCCGCAGGAAGTACCCTTGGGGTGCGTCCCGCAGGAAGTGCCCTCCCCAAGGGAGGATTGAACAGAACCCTTGGGGCGCAAAAATAGGCCACGACGCTGTAGATCGGATTGCATGCCCCTTTTGGCTGCTTTTTGCGAGCCAACAAGGTTAGCTTGCCGTCCGATGGTTTGAATGGACGCCTGATAGCCCAGTCGAGTCTGCCCGGCGCGGAATAAACTTAAAGGGAGAAAGGATATGGCAAAGATCAAGGTTAGACATTACCTCAAGGTGAAAAACCGCTTCCCGGCTTTCCTTACAGCGGTCGAGACCTTAGGTTCCGTGGCCAGAAAGGAAGGGCCGATCGACGAGAAGCACGCCCAGTTGATCCAGCTGGCCGGGGCCGCGGCGATTCGCTCCGAAGGGGCGGTCCACAGCCACACCCGCCGAGCCCTGGAAGCCGGAGCTGAGGGTGTCGAGATCTATCACGCCCTGATCCTGCTGACCAGCACGATCGGTTTTCCGAACATGATGGCCGCCCTGAGCTGGGCGGAAGATGTTATTGAAAATCCCGAGTAAAAAAAGCGGCCCGCCGCGGTTACGCATCCCGGCCGCGAAAGGCGCGGCGGGATCGGCTTATATCGGCAGGATGTGGACTTCCTTGCGGATCGGATAGGTTCCCTTCAGGAGAATACCCTTGCGGCCGTCGATACTGATCTCGTCACCGAATTTGATCTGCTGGCCGGCAATCTCGGCCCGTTCCTCGCTTTCGTAGACCTTGAGAGCGTTGCAACCCACCGCGCAGGTCTTCTCCAGCCGCAGGGTAACCACGGAGGCATGGGAGGTCTGGCCGCCGCGGGCGGTCAATAGGCCGTCGACCTGGGCGATATCCTTGATATCTTCGGGGACGGTATCCTGGCGGATCAGGATTAGCGAGGCGCCCGGATCTTCCTCGCGGAGTTTGCGGATATTGTCCGCCGTAAATACCGCCCGGCCCGACATGGCGCTGCCGCTGACCCCGATGCAGTAGCCGAGGATTTGATCAGTTATATCCTGGTCGAAGACGTAGAAACTCTCCTTCTTTTTGATGGTAATCATGTCCCGGGTCTGGAGCAGGTAAAAGTCCTCGGCCCGGGGGCCTTCAAAGGTGAATTCAATCTCCTGGGGGTTCCAGCCCTTTTCATAGACCAGTTCCCGGGATATCTCCAGCAGCGTGCGGTAAATCTCCGGAAATCTTTTTTCCATGGACATCCCGGCCTCCCGGCCGTCGATCTCCGCCTGCTCCACCGAAACCGGATAGGTGGCGACCAGGCCGCTGACGATATCCTCGCCCTGGACCCCCACCCCGTAATCGCCCCACAGGGCGACCCGCCGCACCTTCCGGTAGGGATGGGCGGTAAAGACCACGCCGCTGCCCGACTCCCTGCCGTAATTGCCGAAGACCATGGCCTGGACGGTTACCGCGGTTCCCCAGTATTCGGAAACATCCATCAGGGAACGATAGTTCCGGGTTGTTTCGGTATCCCAGGACTGCATCACCATCTCCACGGCGCCGATCAGCTGCAGCCAGGGATCGTCCGGGATGTGGATATCGCTGTCGATGATTTTCCGGCGATAATCCAGGGCCAGCTCCCGCATCTGGCCCGGAGTAAACTGCATTTTGACCTTAACGCCGTGTTTGGTTTTGGCCTTATTCATCAAGACCTGAAAGCTTTCCCGGCCCAGGCCGCAGGTCATCGCCCAGGACTGCAGGAAACGCCGGTAGTTATCCCAGGCCAGGTACTCCTTGCCGCTGGCCAGCGCGAACCCTTCAACGATTTCCTCGTTAAGGCCGATATTGTGGATGGTCGCCATCATCCCCGGCATCGAGACGGCCCCGCCGCTTCTTACCGAAAGCAGGAGAGGATGGTCCGGATCGCCGTAGCGTTTGCCGGTAAGTTTCTCAGTCTCGCTGAGCGCCTCGCGAACCCGGGCCATGAAATCGTCCCTGGCCTTGTCGAATTTGCTGATCACCGGCCAGCACCGGAATATTTCGGTGGTTATGATAAATCCGGGCGGTACCGGGAGATTGTCGGCAACCAGCTGGGTGAGATTGTAACCCTTATTGCCCAGCAGGATCATGTTTTTGCTGAAAGTGCTCCGATGATTCAAGGAACTGATCACCTTGTCCTGATTGTAGGTCAGGAGGAGATCCAGGGTCTTTTCATCGAGAACCTCCTTCTGTTTCTCCAGGGTCTGGTAGACTCTGGAAACGAAGTTATCCAGGTGCTGGAGGCCGAAGGTATCGGCGATCAGGTCGCGCAGGAATGATTCCGACAAACGGTGGACGCTGCCGGTGGGATCCCGGTCGTCCCAGAGGGGGCGGTACCTGGCCAGCAGGTTGTCCTCGCCGGTACAGATCTGGGGGACGATTATCGACAGATTGTTCTCGTGGACGTTGGTGTAGTAGGCATAGATGACATCCTTGATCCCCTCGGACAATCCCCGCAGGATATCGATGTACTGTGTATAGGAAAACCTCTTGATCCCGATCGAGCTCGACAGCAGGGAAAGCTGGGTTTCAAGGCGGCGGCTGGTAATGCCGTCGACCCGCAAGGCCCGGAGATAGATGCGGATGCACTTGATAATCCGTAAAAAAGTGGCCCTGGTGATAAAGGAAAGGTTGACGGTCTGGGGCAGTTTCTCCAGATAGATGTTGGCCAGATTCTCCAGACGGAAGGTGAGACCCAGGGCGTCGAACTTGCGTTCCCGATAGCGCCCGTACACGGAAGGAATGTCCACGGCGACATGGCGCTTATGGTAAATATCCTCCCGGGCCTCAAAGTGCTCCTCGCTCAGAATAATCTCCTTGAGACCCTCCAGCCGGTCCAGGAGAATATCGAGACAACTGAAAACATCGCCCTCCTCCAGAACGGCGAGCAGTTCCTTCATCTCCGGAAAGCCGCTGTTGACCGACTGCTCCAGATGGAGGCGCAGCTCCTGGAAACCCAGCTTGTATTTCTGGTTGACCAGCCTGAACATCTTGGCCAGCAGCGAGAAGC
This sequence comes from Desulfurivibrionaceae bacterium, assembly GCA_046484585.1. GTDB lineage: Bacteria > Desulfobacterota > Desulfobulbia > Desulfobulbales > JAGXFP01 > JAGXFP01. The sequence continues at coordinate 9,471 of JAWOIQ010000161.1, forward strand.
GGCGGATCTCGCTTTCGGCGAGATCGGCCTGGCGGTTCAGGAAACCGGCGAGGCGGCGGTCATCCCAGTCGAGAAGTCCCTCGATGTTGCCGCCCAGGCTTTTCATGACCCGTTCCATGAGGATATGGAGATCGTCGACATACGGCCCGGAAGTCTTGATCTGGGAAAGAACCTCCTCGGGCAGGTAATGGGTCAGCACCCTCTTGTCCAGGGTATGCCAGAAGTCAAAGATGGCGGTGATGAAATCAACGATCAGATTGCTGCTCTCGACATGGCTCTGCTTGCGGAGAAAATGGATGAGCAGATCGCGGCGCAGGTGGATCTCGTCGATCTCGGTGGAGACGTCCCGGAGCAGCCCCTCGGCCCCGATCTCGTTAAAGAAGACCGGCATCAGCTTGGCGAACTGCTTGACCAGGTTATAAACCGGGGCAATGGGATGGTTCAAGAGCCGGCTGATATCGCGCTGGAAGAGGTCGGTGTCCTTGACGCAGGTCCCGGACAGCTTCAGATTGATGATCAGGGCCGAAAGCAGGGTCGAACACCACTTGGGCTCCTGCATGATCAGGCTCAGCCAGACCCGGATGTTTTCCAAGTGGGAAGGATTGTAGATCGGCTGCCACTCCTCGTCGACCCCGCTGACCTTGGCGTACTGAAAGCCGAAACGGACCAGTTCCCAGAGAAAGGTCTCGACCAGCCGGCTGCTTTCCCGCCTGAAAACCTCGGCCCCCAGAACCTGGATACACTGGAGGGAGGTGTGAGGATAGCGGCGGACATTGGCCTTCAGGAACTTGAAGGCAGTCAACAGGAAGGACTCGATCTCCTCGAAGGTCTGCAGGCGGATCAGCTGGATCAGGCTGCGATTGATCTCCCGCAGGGTTTCCTCGTGGATCAGGTAAAGGCCGGCGGTATCCATGATCCGGAAGAGAAAAAGGAGCTTACGGTTTTCGGCAAAACGATCCGCCGGCTCCGGCGCAAGGGGTTTATTCTCTTCAACCAGCTTTTCGGGGATCTGCTTGTAGAAACGGACGATATCCATGTGGGCCGGAAATTCCAGCAGCTTTTCCAGGGCCTTGCGGGGCTCGGCATCCAGCTTCAGCCGGTTGACCGAATCCAGGTGGCTTTTCATCTGCCGGTGGGAGATCGCGTTAAACAGAGGCCCCGCCTGCCAGCCGCTGCATAGGTTGCCGCATTCGGCGACAAACCAGGGCTGGGGATCTTCCTCGGCGAGCCAGTAATTGTAGTTCAGCTGGAGAATCTTCTTTAGCAGGGCGGCAAGGGGGCTGAAGTCGTAGCTGCTCTCTTCATCGACCAGATCAAGCATCGTGATGGCGATGTTCTTGATAGGATGGTGGCCCTGGACCGTAAACAGCATGACATTGTCTTCGAGCCGCCTGAGATTGTTAAAACATGATGCCAGGGCCTTTTCGTATACCGGGACCTCGGCCGGGTCAAGGGTGGCGATGACTTTCTCAACATAAGCCAGGAGAGACTCCATGGTCATGGCCAGCTGCGCTTCGTGCTTCCTGGTCTCGGCAATCGCCTTCAGGAAAAGGTCGCAGAACCTTTCCATGGCCTCCGGTCCTTTCTCATGGCGGCGGTAATGATTATGATTTTTTAAAACGAAGGCCCGCAGTTTGGGGATAATCAAGGTCCAGTTGCGGAAGGGATGACTGATCTCGTAGAGCAGCTCATGGAGGCTGCGGGCAATACCCTTGTACGGCTTAACGATATCCTGCAACACGGTCAGGGCCGGATCGATCTCGACCTCGCTTACCGCGGTCTCCATCAGGTTGGCTTTCAGGGCATCCGATTCTATGGCGGGTTTGGTTTCGGTCATGGTGCCTGATTAGATGCTTTTCCATTACGCCCTTCGCCAGGCGCGGTGCGAACAGAACAACTTGTTGATTTAACGTTCGTACCGAGCTTGCCGCGCTTCATTAATCTTCGGGGAGTTTTCGTGAACCATCAAAGAAGATGGTGTCGCAAAAAGTCGCCGGCAAGCTCTGGTTTAGATTGCCACGACCGAACAGTTCCCGCAAGGCGAAATAGCGGCAGTTTTGCTTTTCGCCGGGAATTGCAGCGGCTCCGGCCCTCTTAACGGACGCCGCTTACAGGACTTTTCGCGAATCCATATGGAGAATGAGATCAAGTAGCCGGTTGGAGTAGCCCCACTCATTATCATACCAGCTGAGGATCTTGACCGAAGAGCCGATAACCTTGGTTGACATGGCATCGACCACCGAAGAATGGGAATTCCCCTGATAATCGATGGAGACCAGGGGCTCGTCCGAAAAGCCCAGATAACGATTACTCTCCTCCAGCAGGGCCTGGTTGACCTCGCTGACCGTAGTCTCCCGCTCCAGCTCCATAACCACATCGACCACCGAGACGTTGGGAATCGGCACCCTGACCGCCAGACCGTCGAATTTGCCCTTGAGCTCGGGGAGGACCAGGGCAACGGCCGCCGCCGCCCCGGTCTTGGTGGGAATCATCGACATTGCCGCCGCCCGGGCCCGACGCAGGTCGGAGTGAGGAAAATCAAGAATCGACTGGTCGTTGGTATAGGCATGAACCGTGGTCATCAGGCCGCTTTTGATCCCGAACCGATCGAGAATGACCTTGGCCACCGGGGCCAGACAGTTGGTGGTGCAGGAAGCGTTCGACAGCACATTATGCTGGGTGGGATCGTATTCATCTTCATTAACCCCCATGACGATGGTCTTGACCTCGCCTTTGGCCGGAGCCGAAATCACCACTTTCCGGGCACCGCCGTCCAGGTGGGCGCCGGCCAGATCGGAATGGGTGAAAAGGCCGGTCGATTCTATCACATAATCAACCCCGAAATCCCCCCAGGGGATATCGGCCGGTTGCCGGTGGTTGAAGATTTTCACCAACCGGCCATCGACCCTTAGCCCGTCATCCTCGGCTTTGACCTCGGGCCCGAAAATTCCCATGATCGAGTCGTATTTCAACAAATGGGCCAAGGTGGCCTTGTCGGTAAGATCGTTAATCGCGATAATCTCCACGTCGGAAAAAACCTCGTCCGCCAGACAAGCCCGGAAAATAGACCTGCCGATCCTGCCGAAACCGTTAATTCCTACCCGAATTGTCATTATCTCCTCTCCCAAAAAAATATCAGATTTGGTCCTGATCCCGGTTACTTTTCCCTAAATCCGTGACGGCTTCGTGGTGAATTTCACTTACCAGTTTGTAATTACATTAGATAATCGTTTTTCCCTGCGTTCACGGATTCAGGTTTTCCTCTTCGTTCGGTTCCTTGCATTTCGCACAGAATATCACGGCAGCAATTATTATCACTACGCCCAGCCAACTGAACAGGCTCCATTTACCCAAACCGTAGCCATGCCACAAGCCGATAGCCGCTATTGCCGCGATCGCGGACAGCACAGCGTACAAACAACAATTATCCTTGCTCTTCATTATCAGGTCACCATGATTGTGCGGAGCCGGCTTGGCAAATTCAACAAGAGGCCCTCAGCAAAAAGGCTACCATGAAAAGCAGGGCGGGGAGCAAGCGATTTTTTATATGGAAATGGCTGAGAAACGGCTCGATTTCTCATTTATCCGGAGGGGGTCCGACCTGAAAATGACGGGCTATTTCCAAGGCCCTTAAATAGAGTTTGAGATAACGCTCAACCACAATGTCCCAAGTGTAACGGGCGTGGAGATGCCGAACCGCGGCCTGGCGCATAACCGCGATCTGTTCCGGGGATCGGCGGTACAACTCGAAAGCCCGGAGGATCGCAGCCATCAAGGACGCTGAGGAATGAGCCTGGTAGGCGAAACCGGTTTTCCCGTCAATCACCTTAACCAGGCCGCCGATATGGTGGACTATCGGCAGGTTACCGAACAGCTGCGCGATAAAATCGGTCAGCCCGCAGGGTTCATACCGGGAGGGCAGCAGGAAAAAATCACCGGCGGCAAAGATCCGGGTAGCCAGATCCTGATCATAACCGCACAGGAAACAGACCCTGCCCCGATATCGCTTATCCTCGGCAAGTTCCAACAGCTTGTTTTCGATTTCGGGGGCTCCGCTGCCCTGGATCAGTACCTGAAATTTCCGGTCAATGGGCAACAGGGCCTCAAGGGCGCTGATCATTTTATCGACCCCCTTCTGGGGAGTCAGGCGGCCGACAAAGGTAAGCAGGGGCAGGCTGGGTCTGGAATAGAGAAAACCGGTCTGCTTGACCGTTTCCATGGCACCGGCGCCAAGTTCCTTGACCAGAGCCGCCCGGCAACGGCTTTTCCCGGTGAAACTTTTTTTCAGGGGCGAAAAAGCCGCGGCCAGGCCGAGCTTTTCAGGCGCCGACGGATCGTAATCGTCCGGGTTGATGCCGTTGGTCACTCCCTCTAAAACCACGCCGCGGCCCAAGAGCTTATGGCCCAGCCAGCCGGTCTGGGCATCGTCATCGGTTTCCCGCAGCTCCCGGGCATAATTTTCACTGACGGTATTCATCAGGCTGTAAGAAGAAGCGGCCAACAGAGGGTCGAACTTGCCGTCGAGCTGATTGTCGAGAATTATCCGGGAAGGCAGTCCGGTAATCGTTTCGGCAAAGGCCAGATCGCCGATCTCCTGATGATAGCCGCGCCCGGCGTTATGGATGGTGACCACACAGCCGGTTTTTTCAAAGTAATGGCGATAGCCCCCGATTTCCCTGATCATGGCCGGCAGGATCGCGGTATGACCATCCTGGCAGTGAATGATCTCCGGCTTATCACCCATCCGGATGATCATGGCAATGGCCGCCTTCTGGAGAAGGACGTTCATGGCAAAATAATCGAAATGGGGCATCCCGCTCTGGTTATGGGGTTCATCGCCGCGGTCCTCGTCGGTATAGGCATAGACTCCCAGTTTTTCCCGGTAGCGGTCGGCGTCGGCCAGGTAAACATTGACCCCGTTAAGCTCGGTTGACCAGGTGGCCACCGATTCCCGCCGAAAGCGCCCCACATAAGACATGTCCACCTCGAAGGCGCTGGCGGTTTCTTTGAAGGAAAAGCGGCTGGGCTCGATAAAACCGTAGAAGGGGAGCAGGACGCTGACCCGGAAGCCCCGGCGAACCAAGGCCTCGGCCAGCTGCCGGGAAAAATCCTTAATCCCCCCGGCTCCGGCCAAACCGTCGTACTCCCTGGTCAGCATGAAGATATGTTGGATCCGTTGCTTCGCCATAGTCTTGGTCCTTAAAGTGAACTACCAGCGAATAGCTCTCTGCCTTAAGAGATGATCGGCCAGGGTTAAAATAACCATCGCCTCGCAGACCGGGATAATCCGCGGGATCGCCGAGATATCGTGGCGTCCGCCGATTTTGATCTTGACCGGCTTGCCGTCAAGGTCGATGGTCGCCTGCTCCTTGCCGATCGAGGGGATCGGTTTGACCGCCACCCGGGCGACGATATCCTGGCCGCTGGAAATTCCGGCCAGGATGCCGCCGGCGTTATTGGTCGTGAAGCCGGCCGGGGTGATGGAATCGTTATTTACCGAGCCGGGCATGGCCGCCGCCGCGAAACCGGCCCCGATCTCGACCCCCTTGACCGCCCCGATCGACATCAGGGCCCGGGCCAGTTCCCCGTCGAGCTTGTCAAAGACCGGCTCGCCGAGCCCGGCCGGACAGCCGGTGGCCAGAATCTCGATGATACCGCCCAGGGTATCGCCTTCTTTCCTGACCTGCTCGATCCGCTCTTCCATCCGAAGGGCAGCCTCGGGATCCGGGCAGCGCAAGGGATTACGGTCGATCACCGCCAGGTCGCGCCGTTCGGCGGCGATGCCGCCCAGGGCCACGGTATAGGCGGTGACCTCGATACCTGCCTGCCTCAGCATTTTTCGGGCCACCGCTCCCGCCGCCACCCGGGCCGCGGTCTCCCGGGCCGAGGCCCGGCCGCCGCCGCGATGGTCGCGAATGCCGTACTTTTTCAGATAGGAAATATCGCCGTGACCCGGCCGGAAGATGTTCTGCAGATGCTCGTATGACTTGCTGTGGGCATCCTTATTGAAGATCGCCAGGGAGATGGGGGTGCCGGTGGTCCTGCCCTCGAAGACTCCGGAGAGGATCTCGACCCGGTCCGGTTCCTGGCGGGGACTGGCGGCCGGACCGCCGGCCCCGGGCCGGCGTCGGTCCAGATCATCCTGAATATCGACAAGGGCCAGGTTCAGACCGGGGGGACAGCCGTCAATGGTCGCCCCGACCGCCGTCCCGTGGGATTCTCCCCAGGTTGTCACCCGGAATATGTTGCCAAAGGTGCTGCCTGCCATTTTTTCACCTTATCATCAATTAGTCTGTCAATAAATAAATCTTATTACCGGTTGGCGGATCAAACTGGATTAAGTAACAAATTCAAACAAACTTCGACCCACTCCGCCCGGCCATCGATAAATCAAGAGGCTAGTGTCACGTCAACTCTGAACCGTCCCATCTTTCACGCCCCTTTTCGTGCCTGCTGCGTTACGGATTGAGTAACATAGCGCCGCTATGCGCCTCAATCCGTGCCTTGTCGGCACAAAAAACGACGAAGAAAATATTGCGACATTTCATCCTTGGCGCGACACTAGGGCGCCGGCGGTTCGCGCTCCATATGCATCAGCTTTTCCCCGCCGCCGTCAACATGCCCAGGGCCTGTTCGATCTTTCCCACCACTTCGGCCAGGGGTCTGGTTGCATCGATCTCCAGATGCGACCCTTCGCGGTAAAGGGGTTCCCGTTCCGCCAGGACTTTGGCGGCTTCGGCCTTTATATCGCTGCCGGTCAGGGAGGGGCGCTGGCTGTCGCTGACCACGTCGGCGGCCAGCCGCGCGCCGATGGTCTCCGGATCGGCGCTCAGCCAGACCACCAGGCCGGTTTCCTTGAGTTTCTGCCAGACCTCCCGGTGCAGCACAGCCCCGCCGCCCGTGGAAATCACCGCTTCCGGGCGGGCCACCAGTTCTTCGAGCAACTCTTTCTCCCGGGCCCGGAAGTAAGCCCAGCCCCGCTCTCTGACCAGCTCGCTGATCTCGCCATGCCGGCTCTTCAGAACTTCATCCATATCGACAAAATCGAGGCCAAGCCGCTGTGCCAGCAGCCGCCCCACGGAACTCTTGCCGGTCGCCCGGTAACCGATCAGGATGATTTTTTTGTGCTGTTCGGGCACGATTTACTCCATGGTCTGTTCAAATCACTATATAATAATCACAACCGCAGGGCTGATGTCGGGACCGGGAATGGGTACTTTCAGTAATTAGTCGGGCTGATAACTAGGCAGATAAGATACCCTGCAAACCCTTACATTTAAGAGTTTATCCGTACAGCTGTCAAATAGAAAAGCGACGATCGCCCTTGCGGTCATCAGCAAATTGCCTTAAATGTCTTTGAAAACCATCTCAATTACAATGACGGAGAGCATCCATGAAACATACCATAGTGCTGGCCACCCGAAACGAAGGGAAGGTCAGGGAATTCAGAGAGATCTTGAGCGATTTCGACGTGGACCTGCGCAGTCTGAACGATTTCGGCCCGATTCCCGAGGCGGTCGAAGACGGCGAAACCTTTGATGAAAACGCCTACAAAAAGGCCCATTTCACCGCCAAGGTCCTGGGCCTGCCGGCGATGTCCGACGATTCGGGCCTGGTGGTGGAAGCGCTGAACGGCGCTCCGGGTGTACACTCGGCCCGCTATGCCGGCGACAAGGCCGATGACAAGGACAATATCGCCAAACTCCTCAAAGAGATGGAAGGGATCGAAGACCGGCGGGCCGCCTTCGAATGCGTGATCTCCCTCGCCGTCCCCTCCGGCCCGGCCCTGACCTACGAAGGCAGATGCAAGGGGACCATCACCACCAAACCCAGCGGCAGCGGGGGGTTCGGTTACGATCCGGTTTTCTATTCCCCCGAACTTGGCAAGACCTTTGCCGAAAGCACTCTTGAGGAAAAAAACCAGATCAGCCACCGCGGCCGGGCCTTAAAAGAGCTGGCCGGGGAATGCGATAAAATCGCGAAATGGCTGGAGGCCAGACTGCTCGAAGAGAAACCGCCCAAACCGGACCACCGCCAGTTCGAGCACAATGACTGGTCGGAAGACAAGATGGTTTGAGGCCGGGATTATTTCTACCATTGCAGCGATAGAGGGGGGCTCTTTGCCCTCCCGACTCCTGGCTTCTGGCTTCTGGCTTCTATCTCCTGACCTCCGCTATAGCGAAGAAACAAAAATAGCCATGCCGCAGACGATCGGACTTTGTCCAAAGCCCTCCTTACAGCTCCACCAGCTCAATCCGCCCCCATGCCCCCAGCTCTTCGCCGATCACAATCACCACCCCGGTAAGACCGCCGATCCCGGGAGCGAGAGCGAGGGCCGGGCCGAGATCGCCGCCCCGGCCGACTTCATTGCCTAATCGAGTCGCGGCGGCATCGGCCAGGGCGGTAGACCGGGCTACAACCGTTACCGAGTCGGCCCGGCCCAGGCTGAGGGAATGACCAACCGTTCCGGATGATGTGCAAATGCCGACCGGCATATCTCCGGCCGGGATCTTAAGCCCGAGCCGATAGCTTAAAGGGGATTCACCGGCGAAAATGGCCACGATGCTCTCTCTGCCCCTTTTCATAAAGATGTCTCCGCCGTTTTCAACCACTACCTCGGAGCAACCTTCGCCCTTTAACAACCCCCGACCCACATACTCGGCAATGACCCCGGCAACCGCCGCCATCGGTCCGACCCCGGCCGCCTGACCGGCCTGAAGCATCTCCCGGACCAGCGGCACGGCGGTGGGGTCGTCTGGTAAAGGCGCCAGGGCATCGACAAAGGCCGGACAGCGGCTCAAATAATTTTCCAGCTGGTTCCGGTACTGGACGACCAGATTGGTGGCCCCTTCCCTCAGGTCCACCGGGGCGAGGATGTGCAGATCGGTTTCCCGGACCTTGATCTGAAATGATTGCACGCCGGGATCTGGAATCGTTCGATATCGGCGCTCCCGATATGATTCCGGGGGTTTTTTTCGTTTGCCGGCCATAATTTCTCGGTTATCCTGGAGATTGATGGCGTCGCAAAAAGTCGCAAACTCCTGCGTTGCTGCAAAAATTGTCTCGTCGTTGCGGCGGACTGAACTACGCTGCATTCCGAAATTCGCGCGCCTTGGATCTGACGATTTACTTAGCCATCCCATTGTTGTACCCATAGGGCATAAGTTTCGTACGAGCAGGCAAGCTGCTCAACTCAGCTTTAACTTTTTGCGAGGCCATCAAGATTATCGGTCTCGCGAAGCAACCCGACTGCGAAAAGTCGTTTTTAGCAGAAATCACCTTATCCCGAAAAAGGCAGGAAGGTTATTGAAAAAAAAACTGATTCTCTTCACCCGGTATCCGGAAGCGGGCCGGGTTAAAACCAGACTGATCCCGGCTTTAGGCCCTCAGGGGGCCGCCGCCCTGCAAGAACGGATGACCGAGGATACCCTGCGGACCGCCGAGGCGGCAGCCGCCGAAAACGGCCTCGACCTGGAAATTCGTCACGCGGGCAGCGATACCGGGCAGATGGCGGAATGGCTCGGGCCGCACCACGGCTATCGCGGGCAGGGATCCGGCGATCTTGGCGACAAAATGGCCCGCGCTTTTGCCGACGCCTTTCAAGACCACTATCACCAGGTCATGATCATCGGGGCCGACTGCCCCGCCCTAACCTCTAAAACTCTGGCCGATGGCTTTGCCGGGCTCCGCGGCCATGCACTGGTACTCGGTCCGGCGGCGGATGGCGGCTACTACCTGATTGGCCTCAGCCGCCCCTGCCCGGAACTTTTCGCCGGGCAACCCTGGGGGAGCGATACGCTGTTGTCGACAACCATCAGTGTTGCCCGAAAACTTGATCTGACCTTTCATCTTCTTGAGGAGCTGGCCGATGTCGACCGTCCCGAAGACCTCGAAGCTTTCGGTAATCATTCCGACCCTGAATGAGGCGGGCAGGCTGAACGCCGCCCTCGAATCACTCCGGCCGGGCCGCGATCTGGAAGTCATCATCGCCGACGGCGGCAGCAGCGATGCAACGGTCGCTATTGCCGAAAAGAGCGGCGCCAGGGTGGTGACCTCGCGCCCGGGCCGCGCTTTCCAGCAGAATGCCGGGGCCGCCGCCGCCGGCGGCGAAATACTCTTATTCCTCCATGCCGACACCCGTCTGCCCGCCGATTTTGCCGAACTGAGCCGCGCCTGCCTGAGTGAAAATGGCGTAGCGGCCGGCGCCTTCAGCCTGTCAATAGAGCTGGCGGGGCCGGCAATCAGGTTCATTGAAAAGATGGCCAATCTGAGATCAAGGCTGCTGCAGCGCCCCTATGGCGATCAGGCCCTGTTCATGACCAGGCGGAATTTCGCGAGAATCAGAGGTTTTCCGGAAATAGAGATCATGGAAGATTTCGCCTTGGTCGGCAAACTGCGGCAACTGGGCCGGATAAAAACCTTGCCGGCCGCGGCGGCCACTTCCGGCCGGCGTTGGCAGAAACTGGGGGTAGTCAAAACCACCCTGATCAATCAGGCCATCGTCATCGGCTACCTGCTCGGCCGGTCGCCGACCTCTCTGGCCAGCTGGTACCGAATCTCGTCCAGTTCCCGCTGATATTTGGGATCCGGCGATCGGGGCCGGGCCGGCAGACGTTCGCTGTTCTCGGCATAAATCGAAGGGATTGCCGGCACCTTGGGTCTGAAACCGGCCCGCAGGTCCGGATCGTTAATAAAGGACATGACCAGAAGGGAGCCCCCGTTCAGAAAAGGGTAGAAATAAGACTTTTTCAGAAAAGTCGCCGAATTGGACATCAGCCCGGCCAGCACCATGAAGATCAGAATGACAACAAAGATCCCCTTGCCCATTCCGAACACCCCTCCCATTACCCGGTCCAGGCCTCCGAGCATCGAAATCTTCAGAAACTTCCGGAGCCCGAAACCCAGGTAGATCACAGCCAGATAAACCAGGCAAAACAGGAGAAAGTAGGTAAGCAGAAAGGCCAGTTGCGGGGTCGAAATATAGCCCGTCAGAAAGCTGGAAAAAAAGAGATAGAACCGGCCGGCAACGATAAAGGCGAGTACCAGGGCGACGATAAAGGATAATTGCCGGGCAAATCCGGTCCAGACCCCACGGGCGGTGAGCAGAGAAAGTATTAGAATTATCGCGGAATCAATTGAACTCATCGGATTTTAATATTAAACTTTTTCCGGTTAAACTCAAGCTTTAAAAAATTTGGCTAAATCGTTTTTTTACAATAATTATAATTAGATATGATCCTGATCATGCCGGTCACGGATTCAAGGGATAACCCAACCAAATGATTCCCGCCGAAAGGTTAAAACTGGAAACCGCCAATGATTCCCTCAAGGACAACTTCGGCGGGGATCAATTCCCGGAACCGGTTTTGATCGATCTTGACCGGCTCCAAAGAGAACTGGCCGCAAACCTTTTTGATCCGGCTGAATACCTGGATCCGCGGGAACTTGCAACTTTTCAGGGCTTTAAATATCAGAAAAGAAAGGTTGAGTGGCTGGGCGGGCGCCTGGCCGCCAAGCTGGCGGTTCTCGATCTGACCGGCCGGGAGCCGACCGCCGGGGCCATGCGCGAATCGTTGATCAGCGCCGATCAACACGGCAAACCTTTTTTAGAAGCCCCGGCGGTACCATCCGAAGTGTCGATCTCCCACAGTCAAGGCCTGGCTTTAGCCATGGCCGTGAGCAATAAAGCTTGCGGACTGGATATCCAGAAGATCTCCGCGGCGACCGTCCGGGTCAAGGAGAAGTTCTGCACCCCGGCGGAGGAAGAGATAATCACCTCTCTTGATCGGGCAATGCCGCCGCCCGCCGCTCTAAGCCTGCTGTGGAGCAGCAAAGAGGCCCTGCGCAAGGCCCGGGGCGGGCATCCCCTGACCGGCTTTACCGCGATGCGGCTGACCGCAGCCGTGGAGGCAGGCGCCGAGAGCTGGCTCCTGACAATGCGGGCCGCTGACGATACTTACCGGATTCTGACTTTCTTTCATAAAGATTTCGCCATGGCCATCTGCCTGCTCCCAAAACCTTAAGGAACCCTACCGATGCAATCAACCGAAGTCCTGAAAAAAATCCCCCTCTTCAACGGCCTGACCGAGCAGCAACTCACCGATCTGGCCAAGATAATTGCCGAGCGGAGTTTCAAAAAAGGCGAGAATATCTTCGCCGAGGGAGACGAAGGCGTCGGCTTCTATATTCTGGCGGAGGGACAGGTCAAGATCTATAAGCTGTCGGTGGAGGGCAAGGAGCAGATTCTCCATATTTTCGGCCCCGGCGAACCCTTTGCCGAAGCGGCGGTCTTTACCGGGCGCTCTTTCCCGGCCTACGCCGACGCCATGCAGAACAGCAAGACCTTTTTCCTTCCGCGCCAGGCTTTCGTGGACCTGATCGAGGCCAACCCGTCCCTGGCCATGAACATGCTGGGCGCCCTGTCGATGCGCCTGAAAAAATTCGCCGGGATGATCGAGGCCCTTTCCCTGAAAGAGGTGCCCGGCCGCCTCGCCTCCCATCTTTTGCTGTTAAGCGAGCAGCAGGGCAGCAGCGATTTCCCCCTGAACATCAGCAAGACCCAGCTGGCCAGCCTGCTCGGCACCATCCCGGAAACCCTGTCGCGAATCTTCAACCGGCTGAACAACAAGGGATATATCGAATCCAGCGGCCCCCGAGTCAAGATCGTTGACCGGGAAGGCATGGAGGCCCTGGCTTCCGGTGAGGAAAAGCTTTAGAATTGATGGCATCGCAAAAAGCACCCTAAAGGGTGAAAATCGCCAGCTCCTGCGTTGCTGCAAATGTCTCGTTATTACAGCGTACTGAAGTACGCTTCATTTCTCGAAATTCGCACGCCTTGGATCTGACGATTTTCACCCCGCAAGGGGGTATTGCATGCTTAGCCATCCCATTTTAACTTTTTGCGAACTCATCAAATCCGGCTTGCGTTGCAACCGTCACCGCCACACATTATCTCCCATCCCCCCGATCGTAACCGTTCACGGGGTAAGCCACCCAGGATTGGCCAATCTCCCAGCCGGTAAGCGATTGCAGGGTGCCGGAGATGCAAGGCATCGGCCTGCGATGTGTACTGATGTACATGAGCAGGCCGATAACAAAGCAGATTCGGTGCCCTGTAATCGCTTATCCTGATCGAATCAAACCCTGGTCAAATGCCGGTACTTGATGCGGTGGGGCTGATCGGCCTCGTGGCCGAGTCTGGCCTTGCGGTCTTCCTCGTATTCGGAATAGTTGCCGTCGAACCAGACCACCCGACTGTCGCCTTCGAAGGCCAGGATGTGGGTGGCGATCCGGTCCAGAAACCAGCGGTCATGGCTGATCACCACCGCGCAGCCCCCGAAGTTGCCCAAGGCCTCTTCCAGGGCGCGCAGGGTATTGATATCAAGATCGTTGGTGGGCTCGTCCAGCAGGATGACATTGGCGCCCTCCTTCAAAACCTTGGCCAGATGGACCCGGTTGCGCTGGCCGCCGGACAGGAGTCCGACCTTTTGCTGCTGTTCGGTCCCGGAGAAGTTAAAGCGGCCCACATAGGCCCGGGAGTTGATCTCGCCGCTGCCGAGCTGGATCATGTCCAGGCCGTCCGAGATCACCTCCCAGATGGTCTTGTCGGGGTCAAGCTCCCGGCTCTGATCGACATAGGCGAGCCTGACCGTGCCGCCGACCGTAAAACTGCCGGCATCAGGCGCTTCCTGACCGGTTATCATCCGGAACAGGGTGGTCTTGCCGGCGCCGTTTGGGCCGATTACACCGACGATACCGCCGGGGGGCAGAGAGAAGGTCATCTCATCGACCAGAAGCCGGTCGCCGTAACCCTTTTTAACCTTCTCGGCCTCGATCACCACCTTGCCGAGCCGGGGGCCGGGCGGAATAAAGAGCTGCATATCTTTCAAGCGGTCCGGGCCGCCGTCATCCAGGAGTTTTTCATAGGCGGTGATCCTTGCCTTGCCCTTGGCGTGACGGCCCTTGGGGGACATCCTGATCCATTCCAGTTCCCGTTTCATGGTCTTCTGACGGTCGCTCTCCTGCTTTTCCTCCTGGCTCAGCCTTTTTTGTTTCTGTTCCAGCCACGAGGAATAATTGCCCTTCCAGGGAATGCCCCGGCCCCGATCCAGCTCCAGGATCCAGCCGGCAACGTTATCCAGAAAGTAGCGGTCATGAGTGACAGCGATAACCGTTCCCTCGTAGCGCTGCAAATGCTGCTCCAGCCAAGCCACCGTCTCGGCATCGAGATGGTTGGTCGGCTCGTCCAGGAGGAGGATATCGGGCTTGCGGAGGAGCAGCCGGCAGAGGGCCACCCTGCGTTTCTCACCACCGGACAGAATCCCGATTTTAGTCTCGGGAGGCGGGCAGCGCAGGGCGTCCATGGCCATCTCCAGGCGGGAATCGAGGTTCCAGGCGTCAAGAACATCAAGCTTATCCTGAACCTTGCCCTGCCGTTCGATCAGATCGTTCATCTCGTCATCGGACATCGGTTCGGAGAATTTTTCGTTGATCAAGTTGAACTCATTAAGCAGATCGACGGTCTCCTGAACCCCCTCCTCGACCACCTGCCGGACGCTCTTCTCGCTGTCAATCCGTGGTTCCTGTTCCAGAAAACCGATCGTATAGCCGGGAGAGAGATGGATTTCGCCGTTGAACTCCTGATCCTCGCCGGCCAGGATCCGCAGCAGGCAGCTCTTGCCGGAACCGTTCAGGCCGAGGACACCGATCTTGGCTCCGTAAAAATAAGAGAGCGAAATATTCTCCAGAACCGGTTTTTTATTGAAAAATTTACTGACCGTGATCATCGAATAGATGATCTTGTTGTCTTCGTTTGCCATGGTTTTCCCTTAAAATATTGTTTTAGCTGTTTTCGTTTAACGAGCCGCCGCGGGAGGACGGATTGCCGGAGAAATATTAAAAATCCGGCCATCTTGTCAATGAATAACTGGTGATTTTACTTTTGTTTATCGTGCCCGAAAGGGCGGCCGGTTGATTCGCCCGCTTTTTGAAAAACCTGAAGCAGCCGACCCTCGGAAAGCAGAAACGGATACCCCCTCAGGCAGCAGTCATTCTAGCATGCCGGGCAAGTTTCGGATATGACATAAATTCAAAGTGTTACCTGGCGACAGCGGTAAAAGCCCTCACTTGATTGGAAAAAGCTGCCGTTTTCGAAAGACTTGTTATGCAAAAAGTTGCATAATCCCCTGACTTTAACCGTATAAATCCATGAAAACAATTGTCTTAGATT
Organism: Desulfurivibrionaceae bacterium; assembly: GCA_046484585.1. GTDB lineage: Bacteria > Desulfobacterota > Desulfobulbia > Desulfobulbales > JAGXFP01 > JAGXFP01. The sequence continues at coordinate 24,700 of JAWOIQ010000161.1, forward strand.
AATTTTAGCTTTACTCTTCAACAAAATAATTTTCCCCGGTCTCAAGATGACAAACTCGCAAAAAGTTAAAGCTGAGTTGAGCAGCTTGCCTGCTCGTACGAAACTTATGCCCTATGGGTACAAATGGGATGGCTAAGCAAAAATACGCCACGACGCAGTAGATCGGAGTTTTTGGGACGCCCTCAAAGATCAAACGTCCGGCGCGGAGATATGGATGAACGACTTGATAAAATATGAAAAAACCATTGAGCATTACCTCCGGCAGGGCGACCACCAAAAAGCCGTTAAGGGCCTGCTTGCCCTGATAAAACTCTACGCCCAAAACAAGGATTTTGCCAAGGCTGAAGAGCTGCGGGAACGGATAACCGAGGTCAACCCCTCTGCCCTGAGCGAGGTTATTCTGGCCCAGCAATTAATCGACTCCGCCCGTTCCAAACCTGTCGCCGAAAGTCACCGGAAAGTCTGGGCGGAACTGTATGACATCTTGACCAATGAAGAGTCCCGGGCCATGCAAAACGAACTGCGCGAGGCCACCTTTGAACCGGGCCAAACCATCTTCGCCCAGGGCCAGAAGAATTCAAATCTCTATTTTATCGACGCCGGTCAGGCCAAGCACCTTTACAACCAGGAACACAGGGAAATTTTTATCAGCAAGATTTCAGCCGGCAGTGTTGCCAATGAAACCTCTTTTTTCGATGCCGCTTTAAGCACCACCTCACTGGTGGCCATCAATCAGGTCACGGTCCATTTTCTGCCCGCCATCACCCTGCTCAGCTGGGAAGGGTATCTGCCGGCCCTTGAATCGAAATTGCGGGATTTTTGTGGCCGCGACGTCAAGATCCCCGAGCTGTTGAAAAAAAACTCCCTGGACCGGCGGATCCAGCGGAGAATTTCCCTGCCCGGCCGTATCCTGCTCAAGGCCATCGACGCCGAAGGAACCTTGGTTGGCAATACCATCAGGGGAGATCTCGCCGATGTTTCGCTGGGCGGGGTATCGGTTTTCATTCAGACCCCGACCCGGGAACAGGCCCTGATGCTTTTGGGCCATAATCTCCATTTACGTTTCAATATGCCCCCCGACATGAACGAGATCGCCCAGATCGGCACGGTTCTGGGGGTCCGTCGCCACGCCGCGGCTTTTGAAACCAAGGAAAGATATTCGGTTCATTTGCGGTTCAGTGAAATTTTACCCGAAAAAGCCATTGTCGAAGCGGAACGCTTCATTAAAATGCTCAAGATCAACGAACAGAACCGCTGATCAGGCCGTTGCAGCGCCAATACCCTGAAGAGGCGTGAGGTGGAAATATGAAGCTGGACATGCCGGTGATCGGCATCCTGCGCGGAATTGACGGCGGCTTCTTCCGTGAAGTGATGACCGCCTCTTTTGCGGCAGGTTTGCAGGCCCTCGAAATAACCATGAATACCGAAAACGCGGCCGGGATTGTGCAAAGCTGCCGGCCACGGGTCCCGGCAGGGAAACTTCTGGGCATCGGCACGATTCGTAATCCGGAAGAGGCCCGGATCGCCATTGAGGCGGGAGCCATGTTCCTGGTAACTCCCAACACCGATACCCGGGTCATTGAATATGGCGCCAAAAGAAATATTCCGGTAATCGCCGGGGCCTTCACACCCACCGAGATTTATACGGCCTGGACGGCCGGGGCAACGATGGTCAAGGTTTTTCCCTGTGGCGTGGCCGGGCCCGCTTACCTCCGGGAAATCCGCGCTCCTTTTGAGTATATCCCCCTGCTGGCGGTGGGCGGCGTCAGCCTGGAAAATCTCGCCGACTATTTCAGGGCCGGCGCCGCCGGAGTAGGAGTCGGGCCTGGCCTGTTCGGCGCCAAAGCCCTCCAGGAAAAAGACCCGATACAAATCAGTGAAAATGTCGGAAGGTTTGTCGAAGCGGCGGCCGCGGCGGCCCGGTCATCATGATGGCCGCGCAACTGCCCGTTCATTTCGCCAAATCAGCCGAGTCAGATCATAAATAAAACCATTTAAGACAGACAGGAGAGAGTAATGTACAGACCCCAGATCAAGGTTATTGACTGCACCGTCAGGGACGGCGGCCTGATGAACAAGTGGCAGTTCGACGACGCCTTCGTCCGCCACGTTTACCAGGCCTTGTCCAAATCAGGCGTAGACTACATGGAAGTCGGCTACCTTTCCTCGGAAGGCATGTTTTCCCGGAAAGAAATGGGGCCATGGAAGTTCTGCGCCGAAGACGATCTCAAGCGGATCATCGGCGACGCCGAAAAAACCATCAAGTTTTCAGCGATGGCCGATATCGGCCGGATCAGCTACGACGACATCCCCCCCTGCACCGAGAGCTCTCTTGACATGATCCGGGTCGCCTGCTACGTACACCAGGTCGATAAGGCCATTTCCCTGGCCGAGCACTGCATGGACAAGGGCTACGAGGTGACGATCAACCTGATGGCGGTCTCCACCGTCAATCAGCGGGATCTCGAAGAGGCCCTCGACGACCTGGCCAAAAGCCGGGTGCCGATCATCTATCTGGTCGACAGCTTCGGTTTCTTTTATTCGGAACATATCGACGTTCTGGCCAAGAAGTATATCGAGTGCCTACCGGGCAAGTCCATCGGCATCCACGGTCACAATAACCAGCAGCTCGCCTTTGCCAATACGATCTCGGCGATCATCAACGGCATAAATTATCTCGATGCCACCCTTTACGGGATCGGCCGCGGGGCGGGCAACTGTCCCCTGGAGCTGCTGGTCTCCTTTCTGAAAAACCCCAAATTCGACGTGCGCCCGCTTATCGAAGTTATCGAAAAGGAAGTGTTGCCCTGGAGCAAGAAGATCGAGTGGGGCTACTCGATCCCCTACATGGTAACCGGTACCCTGAACCAGCACCCCAGGGCGGCCATTGCCCAGATGGAGTCCGAGGACAATGACAAGGTAACCGATTTTTACGACCAGGTGACTTCGCTGCCCGTTTAGTAACCGTTCACCGGGGCGGTCGCCAAAGCACCAAAAACCGCCGGACTGTAACCGTTTCAGCAGTGGTGCAGATTTGGACAAGCGGACCGGCGCCGCGTACCTTGTGTACGTAAGCCGGGCCGATCGTCCGAAGATGTGATGCTGCTGAACGGTTACCCCGTTTAAGCTGATTCAACCGCCCAGGCCCGGGCCGGAGAGAGCCATGCACATGACTAAACGACCAAAAAGCCCTTGCAGATTCAGCCGGGTCCTTGCCCTGGTCCTGTTCTGCATCCTTTGTTTACCTGCAATTTCGGCCAGTGTTGATCAAAAGCGTTTCGATTCTTTCATTGAGAAACACGCAAACGGCTGGATCGACTGGGACAAGGGCTTGATTTACGGGATCGGCCGGGGTTACCTCGCCAAAAACCGCAATAACCGGCCTTTATCCCAAGGGGTAGCCGGGGTGCTGGCCTCGGGCAACATTGTCAAGCTGGCCTCCGGAATCCATCTGGATGACGCCAGGACCCTTGAATCCCTCGGCAGCGACCGCGTTACCATCAAACTGGAAACATTTCTGAGAGACAAGGAATATCAAAGTGAGTTCGTCGATGACGGCAGCGATCCCTATTACGAGGTGATCAAGGTCGCAAAGATGAAGGGCCTCAGCGGGCTGACCGCCAAGCTACTGAAGCATTTAGATAACGAGCCGAGCTGGCGGGATTTTCCCGTTCAGACCCTGAAGCCCCGGGCGGAACTCGATGACCATGATCAACCCTGGCTGGTCCTGGATGCCCGGGATCTGACAAACAACGACCGGGTTGAACCGGCCATGTTTCCGAAAATTGTTGGTGAAAACGGCGAGACCGTTTACGAACTGAGCAGGGTCGAGGAGGCCGCCCTGGTCAATCGCGGCATGATGCGTTACGTGGTTTCGAATAAGAGCGCGGCCGAACTGCGGGCCGACCATCGCCTCCTCGACCGGCTGCTGGCCAAGGCTGCGCCCGTATGGGGAGGGGTAGGTGAAGCCCGCGCGGAAACGGTGGAAAAAACCCTGAATATCCCGGTGGCCCCGGCTCCGGCAACGCCACCCCGGCAAAGAAGGCAAAAACGGGAGCAATATATCGTTAAGAGCGTCACCGGGGTTCAGGGTCTGGCCAGGACCAATCTGGTGATCAGCAGCCGGGACGCCATGGCTTTAAAGGCTGAAGATGCCGCTTCCCGGATTCTTCGCAAATGCCGGGTCCTGGTGATCGTCTCAAGCCCGATCGGCGGCATTGAAGGCGCCCTGCCGAACCGGCTGGCCGCCCTCAATCACGGAGTCATCAATAACCCCGAAGATTCATGACCGGGAAAAGCCTTTTTCGCCGCCAGCTATTTTTTTCGGCCCTTTGTCTGATCCTGGTGACCGTTTCGGTAATTTTTGCTTATCGGGCCGGCCTTTTCAGCCGGGTGGACCATTATCTCTACGATCTGAATGTATCCTGGCGCGGTCCGCTGCCTACCTCCGAGCGGATCACCCTCGTCATGATGGACGAGGAAAGCGCCCTCCGCCTGGACCGGCATCGCGACCAATGGTCCAGGAACAACCTGGCCGCGGCCCTTGATCATATCTGCGAAGCCGGCGCCGCGGTGGTCGGTCTCGATATGGTGATCTCCGCTCCTGATCCGGACCCGGCCGCCGACCTGCGCCTGGCCCGCTCGATCTGGGAGTGCAACAATGTCGTGATGGCCCGGGTCTCGGCCGCCCCAGGAGTGGCCGAGGTCGCCCCACTCCAGATTTTCCAGGAGGCGATGCTCGGCGACGGCTTTATCGACCTCCCCCTCGATCCCGACGGCGTCCTCCGCAAAATCCGTTTCTTCAATGCCAAACCCCTGGCCGACGGCACCCTTGAGTTACTGCCCGCTTTCGCCCTGGAAATCTCCCGGCTCTTTCTCGATCTGGCCTTCGATTTTGATTTTTCCGGTTCGGACCACTTCCTGATGGGCGGCGACGGCGAACAACAGTTGCAGCTGCCCTATCCCGAACTGCTGCTCAACTATCATGGGGACTACACGGCCTTTAATACGGTCTCCTATGCCGACGTCGTCCAAAACCGCGTCGCCGCTGAAGATCTGCGCGGCAAGATAGTCCTGATCGGCTCGACCCTCTCCACCCAGAAGGACTTCTTCACCACTCCCTTTTCCCGTTTCCAGCGGGACAGCGGGGAGCTCGCCGGCCGCTTCATGACCATCGACCGAAATGTGCTGGGCAGCAATGAACCGGGCCTCGCCTGCCATGCCCACGCCGTGGAAACCATTCTCGGCGGCGACTTTATTCGCCACCTCAGCGGCAACCCGGTGGCCGGACTGATCATCTTCCTGGGCCTGCTCGGCCTGCTTTTCTATCTACCCAGAATCAGCATGGGCCTGGAAATAATCCTGCTTTTAACCGGTCTGGCCGCCCTGCTCTTCCTATCCTCCTGGTTTTTTCAGGCCAGGGCGATCCGGCTCGATATCGCGCCGCTGCTGGCAGTTCTGGCCGGCCAGTTCATCGTTGGAGTCACCCTGCAAAAGTCTTTCGACCGCAAGAAAACCGCCCTGATTACTTCGCTCTTCGGTAAATACGTCTCCTCCGGGGTAGTCAACGAATTGATCAAGGGCGATATCGCCGCCACCCTTGAGGGACGCCGGGAGAACCTGACCATCCTCTTTTCCGATCTGCGGGGCTTCACCACCATTTCCGAAAAACTCGGGGCCCGGGAAACCGGCCGGCTTTTAAACCTTTATTTCGACGCGATGATCCCCCTGGTCTTCGAACAGCGGGGCACCCTCGACAAACTGATGGGCGACGCGGTCATGGCCTTTTTCGGCGCCCCGCTGCCGCTGCTCGATCATCCCGCCCGGGCGGCCTCCACCGCTCTCTTGATGATTGAGAAGCTGCGGGAGCTGAAGCAAAGCGGTGGGGTCGAAGGCGCCGAAGATCTCAAGATCGGCATCGGCCTTAACACCGGCGAGGTCACGGTCGGCAATCTGGGCAGTAATATCTTTATGGATTATACGATAATCGGGGATGCGGTGAACCTTGCCTCCCGCCTGGAGGGCTTGAACAAGATCTACGGCACCAGTATCCTTTGCAGTGAATTCACGGCCCGGGAGCTTGATGAGCGGTTCCTGCTCCGTGAACTGGACAAGGTCAAGGTGAAGGGCAAGACGGAAGCGATCACCATCTATGAACTTGCCGGGTGGCGGGATCGGCAGCCGGAAAGCAGCCTCACCATCTTCTCGCTGTTTGACGAGGGAGTCGCCGCTTACCGGGGCCGCGACTGGCAGCGCGCCGAGCAGTTGTTCCGCCGGGTTCTGGAGGGTGTACCCGATGACGGTCCGGCCCGGCTTTATCTGGAGCGGATCGACGAGTTTCGCAAAAACCCGCCGTCGGCCGACTGGCGCGGCGTTACCGTTTTTGATCATAAGTAAGGAGTGCATCCGGCTCCTTCAGCAATTATGCTGATGGAAGGCTGGCGGTATACCTGAATCCGTAGGGAATTTCACTTTATCCCTGTGGTTGCAAAGAACAAGATTTCTCACATGCGTTCGAAATGACAGTTTTTTCGATTTCTTGCGAACTTGTCAAACATAGACAAACCCGCACAAAATCCCGAGATAACTGGTGTCTATCCAGAAATGAGGATTTTTGTCCGAGAACGCGAAGCAAGGATGTCGGAAAAGCACCCTAAAGGGTGAGCACTTTCCGACTCCGCGGCGACGAAGTTATCGGGCAAACCTGAATCCGTGAGCGTTCGAGAACGGTGCAGATGCAAGGCGGCAACGATGTTGGTAAACTAATGGTATATCAATGAGTTGCCAACGCAGCAGATGCGCCGTTATCGAGCGCCCCGCAGGGCGGTGGGGTAAACCCTGGCAATCCAGGGAAAAAAGATTATCTAATGTAATGACAAACTGATAAGTGAAATTCACCACGAAGCCGTCACGGATTCAGGGCAAAAAGACCATTTCTGGACAGACACTAACCCAACAGGTAGAAAGCATGGCGAAAGAAAGAGAAGCATTGACGGCAAGAATCGTCGAACTCGAGACCAGGCTGGCCTTTCAGGATCACACTATCGAGGAACTAAACGAGGTGGTTACCGGCCAGCAGCGGCAACTCGACGAACTCCAAGCCGATTTTAAAGTGATCGGGGAGCGGCTCAAGCAACTTCTCGGCGGATCCGAGCAAAGCCATGGCCGCTGATATAAGCCTGACCGTCGGCGCCGACTGCCTGCTGGAAAATAGCCCGCCCCGGTTGGTCAGCGAGATCAAGAAAGAACTCACCGTGGCCAATCCCCTCTATCTCGATGCCAGAAAATACGGGCGCTGGATCGGCCAGAAGCTTAAACCCTTTCTCTATTTCTACAGCGAAACCAGCCGGGGCCTCCGATTCCCGCGCGGTTTTGCCAATCAGGCCGTACGGCTCTGCCGGCAGCGTTACGGGCAGGAATCACCGCGCCTTATCGACCGGCGCCGGAGCCTGGCCGAGATCGATTTTTCTTTCAGCGGCGAGTTGCGGCCCTATCAGCTCGCCGCTTTTGCCGATACGGTTAAAAGAGACTTCGGGGTCATCGAGTCCGGGACCGGCTCCGGCAAGACCGTGATCGGTCTGGCGGTTATCGCCCATCGGCGCCAGCCCACCCTGATTCTGGTCCACAGCAAGGAACTCCTGCACCAATGGGCGGCCCAGATCGAACTTTTCCTGGGCTGCGAGGCGGGATTGATCGGCGATGGCCATTACCGTCTGGAGCCGGTCACCGTGGCGATTGTCAATTCGGCCCAGAAAAGGTTGGCGGATCTGCCCGAGCGTTTCGGGCAGATCTGCGTCGACGAATGCCACCGGGTGCCCGCCTCCCTGTTCACCGAGGTGGTCACCGCCTTCGACTGCCGGTACGCCCTTGGTTTATCGGCCACCGCCTTCAGAAGAGATGGCCTGACTAACCTTATCCATTTATATCTCGGCGAATGCCTGCACCGGGTTGCTGCCGACGATCTCCATGCCAGCGGCGCGGTCCTCAAGCCGGAGTTAATCCAGAAACCCACCGATTTCACTTACGGCTACCGGGGTAATTATCAGAACCTCTTAAAGGCGCTGACCGGCAATGCCGAGCGCAACAGCTTGATCTGCCGGGATATCGTCGCCGAGGCGAGGCGGGAGAAAGGAACGATTCTGGTAGTAAGCGACCGGGTCGCCCATTGCGAGGCGCTGGCCGGGTCCATCACCGCCCTGGCCCCCGAACTGAAGGTGGCGGTGCTCACCGGCAAGATGCCTTCCGAACGGCGAACCGCCCTGATCGGTGAGGTCCGTAAGGGTGAAATTGAAGTGCTGATCTCCACGGTGCAGCTGATCGGCGAGGGCTTCGACTGCCCCGGTCTGCGGGCCCTGTTTTTAACGACCCCGATCAAATTCAGCGGCCGGCTCCTCCAGGTGGTCGGCCGCATTTTACGACCGGCTGGCGATAAAAAGGCCCTGGTCTACGACTATGCCGACCCGGTCCCGGTCCTGCAATCTTCGGCCCGGTCCAGAAGTATGACCTTCCAAAAATGCTCCTGAATCCGTGACGGCTTCTAGGGGATTTTGATTTATGCGTTAGTAGTTACGTAAAATAATCGTTTTTCACTGAAGCGCCTTGATTCACCCCGCCGCCCTGCGGGGCGCCCGATAACGGCGCATCTGCCGCGTTGGCAACTCGTTGATATACCATCAGTATTATCAACATCGTTGCCGCCTTGCATCTGCACCGTTCTCGAACGCTCACGGATTCAGGATGTTGATCAAAAGCTGACGGTCAGACCGGCGGTGACACTGAACGATTCCCAGTTGACCTCGTTTAAACGAGTCATGCCGATGGAACCATTGGCAGAGTAAATCGTGTCAACGCCCTCTTCCGCCTGCCATTTCTGATAAAGCATATCAAGGTTGATCAGCAGGTGGCCGCCCCCGAATCTGGTCCCGAAACCGGTCACAAAGCCCGTGGCATCATTTGAATAATGTTCGAAACTGTTTGGATGAGCAAGATCGTTTCGAAGGTTCCAGTCGGCCTCGGCCCGGTATTCGCCCGCGTGCAGTTCGAAAAAACCGCGCAGCAGGAGATTTCCGGTCGGTCTGATTTCAAGATCGACCCCGACCCAACCGCTGTTCCAGGCGGTTTCATAGGTGCTGTCAAGCCCCGCAATCGGCCCCACCGGCGGCGGGTCATAGGCCGGATCCGTACTGAAGGGGTTGTCCAGCGAAAGGGTCTGGTAGCCGTCATGAATTGTCAGATCCTGAGTATGATAAGAGTAACCGACCAGGGGCGAAACCATAACCCTGCCATTGGCGCTCAAGAAAACAAGGCCGATGCCGGTCGTAAAATCGTAGACGCTGCCGTCATCCGCCTGATTGTTGGAGCGCGACCATTCATCGGCGCGATTATCGAACTGGTAATCGGAATCCTGATTTTCGCCGCTCTGGATCTCCCCGAAATTAAATCTGACCTTGGCGGTGCCGCCAAAACGGGCCCGGTCATTAACCATGAGCACTCTGCCCTTGGTGTTGATTTCGATGATTTCCAGCTCATCCCAGCTCAGCTCGGAGAGTATATTTGGATCGGTGCCGTAGATGTTGCCGGCGATATTCCAGTCTAACTGATCAACCCGGCGGCCGGCATTAACCTCCAGATCGAATTTGGCAAGCCGGTCCCGTGCCGCGGCCGCATTGGCATTTGCCAGCAGGATAAGGGCCGAAATGGTTAAAACCACAACTTTAATAAAATTATTTTTCATGGCAGGTCCGTTCCCCTGTTTGGATTACTGGTTTATCGATTTGTCCGTCCTGCTATATCCTAGCGTCGCCCGTTTTTAAGGAGCGGGGCGAGTTCCGGCAGATAATGAACCGCGCCCTCCAGCAGACCGGCCGCATAATTGCCGTTCATATCAAGGAAACCTCCCCCGGCGATATAGAGGGTGCCGACCGGGGCACCTTGCCGGGCCTGTCTTTTGACCTCATCGATGGCGTTGGCTACCAGTATCGACCTGACCTCACTGGTCAACACCTCAAGATCGTTGCCGCTGTCTCCCGCATAAAGGGTGCGTTCCGGAATAACTCCGGTCTGGCGGACGATGAACCTTACCGCTTCCAGTTTGCTGGCCGATTCCGGGAGCAGATCGAAAAGACCCAGCCGGTTCACCTCGTCAACGCTGAAAACAGACCTGACTTTGGCCGGGCAATGGACCAGCCGGCTCTGCACCTTGGCCTTCAGTATAGCAGAATCGATCCCGGGATCGGTATAATAACTTAATTTGAAGCGGCCCTGTTTTTCCGGCTCCTGAAGTTCAAGCTCGGCTATACCTTCGAGCCGGGCGGCCAGTTCACCGGTAGTTGTCCCCTGCCAATCCTTGCCGATCATCTCGTGCCATTCCTGCCAGGACTGCCAGCTGCCCGCCGCTTTCCGATAGATGGTCGTCCCCACATCGCCAACCATGAAATCCGGGCAGGGCAGATCGAATTCTTCGATCGCCTTTTGGAGAAGATGGAAATCGCGGCCGCTCACATAGGCCAGGGTCACGAATGGTTTGGCGGCCAATTTTCCGAAAAGCGGCCGCGCCGCCGGGGATTCCGGCTGAAAGCCGTTCGGCAGGAGGGTCCGGTCAAGGTCGGTGCAGAGCAGAAGTTGCTTGATGGCCATGATCGTCAGTCGGCTGGCTGCGGATCGAGATAGCAGACTTGGGCGGTCTGACCGGCGATCTGCACGAGATCATGGTGGCGGAGCTGTCTGCCGCGCCTGGTCTCGATTTCACCGTTGACCAGAACCTCGCCTCCCTGGATCCTGGCCTTCGCTTCGCCGCCGGTCTCCACCAGCATCGCAATTTTAAGAAACTGACCGAGCCGGATAGTTCCGCCTCTTATCTCTATTTGATCACTCATTTGCATATTTTTTTGTAAACCGTTGTCAAAAAATAACGGTACCATTGGGATAATGGTACTCGGCGGATTAATCCGGAGCGCTCCTGTTTTTTATCCTGATCGAGTAATAGTGATGGCATTGAAAAAAGCTGTCATTTAGAACGCATGTGAGAAATCTTGTTCGTTAACTCATTGCGATTATTAAGATTTCTCCCGTTGGTCGAAATGACATTTTGGGCGAAATCCTTTTACGACGCCATCAAGATTAACAGTCTCATTTTAAAAGAGCGACAGGATTTTCCATGAAGATCATATTTCTGCTGCTGGTCATCATAATAATCGCGGGCTTAGTGGTCACCGGTCAACACCGGCTGATCTACCACCCGCGACCCTATGACGACAAGCCCACCCTGCCCAAACGGGGAGAGGTCCTGGAATACTACACCGGACAGGGCCGACAGGTGGCCTTTTATCTGCCCCCCGGAGACCATGGCCAGATCCCCGGACGCCTATGGTTGATTTTCGGCGGCAATGCCTCCCTGGCCCTCGATTGGCTTGAGTTGATCGAGGACTTTCCCGACCCGGAGGCCGCCTTTTTGCTGGTGGACTATCCCGGATACGGCAGATCCGAGGGACGGCCCGGCCCCGCCGCGATTCTTGAGTCGGCCGAAACAGCCCTGCTTACTCTGGCCGCGCATCTTGATGCCTCTCAGGCCGACCTGGAGCAGAGACTCCTGTTGGCGGGCCATTCCCTTGGAGCAGCGGTGGCCCTGCTTTTCGCCGAAAAGCACCGGGTCGGGCGCATCGTACTGATTTCACCGTTTACCAACCTTAAAGATATGGCCGCCCGCCTGGTCGGCACGCTTCTGGCTCGGACCATTTTCGCTGATTACGACAACCGCTCCCGACTGCGGAAGATCATCAATCGGCACCCTCCTCCGGCAATCACCATTATTCACGGGGCCAGGGACAAGATAGTCCCGGTTGAAATGGGCAGGGAACTGGCGAGGATCTCTTCGAAAATCGATTATTTAGAGGTGGAAAACGGCGATCATAACTATATTATTATCACCGCCAGGGATCAGATTCTTAAGGCCATGCTCGATCCCGATAAAATCGACAGGGGAGGCAAGCGATGACGGAACACAAGGTCACGGTATTCAGGGAATATCCTCTGAAAGAGGGGCAGGAAATCCACTTTGCCGACGGCGTGCGGCACGGCGACTGGCTGGTGGTCAAGGCCGGTCCCAAAAAAATCAGGCTGCGCTGCCCGGTTTCCGGAGTGGAAATAGAATGCGACAAGCCCTATTTTTTTGTCGAGGAGAGGCGCCAGCAAAAATGGCCGGCGGAATAACAATGGTGCGCCCGGCAGGATTCGAACCTGCGACTCTCGGCTTCGAAGGCCGATGCTCTATCCAGCTGAGCTACGAGCGCTTTTGGATCTTACGATTGTTCATGCCGGCGACGAATTGAGTCGCCCGACAGGGAATGGGTCAACTTAACTTCTTTTCCCGAAAAAATCCAGGCGGTAGCGGTCAGGAGGCTTTGAGCTCATACCTGAATCCGTGAGCGTTCGCCCCGCAGGGCGGCGGGTAAATAGTTGTTCCCGTCACTAATTAAACATTTTTTACGTAATTACAGCCAACTAGTGTCTGTCCAGAGATGAGGATTTTTGTCCGAGAACGAGAAGCAAGGATCGGGTACGTGAGCACTTTCCGACTCCGCAGCGACGAAGTTATCGGGCAAAAAGACCATTTATGGACAGGCTCCAACTAATCTAATGAACCGTGCAAAGCCGTCACGGATTCAGTTCATAGATATCGGGCAACTCCCGGTAGCGCTCGCCATAATCGAGGCCATAGCCGACCAGGAAACCCTCTCGCCGGAAACCGTAATAGTCGATGCTCACTTTTTCCCGTCGTCTCCGGCGTTTATCGATCAGGGCGCAGACCTTTACGGAATCGGCCCCGCAGTCATACAGATGAGCCAGCAGCCAGGCCAGGGTCGTGCCGGTATCGACGATATCTTCAACCAGCAGCACCACCCTGCCGGCCAGGTCGGTTTCAAGATCCTTGCTCAGCCTGATCCGGCCGGAGGAACAGCGGTCGGAACCATAGCTGGCCACCCGGATAAAATCAACCTCAAGGGGGGTCGAGATTGCCCGGACCAGATCGCCGGTAAAGATAAAGGCGCCCTTCAGAACCCCGACGACCAGGAGTCTTTCCGGAGATCGCTCGGATATCAGGCGGCCGAGTTCCTCCACCCTCCGGGCAATCTCCGCCCTCGATATGACCAGCTCCTTCTCCATGGCGGCTGTCCGCGGTAATCGCCTATTTGCCAAGGCAGAATCTGGTAAAGATCATCTCCAGGATGTCATCGGTGGTGGTTTCCCCGATAATATCACCCAGATGATCCAGAGCCGCCTGGACTTCGATGGCTACCAGGTCCGGCGGCAGATTTTCCCGAAGGGCGCCGGCCAGCTGACTGGCCGCCGCCAGGGAGGCGGCCAGGGCGGCGGCATGGCGCACGTTCGGCACGCAGGCATGGTCCGGCTCCGATTGTTCGCCGCCGCCGCTTACCGCGGCAAATATGGCCTCTTCCAGCCGGGCCAGACCCTGGCCGGTCTTTGCCGAAATCTCCACCGCTGAAAAGCGCGGGAAGGATGCCCGGTAGGATTGGAGATCCTTGCCGGGCACCAGATCTACCTTGTTGACGACCAGGATTGCCGGCTGCTCGCCGATAATTTCAGCAAGAGCCCGATCTTCGTCGCTCAATTCACCGGCCCCGTCAACCACCAACAGGACCAGATCGGCCGATTCCAGTTTCTGCCGCGCCTTCCTGATGCCGATCTCCTCGACCGCTTCCGCGCCTTGCCGGATCCCGGCCGTGTCGATAATCCGCACCGGAATGCCCTTGATATCTAGATACTCCTCAATGATATCTCGGGTGGTGCCGGGAATCTCGGTAACGATCGCCCGGTCTTCCCGGAGCAGACTGTTGAGCAGGCTCGATTTGCCGACGTTGGGACGGCCGAGGATCACCACCGAAATCCCCTCCCGGAAAATCTTGCCGCGCTCGGCCGCGTTGACGAGATCGTTCAGGGGAGCGATCACCTGATTTTGAAGATCGTCGAGCATTTGCCGCGGGTTGATGATTTCCACATCCTCATCGGGAAAATCAATGGCCACCTCGATCACCGCCCTGATCGAGATCAGGGCTTCGCGGAGGGCGACAATCCGTTCATGGAGACCGCCCCCGAGCTGGGAGAGCGCGATCTGGAGGCCTTCTCCGGTTTTAGCCTGGAGCAGCTCGATCACCGCCTCCGCCTGGGTAAGGTCGATCCGTCCGTTCAGAAAAGCGCGTTTGGTGAATTCGCCGGGTTGGGCGGCTACTGCGCCGAACTTGAGAACCAGACCGAGAATCTCCTGGAGAACCAGATAACTGCTGTGGCATTGAATCTCGACCACATCTTCACGGGTATAGGAATGGGGAGCGGCCATGAAAACCGCCATAACCTCGTCAAGGGGCCAGCCGCTGCCGGGCTCGATCAGACGACCATAGGTCAACTGGTGACTGCTTAACGATTTTTGGCGGTGGGGGATAAAAATTTCAGTCAGAATCGACCTGGCGGCCGGGCCGCTGATCCTGACGATGCCGATCCCGCCGGGGCCCGGCGGAGTGGCAATCGCGGCGATGGTGGCGCCGTCCCGATCATGGCGGGGCTGGACAACGGTCATGGTTTGGGATGGCCCGGTTAGCGGTTTTTCTGCTTTTTGCCCTGGGTCGGCACATAGATGAGAATTTTCTTGAAATGACCGTCGCCGACGCTGCGGCTGCGGATGGCGCGATCGGTCTGCAGGGTCATATGGACGATGCGCCGCTCGGCCGGATTAAGGGCGGGAATGCTCGTGGTGCGCCCCGATTCCTTCACCTCTTCGGCAAGTTTCAAAGCCTTTTCCTCAAGTTCGTCCCGGCGCTGATTGCGATAGTCGCCGGCATCAAGAGAGAACATGACCTTGCCCTCGACCCGCCGGCTGATGATTTTACGCATCAGGTACTGGATGCTGTCCAGGGTCTGCCCCTCCGGACCGATAATGGCCTCGTCAAAGTCACCGCCGATCAGGGCCTTAATTTTGTTGGCCTCGTTGGTCACCTTCACCGCGGCGGGAAAACCCATCAGTTCAAGGATTTTCTCAAGGTCGCTTTTCACTTGATCGAGGTGGCTCCGGGAAATTTCAGCCGGAGCCTTTTCCGGGGCGCGGCCGCCGGAAGGTCCGCGGACCGCTCCCTTCGCGGGACGCTCGCTCCGCCCCTTTTTCCTGTGGTGGGGTTCGGCGGACTGACGGCCTTTGTTTTTGAGCGAAACTTTTACCGTGGCTGCTTTCTTGCCGAAAACTCCCAGAAATCCGGCCGAGCCCGGAGCGACCACTTCTATATTCAGTTCATCCTGTGTGGTGTTCAGGTCCTCACAGGCATTGGCAATGGCCGTGGAGACATCCGCCCCGCTGTACTGTTTTTCTTCGGTCATATCGTGTTCCCTCTGATTTTATCCTGAATCCGTGACGGCTTAGTGGAGAATTTTGTTTTATTGGTTTGTTGTTACGTAAAATAATCTTTTTTCACTAGTCGCCTCGATTCACCCCGCCAACCTGCGGGGCGCCCGATAACGGATTCAGGTTTATGTATGCGTAACAGAGCGCTAAGCGCGGTCTTTGTTGACGTAATATTGCTGGGCCATCTGCAGAAAATTGTTAACGAAAAAGTAGAGAACCAGGCCCGAGGCGAAATTAATGAAAATGAAGGTGAAGATCACCGGCATAAACATCATCATCTTCGCCATTTCCGGGTTGGCCGACGGCATCGGCGTCATTTTCTGCTGGAGAAACATCGAGGCGCCCATCAACACGGTAAGCAGCGGAAAACCGCCCAGATAAGGAAGCTCAAAACCGATGGAGAGCCGCTCCGGCGCGGAAAGATCGTCGATCCACAACATGAACGGGGCGTGCCGCAATTCAATGGCCTGCATCAGCACCCGGTAGAGTGCGAAAAAAACCGGAATCTGAATAACCATCGGCAAACAGCCGCCAAGGGGGTTAATCTTGTGAGTCTGGTACATCTTCATCTGCTCCTTGGCCAGACGCTCCTTGTCACCCTTGTACTTTTCGCGAATCTGGGCCAGTTTGGGCTGGAGCTTCTGCATGTTCTTCATGGACTTCATGCCCTTCTGGGTGATCGGCCAGAAAAACAGTTTAATCAGCACCGTAACCAGGATGATGGCAACCCCGTAGTTATGAAAGTACTTGTAAATCAGGTTCAGCAGGACCAGAACCGGCTTGGCCACAAAACCGAACCAACCGAAATTCACGGCCCGGTCGAACTCGTGGCCCGCCGCTTTCAAACCGTCCATCTTCTTGGGGCCGATATAGGCGGTGTAGCGATATTGCCGGCTGGCGCCCGGGGTGATGACATCGGCGGCGCCAAACAGGACATTTTCGACCCTGTCGGCCCCGGCGGCGGCCAGTCGCACGCTATGACTCGAAGCGCCTTCCTTTTCCGGCGCCACGGCCATTATGAAATAGGTATCCTCGTAAGCCGTCCAGGTCACGTCGCCGCGCAGGGTGAACGGGCCGTCTTCCTGGAGATCCTTGACCTTGATCTCCTCAAGGGAATCGTCGACCAGCACGGCGGGGCCGTTGAACAGAAAAGTTGTATCCTGGGCATCGGCGGAGAAAGGACGACCGGGCAGACTCAGATAAGGGGCGCCCTGCAGGGCGGTATCGGAGTTATTGACCACTTCGACAACCAGATCGACCAGATAGTTGTCGTCATTGAAGGTCATGGTCCGAATGACGGTCAGGTCACCCGGCAGCCGGCCGGTCATGGTCAGCGCCGCCCGGCCGTCTTGCCGGGTGGTAATCCTGGTCAGAGCCGCTTCATAAATCGGGGCCGCGGCAACGGTTGCCGGATCGGCGCCCCAGGAAAAAAACAGGGGAAGCTCCTTACCCCGGTCATCGCCGCTGACCAGCTCCATAGGGGGCGAATCGGAATCGAACTCCTGCCGGTAATCGTTGAGCCGAAAGCTTTTTATGGTGCCGCCCTCTTCGCTGACCACCGCCGAATAAAGCCCGGTGGTGACCTGAATGTCCCGGGCCGGCCGCTCCGGTTCAACCGCCGCTGCCTGGCCAACCGGCCGGCCGGCGGCTATTTCCCCGGTATAGGGGGCGGCGGGGGCCGAAGGCCGAAGGTCGCCGTTTTGCGTTGCCGGCTGTTGTTCCGGAGGCGCCGGAGGGGATTGCGGGGGAGGGAAGAGCAGTTGATAACCGAACAGCACGGCCATAGACAATACAATGGCCAGAAAGGCGTTTTTTGAATCCATGTTATTTGTTTCCTTGGCGAGTTGTGGCGCGATTCCTGTCGCTATCGGCCTCTGGCCCCATGTGGTTTTCGTGGTTTCGCAACATAATTCGGCGCCTGAGTCAATTATTTGACGGGATCGTAACCGCCCCGGTGGAAGGGATGGCAGCGGAGGATTCGCCGAATTGCCAGGCCGGCCCCCCGGATCGGTCCATACAGCTCAACGGCTTCTATGGCATATTGGGAGCAGGTGGGAATAAAACGGCAGCTTGGCGGGATCAGCGGCGAAATCGCCAGCTGATAAAATCTAATCAGTAGGATGAAAACTTTTTTAAAAGTCATTATCGGTGTTCCCGCGGCAAAGAAGGATATCGTCGCACCGGGGCGGCGACATCGCTTTCTGCTGTTAATTTTCTTCTACAGACGGGAATTTCGCGATTCAGGCGATATGTGACAATGACCGGCAAAATCAACACTGACCAGCAGCGTCTCTATCCTTGTTGTTGCTGAACATACGCTCGACATGTTGTTTTATCTCGGCAGGGCTGTCCGCGGTGAAGTCCTGGCGAACGGCGAAGACAATATCTGAAGCCGGCGTTATGAAAGAACGATTCAACCGGAAAAACTCGCGGATGATCCGCTTGATCCTGTTCCTTCTGACAGCCCTTTTTACTCCGTGAACACTGATTCCCAGTCTGCTCCCTTCGTTGCCGTTTGGTGCATGGATGATGGTGAACCGGTCCCCCCTGACCCTTCTGCCGCTGTTATACACCTGCTTATACTCCCGGGGTTTTCTGAGCAAACTCGATTTAGGGAGTGACAACGGCTTCATTGGGATAGTTCGGTCAAGTTGGCGCGGGTCGCGCAACGAGCGACCCGGTCTCTTCCTAGACGGCCAAACGGTGCCGGCCCTTGGCCCGCCGCCGATTAATGACGGCCTGTCCGGCCTTGGTTTTCATTCTATTTCTGAAACCGTGGGTACGGTGACGCTTCAAATTACTGGGCTGGAAAGTTCTTTTACTCATGATTTTTCCTTCAATTTATGCTGTCTGTCTCGATTAAAGACGAGCCTTGGAAATCCGCCAACATGCCCGGATCGTTACGAAATTTCTGCCGGGGTGATTAGAATACGATTAGTCCCGGCCGTAAAAACAGAGTAACATACCGAGTCGGCTTTCTTATGTCAAACAAAAAGGGAACCGCACGGGGGGAGGACTTAACAAGCCGCCGATCGGAAAAAAGAACCGCCCAAATTCAAAACCCTAGTGTCGGGTCAAGGATGAAATGTCGCAATATTTTCTTCGTCGTTTTTTTGTGCCGGCAAGGCAAGGATGAGGCACATAGCAGCGCTATGTTACTCAATCCGTAACGCAGCAGGTGCGAAAAATGGCGTGAAAGATGCGCCGGTTCAGAGTTGACGACACCTACGAACGATCGTCGTCGAGGCCGAACAGCTGCCTGATCAAGGCCAGCTTTTCGCCCTTGTCGCCCGGCTGATCCGCTTTCAGATAAGTGATCGGATCATGCAGCAGCTTGTTGGCGATGGCGCCGGCCATCTTCTCGATCGCCTTTTTCTGCTTGGTGGAAAGATCCTTGATATTGCCTGACGTGCGTTCGATTTCCGTCCGGCAGATGACATCGGCCTTTCGGCGCAGCGCCACAATGGTGGGGGTGACCTCCATGCCCGCCAGCCACTGGATGAACTTCATGGTCTCTTCAACCACTATTCGCTCACCGCGCCCCGCCTCCTTATCTCTTTCCGCCTTATTGATATCGACCACCTGGGTCAGGTCGTCGATATCGTAGAGATAGACGTTATCCAGCTTGTTTAATTTCTCGTCGAGATCGCGCGGCACGGCGATGTCGATGAGAAAAAGTGGGCGGTTCATCCGCTGGTTCATCACCGGTTTGACGTCCTCGTGTTTCAGTACCAGATCGGGAGCCCCGGTCGAACTGATCAGGATATCGACATTCTCGAGCTGGGGAATCAAATCGTCAAGTCCGGCCGCCTTGCCGTTAAAACGGCGGGCCAGCTTAACCGCGTTTTCAAAGGTGCGGTTGACCACGACTACCTGGCTGATCCCCTGGGTGATCAGGTGCTCGGCCGCCAGCTCCGCCATCTCGCCGGCGCCAACCAGCATAACCGTTTTACCCTGAAGTTCTCCGAAAATCTTTTTGGCCAGCTCAACCGCCGCGTAGCTGATCGAGACCGCGCTGCCGCCGATATTGGTCTCGGTCCTGACCCTTTTGGCCACCGAAAAGGATTTATGCAGAAAGCGGTTCAAAATCGCGCCGGTACAGTTATTATCGGCGGAGGCCTTATAGGCCTGCTTCAACTGTCCGAGGATCTGGGGTTCGCCGACGATCATCGAATCCAGGCTGGCCCCGACCCGGAACAGATGGGTAATTGCCTCCTCGCCCTGATAAAGATAGCTGTATTTTTCAAACTCCTGACCGTTAACCGCGCTTTTCCCGAACAGAAACGGGCGCAGCAATTGGGTGGTCCTGGCGGGGTCGCGGCTGACCACGATGATCTCGACCCGGTTGCAGGTAGAGAGGATACAGCACTCGGTAATCCCTTCCATGGCCATCAGATCGGAAAAGGGCAGGGCGCTGTCGCCCGAAAAAGCGAGCTGCTCCCTGATCGCGACCGGCGCGGTTTTGTGGTTTACCCCGAGAATTATGATATTATCAACCTGCATATGAATCCCGCCGAAATTTATCTTATACCTGAATCCGTGAGCGTTCGAGAACGGTGCAGATGCAAGGCGGCAACAATGTTGATAATACTGATGGTATATCAACGAGTTGCCAACGCCGCAGAAGTGCCGTTCTCGGGCGCCCCGCAGGGCGGCACTTCTGCGGCGTGGGCAACTCGTTGATATACCATCAGTATTATCAACATCGTTGCCGCCTTGCATCTGCACCATTCT
>JAWOIQ010000045.1:0-2826 GCA_046484585.1 Desulfurivibrionaceae bacterium
TATCCGCCTGGAATGACGCTTCAAGAACGGCAGGGGTGATCTCCATCGAGAATAACCTGCAAGTCGCGGTCTGAATGAAAATGGGGGAATGAAACTTAGCCGCCCGGCTTCGGCTGATACCGGCCGGCTTCATTCACTCGAGATTATTGGTTCCCTCGATATCGTTGTCTTCCGCCCGGTTCGATTTTTTCGATTCATTGCGGTCGGCCGCCCACTGTTTTTTTAGCGCTACAATATTTTTACTGTGGGTGATAAGGACCACCTCATCACCTTTTTTAAGCCTGCTGTTTTCCTGGGCGATCAGGAGTTCGTCGTCCCGGTAATAACAGATGACCCTTACCTGGCCGGGAAAGCTCAGGTGAGACACTTCTTTTTCTTCATCTGTGTCGATAATGAACGAATAAAAACGCGCATCCCCCCTGATCATCGACGAAAGTTCATGAATGTCGCGGCCTTCGGCCAGGTCGGTTAAGCGCCGGCTGATCGTAAAGGTAGGGATAATGGTGTTTTCCAGCCCCAGTTCCTTGCAGATGTGGTTGAGTTCCTGATCTTCGATCTTGGTGATAATCTTTTTAAAACCGAGAGAGCGCCCGACCAGGCTGGCGATGATATTCATTTGGTCGCTGTCGGTCATGCAGAACAGCAGATCGGTCTGGCCGGGTCCAGCCTCCTGCAGGATTGCCGGAGTGCTGCCGTCGCCGTGCAGGAATCCGCAATCGAGTTGTTCGGCCAGGGAATCGATCTTCTCCTTGTTCTTCTCGATGATGACCACGCCGTGGTTTTGCTTGAGCAGCTCTTCGGCGGTGGCCTGGGCCACCAGGCTGGCGCCGATAAAGACAATCCTCATAATAACATCCTCCTTCCCAGCCAGGTCTGTGGATAGAACAATACCAGGATGGCAATGATCTCCAGCCGGCCCATCAGCATGTCGGCGCAGAGCACCATTTTTAACAGAATCGGCAGGCCGGAGGCGGTTATGCCGGTTGAAAGTCCGACCGTGCCGGTGGCGGAAACCACTTCAAAGAGGGAATCCAGCGGGTTGTAGCCCATAATCACAAAAGGCAGCCAGGAGACAAAGATAACCAGGCCAAAAAGGATAATAAGCAGCAGGGCCTGATGGATTTCCTCATCCCCCAGATTTTTGCCGTTGAGACGGGGCTCAAGAACGGCATGGGGGGAGAGACAGATCCGGATCAGGGTTAATTTAAGCAGGCGCAGCAGGATAAGCAGGCGCAGGATCTTGATGCCGCCGGCCGTGGAGCCTATGCCGCCTCCGATCAGCATGGACATGATCATGACAAGCTTTGTCGCCGGGGCCAGCTCGGCCACGGTCAGGGTGGAAAAACCTGTGGTGGTCTGGGCCGAAAAGGCCATCATTACCGCGTGGCCGCCGCTGTCGGCGGGTGCGCCGCCCGGCCCGAAACCCATCAGCAACCACAGCAGGGCGGCGGAGAAGGCGGAGAGGATCAGGACGGTTCGCAGCTGGACATCGCCCGCCAGGGTCATCAGCCCGATCCGGTAACCCTGGCGGTAACTTTTATAGTAGAGAGCCAGGGGGATCGCTCCCAGGGTCGATACGGCCATGACCGCCGCGGCCGGCAGCCAGCCGGACATGGCGCCAAGGCTTTGGTCATGACTGGAGAAGCCGCCGGTGGATATCGCCGCGAGGCAGTGGACCAGGGCGGAAAATGGCGCTACCCCGGCCAGCAGGATGACGATAAAACCGAAGATGGTCAGCAGCCCATAGGCGATTAGAATCCGCCGGGCGTAGAGCTTGGTGCTGCCGGTTACATCGTCGCTGTCGGCAAAACCGACCAGCCGCCGGGCTACGGTGCCGGGCCCTAAAATCAGGGCAACAGTCAGAACGACGATTCCCAGACCTCCGGACCATTGCAGCCAGGCGCGGGCAAACAGGAAGCTCGGAGGTTTGTCTTCGACCGAGACAAGAGTCGAAAGGCCTGTGGTGGTCACCCCGGAGACCGCTTCAAAAAGGGCGTCGGCAAAGGGCAGGCCGGAGCCCATCAAGGCATAGCTGAGGAGAAGCGGAATAGTGATAAAGATCAGGGCGGTCAGGACCAGGGCCTCGTTGGTCTGGATATTCCGGGGCACGGGGAGTCTGCCGAGAAAAAAGGCGATGGCGAGTAAGGCCAGAACAATGAGAGCGTAGCGTAGGGCGATATCGAATTCCCCGTTCAGGAAAGCAACAAGCAGAGTGACGGAGGTCAGAATAGCGGCGACCAGACAGAATTCGCCGAAGTATTTGAGTACGACCCGGCCCCGAACGGCGTAGCTCAGGGATTCTATCCTGCCATTCTTCATTGCTTGCCGTCCCGGCTGGTCAAGGGTTTTGCGTTGGCCGTCAACAGGCCCCGGCTATTCCGAAGCATCGAGGGTCCGGACCGGGGCGCCGCTGTTCGATATTGCCGGCTGCCCGAGAAGTGTGCCTGCCTCTCTATCGCGTCAGCGTTTTTGCCCGGACAGCGGCCTTCACATATAGATGATAGTTTGTCGATGATCGGGATGTAAATCTTTTAAAACTCAACTTTGACAAACTCGCAAAAATTCGGAAAACCCTTCGACAGGCTCAGGGTGAGCGGATTTCCAAGTTCGGTGCAGGAGCGGCTTCAGCCGCGAAATCCCCCCTGTTTCGAGGTCGCCACCATTCGCGGCTGAAGCCGCTCCTACGGTGAGGTCTGCGTTTTCACAGGGGATGGCGGTTTTTTGCGAATTCATCAGCTTTGATGGCAGTCGCAAAAAGCACCCAAAAGGGGCATACGATCCGATCTCCTTCGGCGCGGCGGCATGGATCTTGATAGTATATCAAAA
>JAWOIQ010000055.1:0-7265 GCA_046484585.1 Desulfurivibrionaceae bacterium
CCGTGTTTGAGCTGGACAGCCGCGGGACTATCACCGTGATTCCATTGCAGATCGTCGGTCTTGGACTGGCCCTGTTGCTGTCTCCGGTGATCTGGCAGGGAATCATGCATTTCAAGGAGTTTTTCCTCCAGTTGCAAGCGATATTCCTCGATGCCGGCCGCCTTCAGGCCGGCTGGGACGGTCAGCGGCTCGCCGACCTTTACGGATATCCGGGCGAATGGCTTGGGCAGCACGGTCCGGTCCCAGCTCCGGAAGGCGATATAGCGGTCCGCCCCCCAGCCGAGGGGGACGATCGGCGCCCCGGTTTTACTCGCCAACAGGACCGCGCCGGCCTGGGCAGTAAGGGGCGGGCCCTGGGAGCCGTCGGCCACGATAACCGCGGTCCTGCCTCTTTCCCGGACCGCCGCGATCAGTTTCTTCAAAGCGGCAATGCCCCCCCGATTGCTGGAGCCGCGGACCGTCTCGAAACCGGAACTCTCCAGCAACCGGGCGATATACTCGCCGTCCTCGCTGGCGCTGACCATCGCGGTCAGGGGCCGATCCCGGCCGAGTTCCCGGATATAGAAGATCCCGTAGTGCCAGAAAGCGGCGATATAGGGCTGCCTGCGGCGCTCCAGATCTTCCATGATCTCGATCCCGTTTATATCGACCCGGCAGCTCGAAAAAAGCAGCTTGGCGATGATCTTGTAGATGACGGGCACCAGGGCCAGCAGGATCCGCCGACCGCTTTTCTTTCTTACAGGCATCTGAGCTCCTTCTCCTTCAGGGCCTTGACCAGATCGCGGAGTCGGGCCGCCTCTTCGAAGTTCAGCTCTTCGGCGGCCCGGTACATTTCCTTTTCAGACTCCCTGATCTTTTTGCGCAGCTGGTCGAGGCTGAGAAATTCCGTATCCGGTTCGGCGGCCTCGAGAACCGGTTCGACATAATCTTTTTCGTAAATGGTGGCCATGATATCCTTGATATTCGACTTGATCGTGGCCGGGGTGATTCCGTGTTTTTCGTTATAGGCCTTCTGGATGATGCGCCGCCTGTTGGTCTCGGCGATGGTGGCGGCAATTGAGCCGGTAATGTTATCGGCGTACATGATCACCCGGCCGTCGACGTTCCGGGCCGCCCGGCCGCAGGTCTGGATCAGCGAGCGTTCGCTGCGCAGGAAGCCCTCCTTGTCAGCGTCGAGGATCGCCACCAGGGAAACCTCGGGGATGTCCAGGCCTTCCCGGAGCAGGTTGATCCCGACCAGGACGTTGTATTCCTGGCGGCGCAGATCCCTGATCAGATCCATCCGTTCCAGGGTCTTGATATCGGAATGCATGTAGCGGACCTTGATGCCGAGATCTTCATAGTAAGTGGTGAGATCCTCGGCCATCCGTTTGGTCAGGGTGGTGACCAGCACCGCCTCGTTCCGCGCCGTTCTGAGGCGGATCTCCTCCAGCAGATCGTCGACCTGGGAGGTGGCGGGCCGCACCTCCACCTCGGGATCGAGGAGGCCGGTGGGGCGGATGATCTGTTCGACGATCCGGCCTTCGGCGTGCTCGAATTCATGATCGCCCGGGGTCGCCGAAACATAGACGACCTGCCGGACCCGCTGATCGAATTCCTCGAAGCGCAGGGGGCGGTTGTCGAGGGCGGAGGGCAGCCGGAAGCCGAACTCGACCAGGGTTTGCTTGCGGGAGCGGTCGCCCCGGTACATCCCCCGGACCTGGGGCACGGCGATGTGGCTTTCGTCGATAAACAGCAGGTAATCGTCGGGAAAATAATCGAGCAGGGTCGGCGGCGGCTCGCCGGGCTTGCGGCCGGTCAGATGGCGACTGTAATTCTCGATGCCGTTACAATAGCCGAGTTCGGCGATCATCTCCAGATCGAACTCGGTGCGCTGGCTGAGGCGCTGGGCCTCGAGCAGGCGCCGCTCCGATTCGAAAAAGGCCAGGCGTTCCTTGAGCTCTTCCTTGATCGTGGCCATGGCGATCCGCAGGCGCTCCTTCGAAGTGACGAAATGGCTGGAGGCGAAGACAGTGGTCTCGGCCAGATCCTCCAGGACCTTGCCCCGGAGGGGATCAACCATCCTGATCGCCTCCACCGTATCCCCGAACAATTCAACCCGCAGGGCCCGCTCCTCCTCGTAGGCCGGAAAGATCTCCACCACATCGCCGCGCACCCTGAAGGTGCCGCGGTGAAATGAGATATCGTTGCGCTCGTAAAGGAGGTAGACCAGGCGCCGCTTGATCTCCTCGACCGGATACTCTTCCCCGACCTTGAGATGAAGCTGCATGTTCTTGTATTCATCGGGAGAACCGAGGCCGTAGATGCAGGAGACCGAGGCCACGATCACCACGTCTTGCCGGGTCAGGAGCGAACGGGTCGCGGAATGGCGCATCTTGTCGATGGCGTCGTTAATCGCGGAATCCTTGTCGATATAGGTGTCGGACTGGGGGATGTAGGCTTCGGGCTGGTAGTAGTCGTAGTAGCTGACGAAATATTCCACCGCGTTGTCGGGGAACAACTCCTTGAACTCTGAATAAAGCTGGGCGGCCAGGGTCTTGTTGGGGGCGAGGATCAGGGCGGGTCGGTCGAGCTCGGCGATCACCTTGGCCATGGTAAAGGTTTTGCCGGAGCCGGTGACCCCGAGGAGAATCTGCTCCCGGGCCCCCGAGCGCAAGCCTTTGCAGAGGGTCTCGATCGCCGCCGGTTGATCGCCGGCGGGGGAAAATGGGCTGTCCAGTCTAAACATTATTTATTAGATGATAATCTCGTAAAAACTGATTTGCCACGTCATTGCGAGGAGCGGAGCGACGAAGCAATCCAGTATTCTCAACTAGTTACATGTTACTGGATTGCTTGGCTACGCTCGCAATGACTGAATTTGTGATTCATTGCGAAACTCACTAATCTTCGGCGACTTTTTGTGACGCCATTAATTTTTTTAGTGGCTCTTAATGAAACTCAGCTGGTGTGTTTCCAATACAATACAGATTTCTGTCATTTCGAACAAACGTGAGAAATCTTATCCCACCTAAAACAAAAGATTTCTCACATGCTTTCGAAATGACAGCTTTTTTTGACTTTGTACGGGCTCATCATATCTGATTGAAATGATCATAACCGCGGTAGGAGATATCAAGACGACCCTCGCCGTCCAGCAGGGTTACCCCCTCCCCTTCGATAATCCGGCCGATCACCGTGATCTCGCGGCCGAGTTGGTCCCGGACCTCGGCGCTTAATTTCTCCAGGTGCCCGCCGGGAACCGTAAAGAGCAGGCGATAATCCTCGCCGCCGCTGATCGCCCAGGCTACGGGATCGCACGCCAAGGCCTCCGCCGCGTTCCGCAGGGCTACGGAGGTCGGCAGCAACTCCTTGTCGATCTCCGCCGCCACCCCGCTTTCGCGGCAAAGATGAGCAAGATCCGTGGCCAGGCCGTCGGAGATATCCATCATCGCGCTGACCAGGCCGCTCTCGGCCAGAACCCTGCCCAGAAATACTTCCGGGGTCGGATCGAGATGGGCCGCGATCAGTTGCTGTCGCGCGCCATTTCCTTCCCAGCCCGGACCCCGGCGGCAGATCTCCAGGCCGGCCGCCGCATCCCCCAGGGAACCGCTGACCATGACCAGATCGCCGGGCCGGGCCGTGGAGCGCAGCAGGACATGCCCCGCGGCCGCCTCGCCCAGAACGGTCACCGAGATCGTAATGCCGCCGGCGCTCTTCACCGTGTCACCGCCGATCAGCAGGGTATCGTAATCGGCCAGCATCGCCTGGAATCCGCTCATAAACGAGGCGAACCAGCTTTCGGTGAAATCGCCCGGCAAGGCCAGGGAAAGCAGCGAGTAGCGGGGCCGGCCGCCCATGGCCGCCACATCGCTTAAATTTACTGCGGCGGCTTTACGGCCCAGGAGTTCCGGGTTGTGCCAGGCCGGATCAAAATGAATCCCTTCGATCAGGGTGTCGGTGGTAATCAGTTCGACCAGGCCGTCGCCCCGGTCGAGCACCGCGCAGTCATCGCCGATTCCGACCAGCAGCTCGCCTGATCCGGAGCCGCTTTGCCGTCTGATCCTGGCGATTATCTCATTTTCGGATAGGTTAACCATATTCCCGAATATCTAATCAACCAGCTGCAATTTCGGCCGGCTCTTTTTTTCTCCGCTTTCCCGGCCGGGCTCATCGTCCGGCGTCGTCTTGACTTCCGCCAGGTCAACTGCCTGGATAAATCTCCGGTCGCCGCCCATGGTGAAGATCTCGCAACCGGTAAACTGCTCCCGGCGCAGGGTCCATTTAACCTCCTGGGGCGGTACGCTTAGAAGTTGCAGACTGACGTGCCACCACTCGTCGCGCCGGCTGCTGTCCCGCTCGAAATCCTTCACCCTGGCATAGAGCAGGGATCTGGGGGTATCGATGGCAATCAGGACGATATCGCCGATCTCGGTGCGATCCTTGAAGGCGACCGCGGCTTTCAACTCTTCGACAAATTTTTCCATAATCGTTCACATGAATTTTTAATTTAACACCCGCGCCGGATGCGAGGCTTCGGGTAGATCATCAACAGGCCGCCGACGCCACGCATGGTCCGTTATCGGACATCCGAAAAGGCGGCGTAATTACAGGCGGCAAGAACAAGCCGCCCGGAAGCCCTCAGTGATTCCGCTCTACTTCAATTGTCTGTCGCCGATCATAACGAAAACGAGAAAAGGCCAGCAACTCTTTAACATAAAAAAATCATCCCGATAAATCTATTATAATAAGTTTCGGGAAACAAGGCGATCCTCCACCGTCCATACCGTAACCGGGATTCATCTTAATTGATCTCCTTCTTTACAAACCAGACTGACAATGATTAACATTAACTATGCATTACCTGAAATGCTCATGCTAAAAACTAAATCCTTTATTCAAATAACAGGAGAGTCATATCATGAAAAGATTCCTTAACCTTTCCGCCCTGAAAATCGTGGTCACTATTTTTCTGGTTGGAGCGCCGAGCCTGGTCATGGCCGTCGGGGGACCAACCAATATAGCCGATCTGGTAGAGGAAATGGGTCCTTCGGTAGTCAATCTCTACTCAACCAAGACTGTAAAAGCCAGCCCCCATCAAGGGATTCCGCAATTCGACGACCAGGAGATTCCTGATCTCCTGAAAAAGTTTTTCGATATGCCGATGCCCGAGGAAATGCCCGACCGCAAAGCGCAGAGCCTGGGGTCCGGGGTGATCATCTCGGCGGATGGCTACATCGTCACCAATAACCATGTGGTCGAAGGGGCGGAAGAGATCAAGGTACGCTTAACCACCCATGAAGAATACGATGCCGAAGTTATCGGCCGCGACCCGAAAACGGATGTGGCCCTGATCAAAATTGAACCGGAAAGCGTTTTGACCTACGTCAAATTCGGCGATTCCGACAAGATCAGGGTCGGTGAATGGGTGGTTGCCATCGGCAATCCATACGGTTTTGAAAACACGGTTACCGCCGGAATCGTCAGCGGCAAGGGACGGTCCTTCGGAAGCGGGCCTTACGAAAATTTTATCCAGACCGACGCCTCGATCAACATGGGCAATTCCGGGGGGCCGCTTTTCAATCTTGACGGCGAACTGGTCGGGATCAACTCGGTTATCTTCAGCCGCAGCGGCGGCAACATCGGACTCGGTTTCGCCACTCCGGTCAATATGGTGAAAAACGTAGTCAATCAACTCCAGGAGCACGGCTCGGTGACCCGCGGCTGGCTCGGAGTCATGATCCAGCATGTTACCGCCGATCTGGCCGAAAAATTCGGACTGGAACGTCCCGGCGGAGCCCTGGTCGGTGAAGTAATGAAAGGCGGCCCCGCGGATAAAGCCGGGATCAAGCAGGGCGATGTCATTGTCGAGTTCATGGGTGAGGAAATTATCAAAATGGCCTCCCTGCCCTCGAAGGTTGCCCTGACTCCGGTCGGCACCAAGGCGGCATTAACGGTTATCCGCGATGGCAAGAAGAAAAAGTTAGAGGTAACCATCGGTGAATTGGCAGAAGAGGAAGTTGGCGCCCCCGGGATTTCGGATGAGAGCAGCGCAGGCAAACTCGGTCTGACCGTCCAGGAATTGACCCCGGAATTGGCTAATTCCCTTGGAATCGAAGATAAGAAGGGACTGATAATTTCCAATGTGAGAAGCGGCTCCCCTGCCGAGGCGGCCGGTATCCAGCGCGGGGAAATCATCCTGGAAGTAAACCAGAAA
This sequence comes from Desulfurivibrionaceae bacterium, assembly GCA_046484585.1. Lineage (GTDB taxonomy): Bacteria > Desulfobacterota > Desulfobulbia > Desulfobulbales > JAGXFP01 > JAGXFP01. The sequence goes on from JAWOIQ010000055.1 coordinate 6,197, forward strand.
CCGGTGGAAAGCATCGAGGATTTCAAGGAGATCATCAGCAAGATTGCACCTGGTGAAAGGATTCTCCTGCTTACCAGAAGAGGCGAACACACCAGATTTGTCGTGATCAAAAGCGAATAGGTCAAAAGGGAGCATGAAAGCACCCTGTTAATGAAACAAATTTCGCAAGGGAGATCCTCCATAGAATGACACAGAGCAAAACAAATCGACAAACCCCAGGCCGGCTGCTCGCACTGCTATTGAGTGTCAGTATCATTGCTTCCTGCTCTTACGGCGACCGGGTAGCTCCGATAAGACTACCCGATTCATCGGCTAACATGGTCGATGTAAAGGGTCTGAAGGTCGCGGCCACCGCCTATGTCGACCGGGATGCGGCCGCCGATGCCTATGGCTTCGACATCCGCAAGGCAGGCCTGCTGCCGGTTCAGCTTACTTTTCAGAACGAGAGCGGGAGGCCGGCCAGGATCAACCCCGGCCAAACCTTTCTGGTCGACAAAAACAACAATGCCTGGCCCATCTTGTCCCGTGAAAAGACCTACGAACGAACCAGCAAATACGTGAAGATCGGCGAAAGCGCCAAAGGGGCGGCGACCCCGTCTATTCTGATGGGCGCTGCCGGGGCGGTGGCGGGGCTTGCCATCGGGATCGTCACCGGCGAAAATGTCGGCGAGACCATGGGTAAGGGCGCGGCTATCGGCGCCGCCGGGGGCGCTATTGCCGGCGGAGCTGATGCCGCCGCACGAAGCAACAAGAAGATCAGGGACGACCTGGCCGAAAAGACCCTGCAAAACAAGCCGATTGAACCGGGCCACATTGCTTACGGCACCCTGTTTTTCCCAGGCACTTCCGGCAGCGAGGCAGATACCGTCCGGCAACTCAGACTGGCCCTCTCTATCGGCCAGTCCGGCGAGGAAGTAGTAATCATCGACCTGGATCAGCCGTCCGAATAAAAAAAACCGGGGCAACCGATCACCGGCTAGACTAGCGGTTTCAGGGCCGGAACCATTGCCCGCAAGGGTTCCGGCAGGCTCTGCCGGCAATCCACGGGTGTCTTGCTGGGAGATGTAAT
>JAWOIQ010000153.1:0-34282 GCA_046484585.1 Desulfurivibrionaceae bacterium
CGGCAATGATGTCAGGCTTCATCATTGACAAGTTCGCAAAAAGACGGGATGGCTAAGCAAAAATTGTCAGAAATCCAAGGCGCGCGAATTTCGAGGAATGAAGCATACTCCGGTACGCTGCAATGACGAGACAATTTGCAGCAACGCAGGAGCTGGCGATTTATGCCCTTGAGGTTGCTTTTTGCGACGCCATCATCATTTATGGCGCCCGTGGACCGGCTTCAAACTCAACAGATTTCTGAAATCCTCGAGCACGTAGTAAATGGTCGGGATCAGGAGCAGGGTGATGGCGGTGGCGAAGAGAATGCCGAAGGCGAGGCTGATCGCCATCGGGATCAGGAACCTGGCCTGGGTGCTGGTTTCGAGGATCATCGGCGCCAGGCCGAAGAAGGTGGTCAGCGAGGTCAGGAGGATCGGCCGGAAACGGCGCTGACCGGCCTTCAGGATCGCTTCGTGGACTTCCTCGCCGTTCTTGCGGCTCTGGTTGATCCGGTCGATCATCAACAGGGAATCATTGACTACCACCCCGGAAAGGGCGACGATCCCGAACAGGCTGAGGATGCTGAGGTCGTAACCGATCAGCAGGTGGCCGAGGACGGCCCCCACCACCCCGAAGGGAATGGCGGTCATGATCAGTAGCGGCTGGCTGTAGCTCTTGAAGGGGATGGCCATCAGGGCGTACATTACGAAGAGGGCCAGGAGGAATCCGCGTCCCATCGACTGCATGGAGTCGCGGCGCTCCTTGGCTTCCCCTTCCAGATCATAGCTCAAGCCCGGATAGTCGGCGCTCAGTTCGGTGAGGATGCCGGTATCGAGATCGGCCAGGATCTCCTCGGCGTTGGCCACATTGTTGTCGACGCTGGCCGTGACGTTGATCACCCGTTTGCGGTCGGTGCGATTGATCACGCTGTAGCCCCGGCCCGCCTCCAGATTGGCGGCCTGGCGCAGGGGGATTTCGCCGCCGGTCAAGGTCCGGATCCGCATATTCACCAGATCCTCCAGGCTGCGCCGGTCCTCTTCGGGATAGCGAACCATGACCTTGACCTCGTTCCGGCCCCGCTGCAGGCGCAAGGCCTCGGCCCCGTAGAAGGCACCCCGGACCTGGCGGGCCAGATCCTCCTGGGTAACCCCCAGGGTCCGGGCCGCGGGGGTCAGGCTCATTTTCATTTCCTTCTTGCCGGCCGGGTAGTTATCGCCGATATCCTCGACGCCCGGATATTCGGCCAAGACCTCTTTTAAGCGATCGGAGGCGGTTTCCAGGATCCCGTAATCGTCGTGCTCGAAGCTCACGTCGATATTGGCGCCCATGTGGACCAGGTTCGATTCGAAGGAGAGCAGGTCGACCCCGGGAATCTCGCCGGCCAGCTGCCGCCAGCGGCGGCTGATCTCCGAAGAGACAACCTCCCTCTTTTCCGACGGAGTGAGGAGCATGACGATGCTGGCCAGATGCGAGGCCGAGGAAGAGCTGCCCCCCGCCGGGCCGCCCCGGGCGACGGTGCCGCCCACCACCGAATAGATGTGGCGCATTACCGATCCCGAGCCCGGATCAATTTTATCGAAATGAGCCACGGTTTCCTTCCCCTTCTCGACCAGATACTGCTGGATCTCGCCGGTCTCCTCGACCAGGGTGCCGCGCGGCATCTCGATATTGACCGTGATCCGGTCGCCTTCCACCAGGGGCATGAAGCGGAACTTGATAATCCCCCCCTTGACGACGCCGATGGCCAGAAACAGCAGCACCACGGCCACCGATACCGTCACGTAACGATAGCGGATGCAGAGATCGAGGAAGTCCCGATAATGCACATTGATCAGCCAATCGAGGAAAACGGCGAATCTTTGCCGGAGGCGGCAGAGGATATTGCTTTTTTGCCGTTCATCCTCCTCGCATTCCTCCTTGCCCTTTGTTCCACCCAGGGAAAGATGGGCCGGTAGAATGAAGAGTGACTCGATCAGTGAAATCAGCAGGATGGTGATAACCACCAGCGGGATCGCCTTGATAAACTTGCCCATGGTGCCGCTCACATAGATCAGGGGAATGAAGGCGGCCACCGAGGTGAGGATCGAGAAGGTCACCGGCACCGCCACTTCCCGGGCGCCGTCGATGGCGGCCCTGATATAAGGTTTGCCTTGCTGGCGATGCTCGAAGATGTTCTCTCCGACCACGATGGCGTCGTCGACCACGATGCCGAGCGCCATGATAAAGGCGAACAGCGAGATCATGTTGATCGAGACCCCGGTAGCCGGCATCAGGAGCAGGGCGCCGAGAAAAGAGATCGGGATGCCGAGCATCACCCAGAGGGCGAGACGCATCTGCAGAAAGAGGCTTAAAACCAGGAAGACCATGATCAAACCCAGAAAGGCGTTTTTGATCAAAAGGTTCATCCTGCTCTGGAAGATTTCCGAGGTATCGTACCAGGTGGAGATCCTGGTCGATGCCGGCATGGTTTCGGCCTTGTCCCGGACATATTCGTAGACCAGATCGGAGATCAGGGTCGGTTTCTGATCGCCGACCCGGTAGACCTTGACCATCGCCGCCGGCATCCCGTCGAAACGGCCGTACTGGTCGGTCTCCTCGAAACCGTCCCTGATCGTGGCGATATCCCTGAGCAGCACCTCGGTGCCGTCTTGATCGACCACCACCGGAATCTCGCCGTAGCCCTGCTCGGTGTAACGCTTTTCCTTGGTGCGGACCAGGATCTCGCCGCTCTCGGTTTTCAGGGAGCCGGCCGGCAGGTCGAGGGAGGTCTGGCGGATAATCTGGGCGACCCTGGTCAGGGTCAGGTTATAGCGGCGCAGGTTGCTCTCGCTGATCTCGATGGAGATCTCGTAGGGGCGCACCCCGGAGAGTTCCGCCTGGGTGATTTCCGGCATGGCCAGGAGGTCGTCGCGGACCAGTTCGGCCTGTTCCCGCAGGGAGCGCTCCGAGGCCTCGCCGTAGATCACCACCGAGATCACCTCCCGCCGGGTGACGAGCTTGGCGACGATCGGTTTTTCGGCCTCCTCGGGAAAAGTCGAGATCCGGTCCACCTCGTTCTTGATATCCTGGAGGATCAGGTCGGCATTCTCGCCGGTGCGGATTTCGGCGTTGACGGTGCCGGCCCCCTCGGCGGCCACCGATTTGAGCTGGTCGATTCCGTCGATCGAACTGATCGCCTCCTCGATCTGGAGAATGATGCCGGTCTCCACCTCGTCTGGGCTGGCGCCCGGATAAACCACGGTGATGGAGATCAGGTCTAGCTCAACCTCCGGGAAAACTTCCTGCTTGACCTGAAAGCCGATAATCAGGCCGCCGACGATGAAGATCATCATCAAAAGATTAGCGGCCACGTGATTCCTGGCCATCCAGCCGATCCAGCCGTTCATTATTCCGCTCCCTGCTTGGCGGCCCGCAGCTTCATTCCGTCGGCCGCCCCGGTCAGGTTGGTCAGGATGATCCGCTCGCCGGGTTCGAGCCCCGCGCTGACAAAAACCTCATCTCTTTCCAGGCGGGCGATCTCGACCTTTTTGATCTTCAGCAGGTCAGCGGGGGTCATCACCCAGACCGTGTTGTCCTGATGGAGGGCGGGGCGCGGCAGGGCGAATACCTCCCGCATCTCCTTGCCCTGGAAAGCGACCGAGACAAAGCTGCCGATGGAGAGCACCGGCTGGCCGGGGTCGGCGGTTTTCTTCAACAGATAGGGGTCGTCGATTTCGACGGCCAGCCGGACCATCCGGCCCTGGGGATCGACCTCGCCGAGCCGCCGATCCAGCTGGCCGGGCCAGCTGTAGGTCCGGGTGCCGATGTCCAGGCTAACCGTGGCCGGTGAACTTTTGCCGTTGCCGCCGGAACCCGGCACGAAAAGCCAGCCGAGATCGCCAAGCTCGATCGGGACGATCACCTCGGCCGTGTCGGTGCCGGCGATTACCGCGACGTTGTTGCCGCTTCTGACGTACTGGCCGACATCGATATTCTCGGATCGGATCACGCAGTTGAAGGGGGCGGTCACTCGGGTTCTGGCCAGGTTCAGCTCGGCCTGCTTTAGAGCGGCCCGGGCCGAAGCCAGATTGGCGCGGGCGTCTTTCAGTTGGGGTTCGTAGAGGGCGAGGGAATTGGCCGGCGGCTCCTGATCCTTTTTGAGCCGCTGCCACTCCCGTCTGGCAATGCGGGCCCGCGATTCCACCGAACTCAGTTCGAACTCCCTTTTGGCCAGCGCGGCCCGAGCCTGTTCGAGGGCCAGTTCGTAGTCGATCTTCTCGATTTCGAACATGACCTCGTCCTTGTTGAAAAAACCGCCGGTGACGAAATCCGGGGAAACAAAAATCACCTGACCACTGACTTGGGGCGCGATCGTCACCTCCCGGCGCGGCTGCACGGTGCCGGTGGAATTGATCGTCACCTGCCGGCTGCTTTTTTCGGCAACGATGAATTTCACCAGGGCGCCCCGGTCAACCCGCGCTGTTTTTTCGGGACTGCGGCGGTTTTTGATCATTGCCGCCGCGATGGCGGCGCCGATCAACAGGACCAGGAAAGGCAGGCCGATTTTTAATAATTTCTCTCGGGAACTCATTTTATCTCACCGTTGTTGGTATCGCGATTATTGATATGCTCGATCATCCAGTCGCCGCCCAGGGCCCGCCACAGGCCGATCCGGTCGCTGATCAATTGGCGGCGGCCGCTTAGAAGCTGGCGCTGCAGGTTAAAATGATTTACCTGGGCGGTCAGGACCGACAGGTAATCGGTAAGGCCTTCGAAATATTGATCCTCGGCGAGCCGCAGGGTGGCGTCGGTGGCGATATAACGCTCCTCCAGCAATCTCAGCTGGGCCAGGCCGGTCCGGTAGGCGGCCAGCCGGTCCTCGACTTCCTGGACCGCGGCCAGGATCGCCTGGTGGTAACCGGCCAGGGCTTCCTCGACCACGGCCTGGCTCCGCTCGATCTCGGCCCGGCGGCGGCCGTTGTCGAAGATCGGCTGGACCGCTTCCAGCATCAGGCTCCAGAAGGTATCCGAGATCACGGTGGCGTAATCCAGCCGGGCCGCCCCTAAAACCGCAGTCAGGTTAAAGGAGGGGAAGCGGTCGGCCACCGCGGCGGCCACCTCCGCATCCCTGGCCTTAAGCCGTAAAAAGGCGGCCTGAATATCGGGGCGGCGGGCGATCAGTTCGGAGGGAATGCCGGGCAGGGCCTCGTCGGTTATGTGCAGGAGTTCCGCCTTATCGCCGCCCAAGCCCTCGGCCGGGAAACGGCCCAACAGGGTGGCCAGGGCGTGGCCGCCATTGGCCAGATTGGCCTGGTAGCGAGGCTTGTCGGCCCGGGCCGCGAGGATGTTCTGACGGGCCTGATAGACATCGAGCGGCAGGACCAGACCTGCTTCGTAGCGGCTTTCCAGCCGGGCCAGGGTGTCTTCCTGAGTGGCAATGATCCGGTCGCTTAAGGCAAGCTGGGCTCTTTGTTCGATCAGCAGAAAATAGAGGTCGGTGACCTGGGCGGCCACCCCGATGTAAGCTGTCTTGACCTCGGCCGCCGAGGCCTGGCGGTTGTAGGAGGCCTGCTCGCGGCCGCTTTTCAGCTTGTTCCAGAGGTCGATCTCGTAACCGGCCGCCGCCGAAAGCCTCAGGCTGCTGCCTTCGACGCCGTTAATCTGCCGGTCGTAACCGGCCGAGCCGGTAAGATTAAGAAAGGGCATTCGGCTGGCCCGGCTGATTTTTTCGAGGGCGCTGAACTGGTCATGGCGGGCCAGGGCCTGCCTGATCGTGAGATTGCCGTCCAGGGATTCGGCAACCAGTTCGTTCAGATCCGGATCATCGAAGCGTTCCCAGAAGCGGCCCGGCTCGTTGAATTCCCGGCGGCCGCCGGCCTCGATAAATTCGGCGGGCAGCGGCCCGGGCAGTTCCGGCAGCTCGCTCCGGTGGACGCTGCAGCCGGCCAGGATGACGCCGAGAAGGATAGAAAAAATAAATTTCTTCATTGCGGCGCCTCCATGCCGGCAACGACAAAGGGCAGCAGCAGTTTGACCAGCGTGCTGGAATCGTGGGGGACCCCTTCTTCCATGGGGACCGGGCACTTGTCGATGGCGCGCATGGTATGGCTCAGGGCACCGATCACGAAATTAAGCCGCCAGTAGAGAACGTCCGGGGAAATTTCCGGCAGGGCCTCGGCCAGGCAATTGTAGAAAAGGGTGATGATCGGTTTCATGTTGCGGAAGAAGATCTCCCGGGCGGTCTGGTCGGTATCGGCCATGGCGCGGCTGATCAGGGTAATGAAATTACTGGCGCCGGGGGCCGATTCGGGCAGCATCAGGGTCGGCTCGATAAAGGCCAGGAGGACACTCTCCAGTTCCGGTATTTTCCTGATCTTCGCAGCTTTTTCCCTGACCGAGGTCAGGTTTTGTTCGCGTAACCTGTTCAGCGGCACCAGCCGCCGCTCAATGACCTCGGTGACCAGCCCCTGCTTAGAGCCGAAATGGTAGTTGACCGCGGCCAGGTTGACTCCGGCCCGTGAGGTTATAGCCCGCATCGAGGTGCCCCGGTAACCCTTGCCGGCAAAGAGCTCTTCGGCTACGTCGAGGATCCTTGTCCTGGTGTCAAGCTGGCTCATGCTTCGTTTTCCCGGCCGGATTTGAGGCAGGCGGCGAAAGAGGCGGCCACCAGGGGGTTAACCGCGGCCGGAGGCAGATCGAGCTTTTCGCAGACAATCCGGCAGAGTTCCAGGGGATCCTGGTCGGGAAGATCCTCCTGACCTGCTTCGGCCACCGCATCTTTTATCCGCCGGAGCCAATCGAAGCTTCTGACGATGATCTCCTCATGTGCCCCGTTGGCGGCGGGCACCGCCCAGGAAGAGAGGAGCAGTTTTGTCTTCGGCAGGGTTTTGATCATATTGAGCGAATCCCAGGACTGCTGCCAGTCGGTGAAGATCGGCAGGTCGCCGGGAACCGGAATGGCGTCGCCGGTGAAGACGGCGGAGTCGGCCGGGATATGGAGGGAGATGGAGCCGGGCGAGTGGCCGGGGGTGTGGATTACTTCCACCCTCAGATCAGGATTGATCCTGATCTCGGTGGAGTGAGCGAGCAGGGTGTCCACCGGAACCGGGCCGCCGACCAGCTCGTTAAAACCGGGCACCGGCCGCTCCCTGCCCTGCCGGGCGGTGTCCTCGATCCACTCCCGTTCGGCCGGATGGGCCTGGATCCGGCAGCCGGTCAGCTTTTTTATCGCCCGGGCCGCGCCGAGGTGGTCGGGGTGGGAATGACTCAAAATCATCCTCTTCACCTCTTCAGGCCGGCGGCCGGTTGCGGCCAGATAGGAAAAAATCCGTTTTTCCGCTCCGGCCACGCCGCTGTCGACCAGGACGACCTCCGATTCACCATAGATCAGCAGGACGTTGACGAAGCGGTCAAGCTTGAACTCCGGACTTATCGGGACCTGGAAGGGGATTTTCAGGATATGGAGATGTTCGCTTATCTGCATGGAGCTACCTCTCTGGGCGGAATATCACCGATGGCATCGCAAAAAGCACCCTCAAGGGCATAATCGCCGGTTCCTGCCTTGCTCAAATTGTCTCGTCATTGCAGCGTACTGATATACGCTTCATTCTTCGAAATTCGCGCGCCTTGGGTCTGACGATTTTCACCCCGCAAGGGGGTAGGGGGTATATATGCTTAGCCATCCGATTTGTTGCCTTTTTGCGAACTTATCATCACTTAAGGGACCCGGCAAATGCTGATGTATAATCACGCATCCCTCTCCGGGCCACCCTTGGCCGCGCCTCAAGCGCAACCCCTCGCCGTAGCCGGTTTTACTCAATCGGCGCGGCCAAATATGACCCACATCCGAACACGATCCAAGTATATTATTAGTATTTGCCAACTCCCTAAACAACCATTTTAAACGAACGTTTGAATGAAGGCAAGGGAAAGAGGGGCGGGTTGGAAATTCATCAGTCGGGTCTGGAACGCGTACGGATTTATGGATGACAAACTCGCAAAAAGTCTCGGGATTGATAAGCAAAATGCGCCACAACGCAGGAAATCGGATTTTTTGCGACGCCATCTAAGGAAGATAAGTTTGCACTGTCGAAAAAAGCTGTCATTTCGAACGAATGTGAGAAATCTTGTTCTTTAACCCACTGAAACTATTAAGATTTCTCCCGTTGGTCGAAATGACATTATGGAAATTTCGCCTTTTTGCGAACTTATCAAGGATAACGGCCCGTTGAAAATCCGGCACGGATATCGCTGCAGGAACGGCTTCAGCCGCGAATGGATTGGGGCCGCGCAATAGGGGGGTTGTAATTTCGCGCTGAAGCCGATCCTACATCCACCCGGTAATCCGGGCGCAGGCGGCGGCCTCCGGAAATCGCCAATCAAGTTTTTTCAACGGCCTGATAAACCCGGCAGCAGGATGGTTTCCAGATGACCCTGGATCGAAGCGCTTTGCCGGGCCAGAAAGCAGACCACCCCGGAACCTTTGCCGGCGTCGGTGAAGCCAAGTTGCCCCAGGGCGGGGCCGGAGAATTCGGCGAAAACGGTTTTCCGGAAGAACTCGTCCCGGCTCCGCCGGGTATAGAGCGGCGGAAATTCGGACTCCATGGTGCGGCCCAGTTTTTTGCGCAGCTCGTTCAGGTCTTCCTTTTGCAAAAAATCCGGGGTAAAGCGATGGCCGCAGCGCAGCCAGTCATAGCGGAGCAGCTCTCCGATCAGCTCGCGATCCGCTCGTCCGGCAACACTTGCCAGCAGCAGTTCGCAGAGGAAGGTTTGGGTGGCGGCGAGGTTGAAAAAATTATGCTCCCGGCAGACGGCCAGGAGGTTTTCGAAAAATGCCGAAATATCCTCGTTCCCTTCCCGCAGGTAAGCAAACAGGCTGGGAAAATAGCGGTTGTTATGGAAGGCCTCGACGCATTCGCCGAGCCAGTAAAGATGGGCGATGATCGGCTGGCTCATTTCCGCGGTGGCCAGCACCTCGTAAGGCGGCTTTACGCAGTGGCGCAGCCCCTTGGTCCGGCTGATTTTGGTGGTGGGCAGGACCTTGAGAAGACCCATCTGGATGTAGTGGGGACCCATCGCGAAGAGGTCGTTCAGGGAGTTCCGGAAGGTCGCCTCGGTCTCCAGGGGCAGGCCGAGGATCAGGTCGGCATGGAGGTGGATATTGTTAAGCCGGGCCAGGCGGCGGATGTTTTTCCCGACTTTATCCAGATCCATGACCCGGTCGACCGCGGCGAGGGTGGCCGGGTTGGTCGACTGGACCCCGAGCTCGAACTGGAAGCGCCCGGGGGGCAACTCTTCCAGAAAAGCGAACATCTCCTCGCTGAACAGGTCCGGGGCCATCTCGAAATGAAAAACCGTACCGCTCTCCCGGGCAGCCAGAAAGCGCCAGATCGCCATGGCCCGCTCCGGCCTGTCGTTGAAGGTCCGGTCGACGAACTTGATGATTTTCGGGCGGTGGCGGAGGATGGCGGCAAGTTCCGCTTCGACCTGCTCCAACTCTTTCCGGTTCACCCCCCGTTCGACCGAGGAGAGGCAGTAGGTGCAGGAAAAGGGGCAGCCCCTGCTCGACTCATAGTAGACATGACGGTTCAGCAGTTCGGTGGAAAGATCGTCATCGGTGTAAGGCGACGGAAAAGGGTGGCCCGGTGCGCAGTCGTAGCGCGAAGCTAATTCCCCCCGCTCCAGGTCTCTGTAAAAAGCGCCATCAACCCCCTCGATCTCACCGATGACGACGGTACAGTTGGCCGGCAGATCCTGGCATGACAATGCCCCTGCCTGGGGACCACCCAGCACGAAAGAGGTATCCGGCAGGATCGCGGCCAGATCGGTAAGCAGACCCTTGATCAGTTCGCCGTTCCAGATATATACTGAAAAAAAGAGAACTTCGGGCTGCCCTGCGCTGATCTTCAGAACACTTTTGTAGTAGGGATCGTTGATCGTGAACTGGTGCAGTTCCAGCTCGGCGGCCGGCAGATATTTTTTTAACTCCTCCCTGACGTAGAATAGAGCCAGACAGGAGTGGATATAGCGGCCGTTAAAGGCGATCAGTTTGAAATGCATCGGTACCCGGTTCCGGTAAGTTGTTTAAGAGTTGTATTTGACTTGGCTTTACAGGTACTGTCAATAATTGACATTTAACCGTTCCCATATTAATGAAATGCTAAAATAATAAATTATGGAAATTTAACTGAATGAATATTTACGGTTTGATCATTCTGGCCGCCCTGCTGGCCAATTACGTTCTGGAGCTGGTTGGCGACCGGCTGAATCTCCGCGCCCTCGATCCGGAATTGCCGACCGAATTCGCCGGGGTTTACGACTCGGAAAAATACGCGCGCTCCCAGGAGTATACCAGAACCAGAACCCGCTTCGGCTTGCTTACCGGCACCTTCGACCTGGCCCTGCTCCTATTCTTCTGGCAGCTTGGCGGCTTCAACTGGCTCGACCAGCTGGTGCGGGGCTGGGGGCTGGGCGTGGTTCCGACCGGTCTCGCCTTCACCGGCATTTTGCTGCTGGCCAAAACCGTGATCTCCCTACCCTTCGGGATCTACTCTACCTTCGTTATCGAGGAGCGTTTCGGCTTCAACCGGACCACTCCTCTCACCTTTATAACCGATCTTCTGAAGGGGATGACTCTCGCCGTCGTCCTGGGCGGGCCGCTGCTGGCCGCGGTTTTCTGGTTTTTCGAGAGCGCCGGCGCCATGGCCTGGCTCTGGTGCTGGGCGGCAGTCACCCTCTTCACCCTGGTGGTCCAGTTTATCGCCCCGACCTGGATTATGCCGCTCTTCAACAAGTTTAGTCCCCTGGAGGAAGGGGAGCTGCGGGAGGCGATCTTCGCTTTTGCCGGGAAGGTCGATTTTTCCCTGCGGAACGTCTTCGTGATGGACGGCTCGAAGCGCTCCAGCAAGTCGAACGCCTTCTTTACCGGTTTCGGCCGCAATAAGCGGATCGCCCTCTTCGACACACTGATCGCCAAGCACACGGTCCCGGAACTGGTCGGCGTCCTGGCCCACGAGATCGGCCATTACAAGAAGAAGCATATTCTCCAGGGTATGGTGATCTCGATCATCCATACCGGGGTGATGCTCTACCTGCTGTCGATCTTCATCGGCCATCAGGGGTTGTTCGCCGCTTTCTACATGGAGCAAAATTCGGTTTATGCCGGAATAATTTTTTTCGGGCTGCTGTTCACTCCGATCGAAATGATCCTCTCGTTGTTGATGAACCTGCTCTCCCGCCACAATGAATACGAGGCTGACGCCTTTGCCGCAAGGCATACCGGCGAACCGGAAAGCATGATCGGCGCCCTTAAGAAACTGGCGGCCGATAATCTCGCCAACCTGACCCCGCATCCGTTTTACGTCTTATTGCACTATTCTCACCCTCCCCTGATCCGGAGGATTGAGGCATTGCGGAACTCGGCCGGCGGGAAAGAATAAACTAGTGTCTGTCCAGAAATGAGGATTTTTGTTCGAGAACGAGAAGCAAGGATGTCGGAAAAGCACCCTAAAGGGCATAAACTTCACGTACTTGGGTACGTGAGCACTTTCCGACTCTGCAGCGACGAAGTTATCGGGCAAAAAGACCATTTATGGACAGGCAAAAACCTGAATCCGTGAGCGTTCGAGAACGGTGCAGATGCAAGGCGGCAACGATGTTAATAATAATAATGGTATATCAATGAGTTGCCAAAGCGGCAGATGCGCCGTTATCGGGCGTCCCGCAGGGCGGCGGGGTGAATCGAAGCAACCCATTGAAAAAAAGATTATTTTACGTAACAACAAACGAATAAAACAAAATCTCCCACTAAGCCGACACGGATTCAGGACAAACTAAAAAAAGGAGCCGACATGACCGACAAACCCGATGGAAGCATTCTCCAGCGCGACAAGGAAACCTATGCCATTGTACCCCGGACCCCCGCCGGACTCTTGACTCCGGAATTCCTGGAGCAGCTGGCCGCCGTGGTCCGCAAGTACGAGATCCCGATTACCAAGATCACCTCCGGCCACCGCTTGGCCTTGGTCGGCCTCCATAAAGAGGACATCCCCAAGGTCTGGAACGATCTGGGTGCCGATATCGGCCGAGCCACCGAACTCTGCCTCCATTACGTCCAGGCCTGCCCCGGCAATCAGGTTTGCAGTCTGGGGGTCCAGGACTCGCTGGGCATGGGAATCGAGCTCGAAAAACGCTATATCGGGGTCGAGATGCCCGCAAAGCTCAAAATCGGGGTGTCCGGCTGCCCGATGACCTGCTCGGAGGGTTATGTCCGCGATATCGGCCTGATCGGCAAACGAAGCGGCTGGATCGTCACCTACGGCGGCAACAGCGGCGGCCGGCCCCGGATCGCTGATGTGATCGGCGAGGAACTGTCCACGGACGATGCCCTGGCCCTGGTCGACAAGCTCGTCGAGTACTACCGGAATAACGGCAAGAAGCGGGAGCGGGTGGCCCGGATGGTCGAGCGGTTGGGAATCGATGAGGTCAAAAAGGCCGTGGTTTAAAGCTGAGTTGAGCAGCTCGTCTGATCAAACTAAACTTATGCCCTGTGGGTATAAAGGCGGAGTCGGATTATGGGAGCCCTGGGCTGGATAGTGACAAGCGGTCTGATCATGTGCGGCATCGCCATGGTCGGCAGTCTGCTTTTTTTCATCACCGAAACCACATTCAGGAAACTGCTGCTGCCGCTGGTCGCCCTGTCGGCCGGGACCCTGATCGGCAGCGCCTTTCTGCATCTGATCCCCGAAGGGCTTGAGAATTTTCAAGGCGAAAGCGATGTTTTTTTTATCTGGCTGCTGGCCGGCTTCCTCTCCTTTTTCGCGCTTGAGCAGATCATTCACTGGCATCATTGCCACCAGGCCGATGCCGAATGCAAAGCCCCCCTGGGATATCTGATCCTGATCGGCGACGGGCTCCACAATTTTATCGGCGGCCTGGCGGTGGCCGGCGCCTTCCTGATCGACATCAGGCTGGGAATGACCACCCTGCTGGCCGCCGCCGCCCACGAAATCCCCCAGGAACTCGGCGATTTCGCGGTACTGATCCATGCCGGCTGGAGCAGGCGGGCAGCCCTGCTTTTGAATTTGCTCTCCGGCCTTACCTTTCTGTTCGGCGGCCTGATTGCCTACGGATTGTCAAAATCCCTCGATATCTCCTTTCTGGTGCCCTTAGCGGCGGGAAACTTCATCTATATCGGCGCTTCCGACCTGATTCCCGAGGTCAACAAGCACAAGCACCTGGGTGAGAATATCAAGAATTTCCTGGCCTTCGCGGTCGGCCTGGTCTTGATGCTGCTCCTTCGGGCCGGGCACGGCGGATGAGAAGCCCGCCGGGGCTGCCTCTTTAGTGAAAAGCCGGGTTCAGGCTGATTCATTGCTGGAAAGAGACGGGGCTTCTCTCAGATCTTTTTTTAGTTTCCTGAATCCGTGAGCGTTCGAGAACGGTGCAGATGCAAGGCGGCAACGATGTTGATAATACTAATGGTATATCAATAAGTTGCCAACGCGGCAGATGCGCCGTTATCGGGCGCCCCGCAGGGCGGCGGGGTGAATCGAGGCGACTCAATGGAAAAAATTATTATTTTACGTAACAACAAACGAATAAAGCTGAGTTGAGCAGCTTGTCTGCTCATACGAAGCTTAGCCTTGTGGGTATAAAGCAAAATTCCTAAAGAAGCCGTCACGGATTCAGGAGTTTGGCTATTTCGATCTCATAGCATTTCGGGCAGAGACCATGGCTAAAATCAAGATCCCAATGCTCCTTGAAGTAGTCTTCAATCCTGTTCCAGGCCTCCCCTTCATCCCGAATCTCATGGCAGACCGAACAAATCGGGATCATCCGGCGGAGTTCGGCGATCTCGCTGATGTCCTCGATCAGGAGCAGGACCCGCTGCTTTCCCTCGAAGCTGAAGCTTGAGGCGGTGATCAGGGCGTAGATCTCCGCTTTTTCTCCGTTCCGGATGATTTCGAGTTTGGTACGGCGCCGGACCACCCGCCGGCCGTGGAAGGCTTCGGCAACCGAGTTCCTGACTTCGCATTCGCCACAGGATGGGCCATGTCCGCATCCGGCCGCGGTCTCGGTGGCGTGCAGGCAATTCAATACATCGCCGCCGCGCCGTTTCAGAATAGATTCCCGATTTCCTTTCATGAATTCCGCCGCGGTGGCGTTGTAATCCAGGATTGCCACATCCTCGTCGACCACAAAGAGCAGCGAGGGGATCACGTTGAGTATTTCCCTGAGCAGCTTCGCATCGGTGTATTTTTCAAAAGCCATTCGGTTCTCCATCGGTGAACGGTGCCGTCTGATTCAGACCATATCATTTTAACTATAATCTGTATTTTCCGATTAGCAATCTCCCGGTTTCCGCCGCGTTCCGCTTTTGTTTCATCCGGACATATCCGGAAAACGGGGCTGAAAAGGGCGGCGGCTGGTCAGGTGGTGGTAATATTCAGCCGGTTACCCCAGGGCGATCATGACATCGACCGCGAAGCGGATTCGGGGCGGTCCAGACTGCAAGAAGGTTGCTTCGGTTGGATCGGTCGGCCGGGTCAGGCCGAAGACCTCGATCCGGTCATTCGGGCCGAGCGGGTAGGTAAAGTCCCGTTCCTCGTCGTTTACCAGGAGGCGATGGATTTCGGGATGGGGCGCCCCCAGCGCATTCAAAAAATCCTTGATCGAGGTTTTCCTATCCAGCCGGCTCGGCGGGAGGACTCGCTCCCGGCGTCACCTTGGGCAGAAAGCGGGGCAGATCGCCGGGCAGGATCAGTTCAACCGCCATGGTCCCGCAAGGCTGCCTCGTAGGCCTGCCTGGTTTCCCGGTTGAAGCAGACCATGACCACCTTCAGAAGATCGGGGTCGGCCTTGAGCGCCGCGCCGGTTTCGCGGATGGCGATCGCGGCCGCCTCCCGCTTGGGAAAGCCGTAGACCCCGGTGCTGATCGCCGGAAAGGCGATGGTTTTCACTTTATATTCAGTGGCCAGGGCGAAGCACTGTTTATAGCAGGCGGCCAACAACTCCGCCTCGCCGCTGCCGCCGCCGCTCCAGATCGGGCCGACCGTATGGATTACGTAGCGGGCGGGAAGCCGGTAGCCTTTGGTTATCCTGGCCTCGCCGGTGGGGCAACCACCGAGGCCACGGCATTCGGCCAGAAGCTCGGGGCCGGCCGCCAGGTGGATGGCGCCGTCGACCCCGCCGCCGCCGAGCAGCGAGTTGTTGGCGGCATTAACGATGGCATCGACCTTCAGAGTGGTGATATCGGTATCGGCAAGTTCGATCCGTGTATCGGTCATCTCAGGCCTCCCAATTGATGGCGTCGCGAAAAGTCATCGAGTGATGCCCCGGCTCTTCAGCTCACGGTCGAATGCTGATTCGCTGGTGAACAAGTGGGTTTTTAAGCCCAGGGCGGCGGCCCGTTCGATATGGCCGGGATTGTCGTCGACGAAGATTATCTCTCCGGGGTTGACTCCGATGATCCGCGCCGCCTCGATAAAGGTGGCCGGCTCCCGTTTGGTGGAGCCCAGATAATAGCTGTTCAGGACCGGGTCGAATTCGGTCAGAAAATCGTCCCGGCGGTCGAGAATATCCAGCCAGTCGGTCTGGTCGCTTAAAATCGCGGCCCCCATTCCCTGCCTCTTGATGGCCCGGACTTTGGCGATCATCTCCGGCCGCAGGATGAAGCGGGAGAGGATCTCGCCACTCAGTTCGTCGTCGGCGCCCTTGACCGGAAACTCGCGCCGGACCAGCTCCCAGTAATCGGCGGCGCTGACCCTGCCGGTAACATATCCACAGGCATAGATGATTTCGGTGGCCCTCTCAAAAAAAAGCTCCGGGGCCAGACCGTTGCCAGACGCGATAGCCTTAAGGCCGGCGGTGAAGCCCTCCTCGGCCAGGACCCCGCCGTAATCGAAAAGAAACACCCGCACTTGCGGTAAATTCGCATTACTCATCCGCGCTCACCCGGCCAGAAAGTCTTTAAGAATATGGTAGGCCTGCTCCAGCTGGGCGATCTCGATATATTCGCTGGCCTGGTGGGCCTGACGAATATCTCCCGGTCCCCAGACGATGCACGGCCCTTTTCGGTGAAGCTGGGAGCAGTCGGTGGCAAAGGCGGCGGTGATCGGACCGGGATCTCCGCCGCCGGCCCTGATGCTCGCCATCAGGGATTCGATCAGGGGGTTGTTCAGATCGGTATCGATGCCGTCGCAACTGTAGATCTGATTGATCGCGGCCCGATCGCCCACGCAATTTTCAACCAGTCCCTTAACCTCTGTAAAAGTCATGGCCGGCAGGACCCTGATATCTATGAAGGCCTCGCATCGGTCGGGGATGGTATTCAGGGAACCGCCGCCTTGAATTTTAGTAACCGCCAGGGTGGCCCGACCCAGACCGGGATCCATTCTGTCCTGCAATTCCTTTCCTAATCGTTCAAGATCGTTGATGATCGGCATCATCCCGCTGATCGCGTTGACTCCCTTGTCGGGATGAGAGGAGTGGGCGGCCTTGCCTTTCGTTACGATCCGGCAGCGAAATACCCCCTTATGGGCCCGGATGACCTTCAGATCGGTGGGTTCCATGGCTATGCAGAGGTCCCAGCCCTCCAGTTCGGCGGCCAGTTGCCTGGCCCCGCTCATCGTGCATTCCTCGTCGACACTGCCGGCAAAGGTGATATCGTAGGCCGGGGCCACTCCCAGCTCGCGGTGAAGATCGAGCACCGCCAACAGGCCCGCCGCCAGGGGTCCCTTGTCATCGCAGGCGCCGCGGCCCAGAATAACCCCGTCCCGCAATGCGCCGCTGAACGGGTGCTCCATGCCACTGCCGCTGACCGTATCCATATGGGCGACGATCAGCAGGCGCGGCGCGCCGGGATTCGGCAGCCTGACCACCAGGTTGGATCGGCCGGGCAGGGCCTCCATGGTATAGTGTTCGACTCCGGCCGCCCGGCAGATCGGGCCGAGGTATTCGATAATACCGGTTTCACAGCCGGTCGCCGAGGTGGCGACCGGCTGTGAGGATTCACTGGGAATCCTGACGAGCTCTCTGGTCATTGTGATAAGATCGGGTATGGCTGACATGTTCCATCCGGGGGCAAAAGTTGAAAAACTCGTAATAAGCTGTCATTTCGAACGCATGTGAGAAATCTTGTTCTTTACAGCCACAGGGCATAAGTTTCGTTTGCACCCTAAAGGGCATAAAAAAGCGGACAAGCTGCTCAACTCAGTTTTAACCTGCTGAAACCATTAAGATTTCTTTGGTTGATCGAAACAACATTATGGCAATCCCGTCTTTTTGCAAACTCATCCAAGGTTAATAATCCTGAATCTTTGAGGGCAATTACAGGTTGATCGGAGCAAACCGTCCGATAAGTCCTCACCAATTCAGGATTTATGTTTTGATGTTATCTAGTGTCTGTCCAGAAATATGGACAGGCACTATCTAATTCTGCCAGAAGCCCACCTCTCTGGCAAACGCTTCCCGGCTTTTCTTCCGGATTTTTTCGAGGAAAAGGGCGCGGCCGGGCCAGCCGCTTCCGGAAACAAGCGGTATAATCCCCAGAAATCTTTGACTATACTTGCTTTTTGGTGTATAAAAAGATGTTCATTATATAACTAATAACATTGTACCGATTCAGTTGATGCCGGCACCACCTCTTTACCGTTGTCTCGGCCGTGTCTCGTCATTTTAAAAAACAGGGAGTAAAAAAGCTCTGCGCAGCGGACCCGTAAAAATTCCGGGCCGCGCCGTACCGCTCATTAAATATGATAACCAGACTAGTTGACTTTCTCCGCAAAGGCCTGAAGAAAAACACCAACCAGAATATCGGGCCCGGGAAACCGGCCCCGGTTGAAAGTAAACCTTCCGCCAAGCCCGCTCCCAAACGCCCCTCTAAAAAGCGATCCACCAGACGGAATAAACCGGCAGGAGCCCAAACCGCCGCCACTGACCCCAAAAGCACCCAACGGCAATGGGATCCCGCTGATTTTACGGTTACCCCGGAAGAAGGCAAGAGCAGATTTCATGATTTTGCCCTGCCCGCCGAAATCATGCACGCGATCAGCGATCTCGGCTTTAAGTACTGCACCCCGATCCAGGCCGAATCCCTGCCCCATACCCTGAAAGGTTCCGACATCATCGGCAAGGCCCAGACCGGCACCGGCAAAACCGCCGCCTTCCTGATCACCATCATGGTCGATATACTTAGCGGCAAAAACGATGAGCGGCCCACCGGAGCTCCCCACAGCCTGATCATCGCTCCGACCCGGGAGCTGGTCATGCAAATCGCCAAGGACGCCGAGAGCCTGGCCAGGCACGCCGGGATCAACGTGGTTTCGGTTTTCGGCGGCGTCGACTACCAGAAACAGCAGAACCGCTTGATCGGTAAAAAAGTCGACATCGTGGTCGCCACCCCCGGCCGTCTCCTCGATTTCAACCGCAATCGGGTGGTCGATCTTTCCAAGGTGAAGTTCCTGGTGATCGACGAAGCCGACCGGATGCTCGACATGGGTTTTATCCCCGACGTGCGCAAGATCGTCAGCGCCACCCCGAACAAGGACCGCCGCCAGACCCTGTTCTACAGCGCGACGATCACCCCCGAGGTCAACCACCTCTCTTCCCAGTGGACCCGGAAGCCGGTTACCATCGAGACCGAACCGGAACAGGTCGCGGTTGACACCGTCGAACAGCTGGTCTATCTGACCACGGCCAGGGAAAAGTACAATCTGCTCTATAACACCATCGTCAGCAACAATCTCGAACGAGTCATGGTCTTCGCCAACCGCCGCGATGAAACCCGGAGACTTACTGAACGGTTGAAGAGAAATGCCATCTCCTGCGCGATGCTCTCCGGTGAAGTTCCCCAGAATAAAAGAACCAGAACCCTGGAGGATTTCCGGAACGGCAAAATCCGGGTACTGGTCGCCACCGACGTGGCCGGCCGGGGCATCCACATCGAGGGGGTCAGCCACGTTATCAACTACACCCTGCCTTACGAATCGGAAGACTATGTCCACCGGATCGGCCGGACCGGCCGGGCCGGGGCATCCGGTATCTCGATCAGCTTCGCCTGCGAGGAGGGCGCCTTCTATATCCCGGAAATCGAAGCCTATCTCGGCGCCAAGCTGCCCTGCACCACCCCTGACCCGGAACTGCTGAAAGAGCCGCCCAAGGGCACCGTCAAACCGGAAAAAGAAAGCTACCAGAAAAGTAAACCGCGGCCCGCCAACCGGAAGGGGCGGGGTCCCCAACGGCGCCGTTAGCCGCGCAGTTGGCGGCGCTCCCCGAAAGTGAAAATCTCACCCTCGGGGATTTCTGACTTCAAAGCTCTGCCTGAATGAGCCGGGGCGAACGACTCGCTTAATTTCTTATTTGCCGGACAGCCCGGCAAGTTGAGCCGTTATGGAAAGGTTTTTGCCCATCCGATTAAAAACAGGGCAATCATGGTCCCATGTTCAAACCAGGCCACGAGATAACCGCCGCGCTGCTTGAGCTTTTTTTCCCGGCCAGCTGCCTGGCCTGCGGTCAGCCGCCGGTTCGAGACCAGGCGGTGATGCTCTGTCAAAGCTGTCTTGGCGAACTTTCGCCGATAAGCGGACCGTTATGCAGCTGTTGCGGCCGGCAGTTTCCCAAGGCCGGCGGCGGCAACCATCTTTGCGGACTCTGTTTATCCGACCACTACCACTTCACCCTGGCCCGGGCCCTGCTCCGCTATACCCCGCCGGCCACCACGATTATCACCGCCTTCAAATATCACGGCCAGACCGCCGGCTTGAAAACCTTTCGGACTCTTCACCAACAGATGGTTGATTTCCATTTATTTGCTGATCCCAACCTGATTATTCCGGTGCCCCTCCATCGCAGACGCCTGCGGGAAAGAGGTTTCAACCAGGCCCTCCTGCTCGCCCGCGCCCTCTACCCCGGACATGGTTCCCGAATTGACTTCACGGTTCTGGAAAGACAGAGGTATACCGAACCGCAGACCAATCTGAGCGGCAAGGCCCGCAGAGAGAATCTGAAAAATGCCTTCCGGGTGAGGGATGATAAAGTTGTTGCCGGCAAAAGGGTGCTGTTGATTGATGATGTTTTCACCACCGGCACCACGGTCAGCGAATGCGCCGCAGTCCTGAAAAAGGCGGGAGCGGAAGAAGT
Organism: Desulfurivibrionaceae bacterium; assembly: GCA_046484585.1. Taxonomy (GTDB): domain Bacteria; phylum Desulfobacterota; class Desulfobulbia; order Desulfobulbales; family JAGXFP01; genus JAGXFP01. Next base: position 20,099 of record JAWOIQ010000153.1, read on the forward strand.
GTCGGTCCTGACTATGGCCCGGGTTGATTAAATCCTGAATCCGTGACGGCTTCGTGGTGAATTTTCTTTATCACTTTGTAATTGCATTGGATAATCGTTTTTCCCTGGATTGCCAGGGTACACCCTGCCGCCCTGCGGGACGCCCGATAACGGCGCATCTGCCGCGTTGACAACTCGTTGATATACCATCAGTATTATCAACATCGTTGCCGCCTTGCATCTGCATCGTTCTCGAACGCTCACGGATTCGGGTAAATATTACCTGAATCCGTTATTCTCACCTGCACGGACGGGGTTTATATTAGAACGATTATCAGGGGAGAAACGGAATTCAGCAGTCGGAATCCAGGGGAAAGAGGAGGGAGGAGGGAGGAGGGAGGAGGGAGATGGCGACTTTTTCCGGAGCGATCGGGGTTGGCGGCTCAACCGCCGGTGATCAGCAGCCGTATCTTCTCAAGGAACAGGGCGCGTCCGATCACAAAGAGGATCATCGACAGAATCGCCGCCGCCGGCACCGTGATAACCCAGGAAGCGAAAATCTTTCGAGCCACCTCCCGGTTGATCCCGTTCAGGCCCCGGGCCAATCCGATCCCCATAATCGCCCCGACCAAGGTGTGGGTGGTTGAAACCGGCAGACTCATCCTGGTGCAGATCAGAACGGTGGCAGTGGCCGCCACGTCGGCCGCCACACCGCGGGAAGGCGTGATTTCGGTGATCTTGGTGCCGACCACCTTCATAACCCGGTGCCCGTAGGTGGCGAGTCCCAGAACAATCCCGGCGCCGCCCAGGGCCAGAATCCAGAACGGCACCCCCACCTTCATCTCAATGGTGCCGTTCTGGAGAATATGGACCACGGCGGCCAGCGGACCCACAGAGTTGGCCACATCATTGGCGCCATGGGCAAAAGCCACCGAACAGGAGCTGATGATCACCAGCGGCGTGAAGACCCCTTCAACCTCCTCAAGCTGTTTCGAAATCGACAGGGTCTCTTTGTCCCGCAAGGTTTTTTGCACCCATATTTTCGAAATGACCGCAAAGAAGAGACTTGCCGACAAGGCGATAAACAAAGTGACATTATCGTTGAGCCAGGCAATCTCGCCGGTTACATGTTTCAATCCCTTATAAACGGTGGCCAGAATCACGGTGGCGCTGACAATAAAGACGATAAAAGGCACAAAGCGAACAGCGGCGGTCACCGGCCGCTCCTGGCCGAGAATGAATTTGGTTATGAACTTAAAAAAGATAAAGGCGATAATCCCGCCCGCCACCGGAGAAATAAACCAGCTGGCCACAATCTGGCCGATTTTCACCCAGTTAACCGAATTGATGCCGGCGGCAACAATCCCGAAACCGGTGACGGCCCCGACTATTGAGTGGGTGGTGGAGACCGGCATGCCGGTGGAGGAAGAGAAGTGCAGCCAGAATGCTGCCGACAGCAGGGCGGCGGTCATGCCCACCACGATTATGGCAGCCGCCTCCCCCTGCATCAGTCCGGGCATTTTCGCGATCACCGCCGGATCGACAATGCCCTTGCGGACCGTATTGGTAACATGGGAACCGACCAGGACCGCACCGGCAAATTCGCAGATTCCGGCCAGGATCACGGCATGTTTTATCGACAGCGCCTTGGAGCCGACCGCATCGGCCATGGAATTGGCCACATCGTTGGCCCCGATATTCCAGGCCATATATAGGCCCAGCAGGGCCGCAACAGAGATTACCAGTAAATCCATATAATCGTTTTCCGGGATTTTTTAAAAGAGTGGCTGCCGGTTTTATTTGACGATCATCATCCGGAGCATATCGCCGGCATTTTCCGCCTCATTGGCGATAGAGCCAAGGGCCAGGAGAATTTTTTCGTGGAAGATAACCGAGATGGGATCCATCCTTCCCTCCAGGCTGTAAAGTTTTTTGGATAAACGGCGGGCCATCCGATCGGCCTTCCATTCCTCCTCGCCCAGTTTATCGATAAGCTCGAGGACCGCTCTGGCCTCGGCCCCCCCGAAGGAAACCTCGGCGAGATTGTTGAGTTCAACGGCGGCGGTGAGCAGGGAACCGGTGACCTGGAAGATCTGGTCGACAAATTCGAAAAAGTCGTCGATCAACTCCGGATGGATTTTGGTATCGCGGATGGTCAGAATAACCGCTAAATCCTCGACCCGGTCGGCGATCTTATCCTGATTACGCAGGAAGCTATCCAGTTCCGACTTATCGACGGGCAAAAAGAAGCGCCGGGGCAGACGGGAACGGATCTCCTGCTTGAGAAGATCGGCCTCGTATTCCAGTTTTGAAACCTTATCCTGGAGCTTATGGAGCTCCGGATAGTTCTCATGGGCCAGGGCCTCCATCAGGGGTCTGACCACTTCCACGCACTCATGCACCTTTTTGGTGTGTTCGACGAGGGGCCCAAAAGGCGAACCACTGAACATATCCTGGATTATACTCATCTTCTCCTCCCGATCGTGTTGGGGATGCTCTCGAAGATTCCGCTCCGCCGGTTTCACCGCGAAACATTTTGGAGCGAACTTAACCGAACTTATACCACAAAGCAAGCTCGGGGATTTTGTATTTTTTTCAGGGGAATTTCCTGATCTTTTCCGCCAGTTCATCAAGTTCTACCGACGGTTTTTCGCAACTGTAGTTGCGGCATAAATAGACGGTGGTCCGGTTGTCGATCATCTCCTGGAATTCGGCATAAGGTGCCAGCTTTGCCAGTTTGCCGCCCTCGGGGCCGGGCCGTTTAAGCACAACCACCTTGTTTGGCGAAAAGGTGCGATTAAGCAGCTTCAAGACCTCCCCGGTGGCAGCCGAAGCCGGCTCGCCGACGATTACGACCTCGCCCCGGGGCCCAAGCAGGTAATCGACCCCGTTCAGAAACATCGCATAACCCGGCGGGTACTGCTCAGCCTCGCCCACGATCTTCCGGCTCATTTTATCGGCCAGTTCTCGATACCTGCGATCGGCGGTGATCGCCTCAAGTTTGATCAGATTGAGCAGGGCAACCGAATTGCCGGACGGTTCGGCGCCATCGTAAAATTCATGGACCGAACCGAGCAGCTCTTCGTTCCCGAGCCCGGAAAAGCTGAAAACCCCATGCGCCTCATCCCAGAAAAACTCGATCATCTCAGTGGTCAACTCCACCGCCGCCCGCAGATAGTCTTCCCGGAAATCGGCCTCATAGAGATTTAACAATCCGTAAACCAGAAAGGCGTAGTCTTCCAGGTAGGCAGGTAGCCCTGCCTCGCCGTCCCGGTATCTTCTCAACAGCCTTCCCCCCTTGTCCCGCATCCGGGCAAGAATGAAATCGGCCCCCCTGGCGGCCGCTGCCGAATAAGAAACCTCACCGAGAATCCGGCCACCCATGGCAAGGGCCGCGATCATCAAGCCATTCCAGGAAGTCAGGATCTTATCATCCTTGAAGGGTCTGGTTCGTTCCGCCCGTTTTGTAAAGAGAACCCTCCGCGCTTCCGGCATGGGAGGCGGCCATACCTCTTCCCTTAGATGAAGGATGTTCAGGCCGGTAAGCTTGCCGGTAACCTCGTCATGGTAGTTGCCCTCCTCCTTGACCCCATAGATCCGGTTGAATTTTTCTCCATGCTCCCGGCCCAGTAAATCGATGATTTCCGCAGCCGACCAGAGATAAAACCACCCTTCTCCCTCGGGCGAATCGGCATCCTCAGCCGAGTGGAACGCCCCTTCCGGAGCGGTCATCTCCCGAATCACATAGTCAAGAATCTCCCGGGCGCTGCCCCCGAACAATCCCTCGCCGGTGACCTGGAATGCTTCCAGATAGGCGCTGGCCAGCATAGCCTGATCGTAGAGCATCTTCTCGAAGTGGGGCACCAGGAATTCGCGGTCGGTCGAATAGCGATGAAATCCGCCGCCGAGTTGATCGCAGATCCCGCCTTTCCGTAAGGAACCCAGGGTCTTTTTGACCATGCTCAAGGCGTGGCCCGTGCCTGTCCGGCGGTGATAGCGCAGGAGGAACATCAGCTGATGGGGGCTCGGAAATTTCGGGGTTTTGCCGAAACCGCCATGCTGGCTGTCATATGAGGCGTCAAACAGGCTGAAGGCCTTTTCCAGTATCCCGCTGTCCAGTTTGCCGGCCGTTTTGCGGTCGGCTTTTTGTCTGATCAGGGTGGTGATCTTCTCGGCGGAACCGAGCAGGCGCTCCCGATCCGTTCGCCAGAGATCGATGACACTCTCCAGAATATCGAGAAAACCCGGCCGGCCGTAACTCGATTCCAAGGGGAAGTAGGTGCCGCCGAAAAAGGGTTTGCGGTCCGGGGTCATCATCACGTTTAACGGCCAGCCGCCGCCACCGCTGATGATCTGGACCACTTTCATATAGATATTGTCCAGATCGGGCCTCTCCTCCCGGTCGACCTTGATCGAGACAAAATGGCGATTTAGGACCTCGGCGGCCCGGTTGCTTTCGAAAGATTCATGGGCCATGACATGGCACCAGTGGCAGGTCGAATAACCGATCGACAAAAGAATCGGCTTATCCTCCCGCCGGGCCTTGGCAAAGGCCTCCTCTCCCCAGGGATACCAATCCACCGGATTGTCGGCATGCTGGAGAAGATAGGGGCTTTTTTCAAAAATAAGCCGGTTGTATTGGTCGCCGCCATCCGCCGGAAGGTTGGCACGCTCTCTTTTGCTGATTTCCATAAAATCCACCGTTCGCTGGTTTAAAAAGATCCCTAAAAGAGCCGCCCGACTGCTTGTTTGAATTTTCCCTTTAATGATATATCCTTGCAAGCTGAACAAACCAGCATTACATTGAAAAACATGCTTGAATTCTTGAAAATATCGCTTTCCATAATCATCGCCGGGGTCAGCCTGGCAGTGATCATCAAAAAAAAGGAACCGGAGTGCCCGGCCTGACTGCCCCTTTATGCCTCACTGGGTATGGGTCTCATATCCTACGTCCTTCTCTCTGAACTATTTTAAGTATACCCATATGAAGATAAACAACATCGACTACCGAACGATCTGGCCGGACCCCGCTAATCGGAAAATTATCAAGATCATCGATCAGCGCCATCTCCCCCACCGGCTGGTCATCGAGGATCTCAAAAATGTCGAGGATTTCGCCAGGGCCATCGGCGAGATGCATGTGCGGGGAGCGGGCTTGATCGGCGCCACCGCCGGCTTCGCCATGTACAGCGCCATTTTAGGCGCCGAGCCGGACAATGTTGACAAGGTTCTGCGGGAGGCGGCGGATAAACTGATCGCCACCAGACCTACGGCCACCAATCTGGCCTGGGCGGTCAACCGTCAGCTGGCCGCGGTAGAAAAGGGGGGCGATCTTGCCGCCCAAACCGGGATAATCTTCGAAAACGCGATGCGGATTGCCGATGAGGATGCCGAATTCTGCCGCCGCCTCGGCGAGCACGGCCTCGAAATCATCAGGGAGATCAGCCGGAAAAAGCAGGGAGAGCCGGTCAACATCCTCACCCACTGCAATGCCGGCTGGCTGGCCTTTGTCGATTACGGCTCGGCCACCGCCCCGATTTACGCGGCCCACCGGGAGGGCATCAAGGTTCATGTCTGGGTGGACGAGACCAGACCATGGCTGCAGGGAGCCAAACTGACCGCCTGGGAATTAAACGAAGAGGGCGTCCCCCATACCCTGATCGCCGACAATACCGGCGGCCATCTCATGCAGCACCGGATGGTCGATCTGGTCATTGTCGGAACCGACCGGACCACCTACACCGGTGATGTGGCCAATAAGATCGGCACCTACCTGAAGGCCCTGGCCGCCAAGGACAATCAGATCCCTTTCTATGTAGCCCTGCCTTCATCGACCTTCGACTGGCAAATCAGAGACGGGGTCAAGGAAATCCCGATCGAGGAACGCCCCGGCGAGGAGATCAAGCTCGTCACCGGGTTGAGCGATTCCGGCCGGATTGAAACGGTTGCCATAGCCCCGCCGGCGACAGAAACGGCCAATTACGCCTTTGACGTGACCCCGGCCCGACTGATCACCGGGCTGATCACCGAAAGGGGGGTATGCGGAGCATCGGAAGAGGAGATTCTCGCTCTTTATCCCGAGAAAAAGCGGGAGGGCTGATAAATTTATCTTTATTTCTGAATCTGTTATCGGATGCCCCGGCGGGCTGATGGGCGAATGAGGCGACTCAGTGGAAATTTTTTTCTCCGTAACAACTACGGCTAAAGCAAAATTAACCACTAAGCGGCACAGATTCAGATTAACTTAAAACCGTACCTGGCTCTTTTCGATGATTTTCTTGACCTGCTTTTCAAGATTTTTTCAGCACTTTTTATCACTGGTAAACAATCTAAGATCTTGTTATAAAAATCAGGTGAAATTGTTCATATCTGGAACTCGGGCCGGAGAAAAATATGGGTCTCTTTCAAATAATATATAATTTTGCCTGGCGGGACGGCGGCCGGGCAAACTTTAATCTGGACCTGGATGAAGATTCCCTCGTCTTGCTTAACAAGCCCACCGCCGATTTACCGGAATGGACTCAACTTGACTATTGCAAGTGCATGAATTGTCCTTTGGACTCCGCCGAGGTCCCACGGTGCCCCGCCGCTACCAGTTTTGTCCCGGTGGTAAAACAGTTTTCCAGCGTCTCCGCCGATCTTGAAATAGATGTCGAGACCGTTATCGTCGACCGCCGCATAATTCAGAGGGCTCCGGCCCGGCGCGCCATCAGCTCCATAATCGGACTTCTTTTCGCCTCCTCCGGCTGTCCCCATACCGTTTCCTTCAGACCGATGGTTCGCTATCATATGCCCTTATCCGACGAAAACGAAACGATGATGCGGGCCGCTTCCATGTACACTCTTTCCCAGTATTTCAAATTACAAGAGGGTCAACAACCGGATCTGGAGCTGCGGGGCTTGAAAAAGATTTATGAGGAGCTGCAAATCGTTAACCGGATCATGGCCGAAAGACTGCAAGCGGCCGACGGCACCGATACCTCTATAAACGCCATGATCCTTCTGGATATGTACGCCCATACCATGCCGTACAAGATTGAAGATTCTCTGAAGAATTTGCATTATCTCTTTAAACCTGTCCAGACCTGAAATATCCCCTTTGACCCCGCGCGTCCGTCTTTGCGCCGAAAAGCAAGCGGGTCCACCACCTGAAATCAGGTTTCTTTTAATTCCATCTCCACCCATTCCACAACTCGATCATGAAAGGCTGGTCTGAATTTTTTTATCCGTTCATTGGCGCGGCTTGGATGAACGCGATTTGACAGAATAACGATCACCAGCTTGCGTTCGGGGTCGATCCAAAACGAAGTTCCAGTGAAGCCGAGATGCCCGACACTCGCTGTTGATAAGTATTTACCGCAACTGGCGCCGCCGGCCGGGTTTGGCCTGTCAAAGCCAAGGGCCCAGGTATCGCCTTGCAGGCCGGATGTTCTGTTTAGAAATACAGTAAGATCTCGGCGATTTATATGGGGATGGCGCCCTTGGCCCTGCCAGATATCAAGAATTAGCTCAGACAGCTTCAAAACCCCTTTTACATCCCCGTAAAGACCGGCATGCCCGGCCACGCCGCCAAGGGCCCAGCAATTATCGTCGCTTACCTCGCCCCGCAAGATCCGCCCCCGCCAGGGACAATATTCGACCGGGGCAAAGCGGCCCGGAGGATTTTTTTCAGAGCCGATGGGTTTAAAGAAAATATGTTCACCAAGACCTATCGGCGCCATGATCATCGTGTTGAAATATCTATCCAGTTTGAGTCCGGAGACCTTCTCGATCACCAGGCCCAGAAGCATATAGCCCAGGTCGCTGTACAAAACCGCGTGGCCGGGCTTCGCCAATAAAGGTTCTGCCATTAACAATTCAAACAGCACCTTTGCCCGCTGTACGGGGTTGACCTCAACCAGTTGTTTATAATAGGACCGATGGTCCGGAAAACCGGCGGAGTGGGAGAGCAACTGTTCCACACTGATATTTCTTTTATCGGAAGGGATATTATCATTAAAAATATTTTTTAACTGTTTATTTATTGATAATTTACCTTCATTTATCAGAGATAATAAAGAAAGAACTGTTGCAAAAGGTTTGGTTAGAGAAGCAAGATCAAAGAATAAATTTTCATTGAGAAGTTCCTTATTGGTTTGATCAATTTTTTTTCCAGCATTTATTATATGATGTTTCTTTTTTTTATTTTTTTCATAAGAAATGCCAACATTTATACAGGGAAATACATTATTACTTATATTTTCTTCAAGTAATCCTCTTATTTTTTTTTCTAAAGTCATTTCTTTATTTATTTCTTAATTATTTCAGGTAGTTATACCTGTTTTTATTAATAGCATTCTCGAACTTTATTTTTTATCTTTTTATTTAATAAAAACAGGTAGTTATGTTAAGTTTTTTTTCCTTGATTTTATTGCTTTTTTTGGCCCAATAAATTACTATTAAACAGTTTATTTTATAAGTTAATGGTTTTCTTCTTTTTTTTATTAACATCTTTTTTATAATTCTTTCTTAATAACTTTATTTCTCTTTTTTTTCGCTTTTTATCGCTAAATTTTTAAGCATATTTTTTTTAATTATTTTTTATATTTACCCAGGTTTTCAACAAATTAACACCCTTAAATTTAATAAAAAAGATCTTTTAAAAAACTAATATTACAGGGAATCGATTATGTCTTTGTCAATTAATGTTTCCAAGGATGAATTCCTGAACGGGTTGGCCTCGTTACAAAACATCACCGGCAAAAAGGCTACCATCGCCATTCTTTCCAATGTTTTGCTTGAAACCGGAGTTGACCTGATTATTCTTACCGCCACCGATCTAGAAGTTGGAGTAAGAGTCACCATCCCGGCCGAAATACTGGCCGAGGGTAAAATTACCCTGCCGGCCCGAAAACTTTTCGAAATTGTGCGGGAATCCGGGGTTGATCTGCTTCATCTCGAGCTCCACGATAATAACTGGGTGAAGATTTCGGCCGATTCGAGCGACTATAACCTGGCCGGAATGTCGGCCGAGGATTTCCCCGACTTCCCGGAATACGACGAGAAAAACCTGATCGAGATCCCCTCCGATACCCTGAAGGAACTGATCGACCGCACCATCTTTTCCGTCGCCCAGGAAGGTGAAAGTCAATTTAACCTGGCCGGGGTTCTGGTCGAAAAGGACAAACTCGATAAAGGGGCTTTATTGCGAATGGTCTCTTCGGATGGCCATCGTCTCTCCCTGATGGAAAAGGCGGTTGAAAATGATCTTGATCTGCTTAAGATTGAAAAAAACACCCTTATCCCCAGAAAGGGCGTCCAGGAGATTAGAAAATTCTGCGACGGCTACGACGAGGTTTCCCTTGGATTTGAAAAAAAACAGGCGGTTCTGAAAACGGAAAACACCCTTTTGATCATCAGATTGATGAATGGCGATTTTCCCGACTATCGGAATATCATCAACATAATAGAGCAGGACAAATTCATTGAGATCGATCGTCAGAATTTGATCAACTCGATGAAAAGAATGATCCTCTTCACCGAAGACCGTTTTAACGCGGTTAAATTTCATATCGAAAAAGACACCCTGATGCTTACCTCCGAAAGCATGGATATCGGCAATGCCAAGGAAATTATAAAAATAGAGTACTCCGACGAGGTGATGGACCTCGGCTTCAACGGTAAATATTTCATGGAAGCCTTGCAGGTAATGAGCAGTGAAAGGGTCCAGGCTTACATAAATTCCCAGGAGAGCCCCTGTCTCCTGAAGGGGGTTGATGATCCGGGTTATGTAAGCGTTATTATGCCGATGAAAATTTAGAACGCTATTAACCAGGTTTGCGCCATGACCTGTTCAAACAGCGCCCCGGTCCGGGAGACGGACCCGGGGCCCTTATTCAGGTTTCCTTTTCCGTATCGGCCCTGCCCTGTATACATTAAAAAAATTAGTAAATTAAAAAAAAGGATAGAAGAAAGTGAACGAAACCAATGAGTCAGCATACGGTGCCGATCAGATTAAAGTCCTTTCAGGACTTGAAGGGGTCAGAATGCGCCCCGCCATGTATATCGGCAACACCGGCGAGGAAGGTCTGCACCATCTGGTCTATGAAATTGTCGACAACAGTATAGATGAAGCCCTGGCCGGTCATTGCGACACGATCAAGGTAAGGATCCACAAGAACGACAGCGTCAGTGTCGAGGACAACGGCCGGGGCATCCCGGTCACGATGCATACCGAGGAGGGCGTTTCGGCCCTGGAACTGGTTATGTGCACCCTCCATGCCGGCGGCAAGTTCGATCATTCATCCTACAAGGTTTCGGGTGGGTTGCACGGGGTCGGGGTTTCGGTGGTAAACGCCTTGAGTAAATGGACTACAGCCGAGATCAAGCGGGAAGGCAAGATACATCAGCAGTCTTACGAATACGGGATCAAGACCAGCGAGGTCAAGGAGATCGGGGAAACCAATCATACCGGCACCCGGATCACCTTTATGCCGGATCCGGATATCTTTACCGAAACCACGGTTTTCAAATACGATATTATCCGGACCCGTCTCCGGGAGCTCGCCTTTCTCAATAAAAACGTGAAGATAGTCCTCCACGATGAACGAAACGGCGCCGAGGATGAGTTTCATTACGAGGGTGGCATTAAAGAGTTCGTCGCTTATCTGAACCGAAACCGGACCCCTGTTAATCAGGAACCCATCTTTTTAGAAGGGGAAAAGGAAGGGGTGCAGGTCGAGGTATGTTTCCAGTATTACACCGGTTTTTCGGAACGATTGTTTTCCTTTGTAAATAATATCAACACCAGGGAAGGCGGCACTCATGTTTCAGGTTTCAGAGGGGCCTTGACCAAGTGCATAAACCGTTATGCCACCGAGGATCTCGTCCCCAAGAATATGAAGGAAAAAATGGGCGGCGACGATGTTCGGGAGGGCATTACCTGTATAGTATCGGTTCGGGTCCCCAATCCGCAGTTCGAGGGGCAGACCAAGACCAAATTGGGAAATTCCGAGGTGCGCTCGATAGTTGATTCGATTTGCAGCGAAAGACTGTCTATCTATCTCGAACAAAACCCCCTGGAAGCCAAGAAAATCCTTTCAAAGGTGGTCGACGCAGCCCGGGCCCGGGAAGCGGCCAGAAGAGCCAAGGAGTTATCCCGCAAGAAGGGCAGCAGTATCGATCTGCTGATGGCCGGCAAGCTGGCGGAATGTCAGAGCAAGGATCCCAAGCTCCGGGAAATTTTTCTGGTTGAGGGAGATTCGGCGGGCGGCAGCGCCAAACAGGGCAGGGACCGGGTTTTTCAGGCCATTTTACCCTTGCGCGGCAAGATCATGAATGTTGAAAAGGCCCGGTTCGATAAAATTCTTACCAGCGAGGAGATCAAACAGATCATTTCCGCCCTGGGCACCGGCATCGGCAAGGACGAGTTCGATCCGGAGCATCTCCGCTATCATAAGATCATAATCATGACCGATGCCGATGTTGACGGCGCCCATATCAGAACCCTTCTTTTGACCTTCTTTTACAGGCAGATGCATCATCTGGTCGAGGCAGGTTATGTTTATATAGCCCAGCCCCCCCTTTATCGGCTCGGCCGGGGTAAAAAGGAAAAGTATTTCGCCGATGACGATGAGCTGAATAATTTTCTCTTTGAACAGGCCTCGGCCGCGATGAACATCAAACAGATCACCCCCGCCGAAACCAAGGTGATCACCGGCGCCGAAATGGTCATCACCCTGCGCAAGCTCTCCCATTATCTGCGGATTGTCGAATATCTCGAGAGGATGGGGGTCTGGGAGGATATGATCACCTTTCTCCTCGACAACGAGGTTACTTCGGCCGATCAGTTTGCCGAGGAAGCCTTTGTCGACAAACTGCGCAGCTATCTAAAAGAGAAAAACTTTATTTTGGGCACCATTAAACCATGTCCATGGAAGGCAAGCTGTTACGAGTTCGATGCGGCCATCAAGGACAAGGCTCATCTGATGGTTACCGTCGGTCCGCAGATTCCCCTGATTCCGGAATATCACAATCTGATCAAACTCTATCCCCAGATCAAGGAGTTGTTGGAAGGCGGTTATCAGCTCGAGAGCAATAACCAGACCATCGAGGTTGCCGACTGGAAGGAACTTCTCGAAAAGGTTCGTAAAGAATCGTTCAAGGGCAGTCATCTTCAGCGATACAAGGGTCTCGGTGAGATGAATCCCGAGCAGCTCTGGGAAACAACCATGGATCCGGAAAAAAGAGTGATGCTCAGGGTCGGCATCGAAGACGCCGAGCTGGCCGACGAGATCTTCACCACCCTGATGGGCGACAAGGTCGAACCCCGGCGCGAGTTCATCCAGAACCACGCCATGGAAGTATCGGAACTCGATATCTGATCTAGGCTCTTTAAAACACGGCAGGGAGCAGTGCCGAGCAGTTGACGGCGGTCCGGAAATCCCATTGATGGTCCGGGTATTTTTAAACGAAAACCCCGTTACAACTAAACAGATGAGTTAGAAAAAAGTCGAAAACAGGATGGCTAAGCAAAAATCGTCAGATCCAAGGCGCGCAAATTTCGAGGAATGAAGCGTACTTCAGTACGCTGCAATGACGAGACAATTTGCAGCAACGCCGGAGCTGGCGACTTTTTGCTTAGCCATCAAAACAGACAGGTAAAGACAAGATGGTCGACGAAACCAAAGAGACAAAAGAAGAACATTTCCCCGGCATTTCCATTGAAGCCGAACTGAAGAAATCCTATCTCGATTATGCGATGAGTGTTATCATCGGCAGGGCTCTGCCCGATGTCCGCGACGGCTTGAAGCCGGTCCATCGCCGCGCCCTGTTCGCGATGCGCGAGCTCAACAACTATCATAACCGGCCCTATCTTAAATCGGCCCGGATCGTCGGTGACGTCATCGGTAAATATCACCCCCATGGCGATACCGCCGCCTATGACACCATCGTCTGGATGGCCCAGACCTTTTCGATGCGTTATCTCCTGGTTGACGGCCAGGGCAACTTCGGTTCGGTGGACGGCGATTCCCCAGCCGCCATGCGTTACACCGAAGCCCGGATGACCAGAATCGATCAGGAAATCATCGCCGACCTCGACAAGGAAACGGTCGATTTCACCCCCACCTACGATAACTCGCAAATGGAACCGGTGGTTTTTCCGACCAAGGTTCCGACCCTGTTGGTTAACGGTTCTTCGGGAATTGCGGTGGGCATGGCGACCAATATCCCCCCCCATAACCTCCCCGAAGTAATGAACGGCCTGATTGCCCTGATCGATGAACCGAATATTACGGTAAACCAGTTAATGGAGCATATAACCGGGCCAGATTTTCCGACCGGCGCTTTTATCTGCGGCCGGGCCGGGATTCGCGAGGCGTATGAAACCGGCCGCGGTTCAATTTTGATGCGCTCCAGGACCCATATCGAAAAGAGTAAAAAGGCTCACCGCGAATCGATCGTCATCGACGAAATTCCCTATCAGCAGAACAAGGCCAGTCTGATCGGCAAAATTGCCCTGCTGATCAAAGATAAAAAAATTGAGTCGATCTCCGAAGTTCGGGACGAGTCGGACCGGCGCGGTATGCGGATCGTCCTCGAACTGAAAAAAGATGTGATTGCCGATGTGGTTTTAAATCAGCTCTACAAGCAGACGCCGCTGCAGAGGAGTTTCGGAGTTATTTTACTCTCCATAGTCAACGGCCGGCCGGAAATTTTAAATCTGCGCCAGATTCTGCTTCATTTTCTCCTGCATCGAAAAACCATCGTTTACCGACGCACCGCTTATGACCTCCGTAAAACGGAGGAGAAGGCTCATATTCTCGAAGGGCTCAAGATCGCGATCACCAACCTCGATGCCGTGGTCGAGCTGATCAAAAAATCGCCTGGACCCAAAGAGGCCAAGGACGGGCTGATCGACAGGTTCGAGCTTACCGCCATTCAGGCCCAGGCCATTCTGGACATGCGTCTGCAGAGATTAACCGGACTGGAACGGGAAAAGATCATCGATGAATATCAGGAACTCATGTCGCAGATTTCCTGGTTCAAAAAGATTCTCGGCGATGAAAACCTGGTGATGAAGATTATCCGCGACGAGTTCGAGGAGATTATCGAAAAATATGGCGATGAACGGCGCACCGAAATAATCGAAGCCCCCGACGAAATTCTGCCGGAAGACATGATTGCCCAAGAAGAGATGGTGGTCACCGTCACCCATGAAGGTTA
>JAWOIQ010000126.1:0-17154 GCA_046484585.1 Desulfurivibrionaceae bacterium
AACCTTAAGGATATCGATCGCTGCGAGGACGGCGCGCTCTTCGTGGCTGAAGGAGAGGCCAATCTTCTCTGCCTGCGGGAACTGGGCTATCCCGGGGTGGCGGTGCCTGGCCTCGACGATCTGGCGACCCTCAATCCCGAGCGCTTCGCCTATGTGAGGACGGTTTTCCTGGTGATGCGCCATTCCCCCGAGGCGGAGGCCGCCGCCCGCGCCTTTGCCGAACGACTGGGCTTCAAGGCCAGACTGCTGCAATGGCCCGCCACCCGTGAGCGCGATTTTGACCTGACCCGCCTGGCCCGGGAGGATCTCGCCGGCTTTAAGGCGGCGGTGGCCGGAATGATCAACTCTGCCCGGGCCTATTCGCCCTTCCGGCCGCCCAGCCGGGAATACCAGCTTTTCCGCGCCGACCTGGAACATCGCAAGACCGAAAGCTACCAGGCCATGCGGACCGGGCTTCAATGCTTCGACCGGGCCATGGGCGGGGTCCACGGTTTGAACGTTATCGGCGGGCCGCCCAAATCTGGCAAGTCCTGTCTGGCCATCCAGCTGGCCACCGAGGTCGCCAGGCGGCGAATGCCGGTGATCTATTACGACTTCGAAAACGGCCGCCAGAAGATCTACCAGCGCACCCTCTCCCGGTTGAGCCGGATCGAGGTGGAAAAATTCACCGAGGGCCGGCTGAGCGGCGATGAGCTGCAGCGCTTCGAATCGGCCGGAGAGAGTTTCCGGGAACTGCTCGACTGCTTCCGCGTAGTAAACGACCGCGGGCTGACCCCGGAGATCATGCGCCGCCATATCGATTTTTTGCGGCATGAAACGGGCCGGGACGACGCGGTGGTGGTAATCGACAGTCTCCACAAACTGCCCTTCAAGGATTTCACCGAGCGCCGGACCGGGATCGATGCCTGGCTGCGGGAGCTGGAGTCGATCCGCGACGAGCTGCGGGTCGCCTTTCTGGTGATCTCGGAACTGAGCCGCCAGGAGGGCGGCCGTTATGACGGCGCTCCGCACATGGGGATGTTCAAGGAGTCCGGCGATATCGAGTACACCGCCGACAATGCCCTGATCTTTCTGCCCGAGCAACAGAGTTCGGAAGATGATCCGACCTCGGCGCGGACCAACGCCCTCTCCCTGGTAGCGAGCCGCGAGTACAGTCCGGGTCTGATCGCCCGCTACCGCCTGGATTTCCCCTTCTGGGGCTTCTCGGAAATGGCCGAATAAGGGGAGCTATCCCCTGAAGGAGAACCCCTGCCCTGGAAAACCTTAAGCCCCCAAGCCTTAGAGCCCGACCCGGCGGGATCAAGCGTGGCGGATCCGGCCCCGATTTGCTAAGGTACCTGCATGGCTATAATCAAACTGGAAAATGTTAATAAATATTTCGATTCCTTCCATGCCGTAAAGGATGTCTCTCTTGAAGTCAGGATGGGGGAAACTCTGGTCTTCCTGGGCTCTTCCGGCAGCGGCAAGACCACCGTCCTCAAGATGATCAACCGGCTGGTGGAGCTCTCTTCCGGAGTGATCGAGGTCGAGGGGGTGAACATTCTGGAGCAGGATCCCATCCGACTGCGGCGCTCCCTGGGCTATGTAATCCAGAGCATCGGCCTCTTCCCCCACATGACCATCGAGGAGAACGTCAGTCTGGTACCCCGCCTGACCGGCTGGAGCGATACCGAAAGGCGCGAACGGGCCGAGGAGGTGCTGGAGCTGATCGGCCTCGATCCCGCCGAGTTCCGCCACCGTTATCCGGATGAACTCTCCGGCGGCCAGCAGCAGCGCATCGGGGTGGCCCGCGCCCTGGCGGCCGACCCAAAGATGCTCCTCATGGACGAGCCCTTTGGCGCCCTTGACGCGGTAACCCGGGAAAATCTCCA
This sequence comes from Desulfurivibrionaceae bacterium, assembly GCA_046484585.1. Taxonomy (GTDB): domain Bacteria; phylum Desulfobacterota; class Desulfobulbia; order Desulfobulbales; family JAGXFP01; genus JAGXFP01. The sequence goes on from JAWOIQ010000126.1 coordinate 1,872, forward strand.
GCAGGAACTGATCGAGATCAAAGAGCGGCTCCAAAAAACCATCATCTTCGTCACCCACGATATCTTCGAGGCCTTCACCCTGGCCGACCGCATCGCCGTCATGCACGAGGGACGGCTCGAACAGATCGGCAGCCGGGACGAGATCATCGCCAACCCCGCCACCGAGTTCGTCGAGGAGCTCCTTGCCTCACCCAAAAAGCATCTGCGCGAATTCCAGGGGGCCCTGTGATGGATTTGGACTTCGTCATCGCCAGGCTGCCGGAACTGATCGTCCGGATGCGGGAGCACCTCTTTCTCACCGGGGTCTCGGTCGGTTTCGCAGTGCTGTTCGGGATCCCCGCCGGGATCCTGATCGTCAAACGGAAATGGCTGCGCACCGCGGTGTTCAGCTTCGCCGGCATCGTCCAGACCGTGCCGAGCCTGGCGATGCTGGCGATTCTTCTTACGGTGACCGGCCGGATCGGGGTGGTGCCGGCGATTATCTCCCTGGTTCTCTACGCCCTCCTGCCGATCATCCAGAACACCGTGACCGGCTTTGAAAGTGTCTCGGCCTCGCTCCTGGAGGCCTCGGAAGGCATGGGCATGACCCGGGCCCAGAAGACCCGACTGGTGACGATCCCCATCGCCATGCCGGTGATCATCGCCGGGATCAAGACCTCGGCGGTGATCAGCGTCGGCATCGCCACCCTCTCCGCCTTTATCGGCGCCGGCGGCCTCGGCGAATTCATCAACCGGGGCCTCTCCCTCGCCGACAACCGCCTCATCCTGCTGGGGGCGGTCCCGGCCGCCCTCTTCGCACTCTACGTCAGTTTCTCGATCACTGCCTTCGCCTGGGGCCGGGATCCGCGCAAACGGCGGCAAATCCCGATCCTGGCCGGCAGAAGCGGGATATTCGTCTCGATGCTGCCCCTGCTGCTCCTTTTGCTGATCGCGGTGGGCGGCATCGTCTACGATCGGCAACATGGTGGCGCCCTCGGAGACATCAAGATCGGCAGCAAGAATTTTACCGAGCAGATGATCCTCGCCGAAATGATGGCCCAGCTGATCGAGAACGACACTGATCTGGTGGTCAGCCGAAATCTCAATCTGGGCGGCACCATGATCTGTCATGACGCCATCCTCACCGGAGCTATCGACCTCTACCCCGAGTATACCGGCACCGCCCTGCTGGCCATCCTGAACAGCGAAACCCGGCCCGCCGCCGCCGAGGGGGTCTACAGACTGGTAAAAGCGGAATACCGCAGGAAGTTCGGCCTCGACTGGCTCTCCCCGTTCGGCTTCAACAACACCTACGCCCTGGCGGTCCGCGAGGAAGATGCCGCAAACCGGAACTGGCGGACCATCTCCGACCTGGCTTCCGCGGCCGGCGAACTGCGGGCCGGTTTCACCGCCGAATTTTCGGAAAGGCCCGACGGCTATCCGGGTCTGATAAGGGCCTACGACTTCAGCTTCGGCAAGATGGTCAATCTCGACCCGGCCATCATGTACGAAGCGATCCGGGAAGAGCAGGTAGACGTGATCACCGCCTTCTCAACCGACAGCCGGATCGAGGGCTACAACCTGGTCCTCCTGGAGGATGACAAAAAATATTTCCCGCCCTATTTCGCCGCCCCGGTGATCAGGCGGCAGACCCTGAGCCGCTACCCCGAAATCAAAGAGGCCCTCGCCCCGATCGAAAATCTCCTCGACGAAGAAACCATGCGCCGCCTCAACTTCCAGGTCGACCAGGAAAAAAGGCAGTTTGCCGGGGTGGTCCGGGAATTTCTGGAGGCACAGGGTCTTGGGGCGGATAAATAAGAAGGGACGCCAAAAGCCGCCAAATAGTACAATCTCGCCGAAAGCCAGAAGATGGCTAAAAAGACCAGCTCCTGATATGCTTTAATCAGCACCGGCGGCGCGCCGCCAAACCGCTCAATACCGAAAAGGACACTCTTGATGACCGTCCATTCCGAAAACCGATTGCAGCAGGGGTTTGTCCTCGTGTTGCTGGCTATTGCCATCACCGTTTTTCTGTGGATGATCCGCAATTTCCTGATCCCCCTGATCCTCGCGGCCATCTTTACCGGTCTGCTCTATCCATTCTACTCCCGGCTGCGGGACTGGCTGGGCGGACGGCGTGCTCCCGCCTCGGTACTCACCCTGCTCATCGCCGCGCTCGCTATCGGCCTGCCCCTGCTCGTGATCTTGGGCATGGTGGTAAAAGAAGCCGTCAATGTCGGCCAGCAGTTGCGGCCCGTGGTTAAGGATGTGCTCAGCCGGGACATCCCCTTCACCAAACTACTGCCGGACTGGCTGCCCTTTACCGAAAAACTGGCGCCCTATCGCGAAACCCTGCTCGACAAGCTTGCCGAGGCGGGAAATTACCTGGGCAGCTGGCTTCTTGCCGGCATTACCAACGTAACCCAGGACACCTTCGGATTTCTCCTGAGTCTCTTTGTTTTGCTTTATGCGATGTTTTTCTTTTTCATCTACGGAGCGGAGATGCTCCATTCTCTGAAGACCATGTTGCCGCTGTCGGCCAAGGATCGGGATAAGGTGCTGGACCGTGGCCTGACGGTTACATTGGCCTCCCTGAAAGGGATTCTCCTGGTGGGCGCATTGCAGGGGACCCTGATCGGCCTGGCCTTCTGGTTTTACGATATCCATGGTCCGGCGTTCTGGGGAGCCATGGTTTTTCTACTCTCCGCAATCCCTGGCCTGGGGGCGCCTCTGATCTGGGTTCCGGCCGTGATTTACCTTATCGCCACCGGCCAGATCGGCGGGGCAATCGGTCTCACCCTCTGGGGCATGATTGTCGTCGGTCTGGTCGATAATATCGTGCGGCCGATGGTAGTCGGCCAGGGCGCGAAATTGCCTGATATTGTCATCCTGGTTTCCATTCTGGGCGGCATCACGACTTTCGGCCCCGCGGGAATCATCATCGGGCCGATAATAGCCGGCGTTCTGGATACGGTTCTGAATATTTACAAGCGGACCTTTGCCGGCAAATTACCGGACATGATCTGAACCCGACTGCTTTACTGACCAGGCAATGCCGAGAATTCTGACCATTACCATGATAATTCTGGCCGGCTTGGCTTATGCAGTCCCTCCGTCGGCTCGGGCTGCAGGCCGGCCGGCAGGGACCGCGGCCGAAAGGGTGGAGTCGGACGGCGGCGGCCCCGTCCACATGCTGACCGGCAACGAACCCTCCTACTTCGCCCTGGCCCATGACGAAAAAGATCCCGAGAGCCACGTCGAATTCTATCTGTCCATCAAGTACCCACTCCTTACCGGCACGATCGAATCGTGGCTGGGCGAGCGCTCCCGGCTCTACTTCAGAAATGGTGATATATTTTTTTATGACGCGCGATCTGATAACCTGTCGGGTGAGGAGTGAGGAGTGAGAAGTCAGGGGTAAAGAGTGGCGACAAGGCTCAGGCATCGATAGACAACGCGGAATCAAACGATTAATCAAGTCAGACAGTTGAAAAGACATCCACGGATTGGCCAGAATATGAAAATTTTCAAGGGCGCCCGACTATGAACATCAAGAGCAAAACGATGAAAATCGCTAAGACAGTGACCATCCTGGCCCTGTTATTGACCGGCTCCGCCGAGGCCCACACCCTGCGCCTTGTCGACGGCGAAAACGTCAGCCTGACCGCCCTGGTCAAGGATCTCCGCCAGGCCAGGGTCATCTTTATCGGCGAGAGCCATGACAGCCTGGCTCACCACCGGGCCCAGCTTGAAATTATCCGGGCTCTGCGGGAGGAGGGCGAGGAACTTGCCATCGGCCTTGAAATGTTCAGGAGCGACAGTCAGGAGGCCCTGGACCGCTGGGTGGCGGGGGAGATCGGCTTCGTGAAGTTCATGGCGGTCTACCACGACAACTGGCAATGGTGGGACAAGTACAGCCTTATCTTCAACTATGCCAGGGAAAACCGGGTGGAGATGATCGGCCTGAATCTCTCCCGGGAGATTGTCGCCAAAGTGGCCCGCAACGGTTTCGACTCCCTATCCCGGGAGGAAAAGGAGGAGTTGCCGGTGGTGCGCTGCGTCGTCGACGATGCCTACCGGACCTATATCAGAAGGGCTCTCGGCAAGCACGACCTGCAGGGAACCGCCTTCGACAACTTCTGCGAGGCCCAGCTCCTCTGGGACAAGGTGATGGCCCGGAACCTCCTCGACTACCTGACCGATCACCCCGATAAAAAGGTGGCGGTCCTGGCCGGCAGCGGCCATGCCTGGAAATACGGGATCCCGGCCCAGCTCAAGGCCGGGGGCGAAAACAACTGGCGGGTGATCTTACCGGCACCTCCGGGCCAGCCCGGCCCGGTAAACGTATCTCCCGAGGATGCCGATTACCTGCTGCTCGGCGTAGAGGAAACCCCTTTCCATTAGATGTTCGGCCAAAGCGATTATCAAAGGGGATGATAGAATTCAGGAATCGGGCGAAAAGCCTGCAAGTCAGTCCTGAAAGAGACTGGAGGGCTTGCAGCTGAATCCGAGAGCGGGCCAGAAGAGCGCCAGTCGAAAAGTTGCGCCCTTGTCAGCACCACAGCCTGCCCAGAGCATGGCGGGCCCGGGGGGTCATATCTTCCCGGTAAACTCGGGGTATAATCTATGGGCGCACTCCGGGCAGAGGCCATGGGTGAATTCGGCTTCGGAGTGTTCCTGAATATAGCTTTCAATCTGTTTCCAGTAACCCTGGTCATCCCTTATATTCTTGCATGAGGCGCAGATAGGCAGCATCCCGCTCAGGACCTTGACCTCGGCGATCGCCGCCTGCAAATCGCCGATCAGCAGTTCCCTCTCCTGTTCCCTCTGCTGCCGTTTCTCGACCATATCGTTGAAGACCGCCTTCAATCGGCCGATCTCGTCGCCGGATCTGACCGGAACCCGGTAATCCAGATCTCCGGCCGCCACCCGGCCGGCCGCCCGGGCAAGCTCTTCCAGGGGATTGGTGATCAGCCGGGAGGCCAGGATGGCCATGGCGGCTCCGGCCAGCAGTACCGCCATGGCGCCCCCCAGGATCCAACCCACAAAAGAATTAATGGCCTTGCGGATCTCTTCACCGGAAATGCCGACGTGCAATGAGCCGACCCGGCTGTTTAACACGGGCATGGCGATATCGATGATTTCGCCTTCCTCGGTTAAGAGTTGCTTGATGACGTGCTCGGCGCCTTCATCAATCCGGTTGATGCCGATCAGTTCCAGGGGAAAGCCCCCGTCGAAGGTATGGGCGAGGATGCGGTCATGGCCGTCGGAGACAAATATATAGACCACATCCTCTTCGCGGCCCAGGTAATCGTCCAGGGTCAGGTGCAACTCCAGATATTGCTCTTCGAGGACATTGTGGGCCGTGTTGAATGCCAGGCTCCTGGCTATGGAGATGCCCCTTTTCACCATTGTGGCATAGAGCTTGTTCTCCAGTAGCGGCTTGGTGAGCAGCGCGGCGCCAACACCCAACAGAACGATAGAGATAGTCATGCTGAGGAGAAATTTATTCCGGAGGCTCAGTTTGGCAAGCATAACGACCCGTAATCAGTCAAGGCCCAGTTCAGCCAGCCAGGCCTTCATTTCCCGGACCGAATCATAGGCCTGGTCATCGACGACGACAAATTTATCGATCATCATCCTGCCGAGGACCTGCCGCCCCTTTTGATCGGAATCCGCGTTCAGGAAGATTTCCCGCAATTTTTCCTTAAGTTGCGGATCCATGTTTCTGGGGACCACCACCGGCGGAATGCCGAAGGGAGGCGATTTGGCAATGATTCTGGTCTGGGATGCGTGTTCGTCGTTGGTCCGGTTTAGATATTCCCAGACAAGGCTGTCCACCGCGGCGCCGTCGACCAATTCTTGCGCCACCGCCTTGATGGAGTTGTCGTGGGACTTGGCGAATAGGTAATTCTGGAAATACGTTTCCGGCGTTTCGTCAATCTTGGCCAGCATGTAGGTGGGAACCAGTTTGCCGGAATTGGACAGGGGATCGGTAAAGGCGAACTTTTTCCCCCGTAATTCAGCGAAACTGGTTATGGGGCTGTTTTTATTGACGATGATGTAGGAGTGATATACCGTCCCCCCGTAGACGTGGGGCGCCACCAGAAGCTCCAGCCCGAATTTGGCGTGGCCGTCGACATAGGGGCCGCTACAGACAAAGGCGAGGTTCAGGGCGCCGTTTTCGAGCATGTTGTTGATTTCGCCATAGTTCTCGCGATCGACAAAGCTTACGGGCTCTCCGAGTTTCTCGCCGATATAGTCAAGGAAGTCCTTGTAATAAGCCAGGCCCTCCTTGGGGGTGATCATCCCGCCAACCGCAAAGCGAATCTGTCTTGCCTTGTCAGTCTGCTCGACCGAGACCTTTCCTCTTTTTTCGAGGCTGACCTTCTGGGGTTCCGCCTCGTTCGAGCAGCCCGAAAAGGTCAGAAACGTCAACAGCATCAATAGATACAGCGTCTTACCCAGCATCATCTCCCCCCCCATTACTCCCGGAAAACCTGCCCCGGCCGGACCACTCCAGATTTACATCGTTATCTCCCCGCGCCGCGATTCCAAGGCAAAAATGAGGCCCGGAATAACCACGGCGCAAAATTCATTTTATCAAATCCTTATTACTAAGTCAACACAACAAAAAAGTCAGGCAAAACCAGGCCGACAGCGATTCCGAAAGCAATGGTCCCCTCCTCACAAGGATGATGCGCGGGAACGGACTGTTTCCGGAAAAGTGGTGATCAACCCCGTTATGAGCTATCGGGTGGAGAAAGCCGCCTCGATCCGCCGGTTGCGGGCCCGGCCCTCCGCAGTGTCATTGTCGGCTACCGGTTGGGTGCCGCCGTAGCCAACCGCGGTCAGACGCCCGGGTTCAACCCCGAACCGCTCTTCCGCCACCCTGATCACACTCAGGGCGCGGCGTTCGGAGAGTTCCTGGTTATATTCCGCCGAACCACGGTTGTCGGTATGCCCTTCCACGACGCCTTCCACTTCCGGGTTCTCCTTGAGGAAGGTGGCGACCTGTTCGATTTCGGCGTAATATTCCGGTTTGACGACATAGGAGTCGGTGTCGAAATAGACCTCCAGCTCGATTCGCTTTACTTCCTTGACGTCATCTTCCTTAATCAGGGGATTGGTCTTCGCGACATTCACCTCCAGACCGTCGGCGACGCCTCCGCCATCGGTGTCGGGATTGAGCGGGTCGGTCCGGAATCTGTTGACCTCATCCCCGTCACTCAAGTGATCCCCGTCGGTGTCGGGATTATGCGGATCCGTGCCGGTCCGCTGGCTCTCCTGCCAGTCGCTGAGACCATCACCATCGCTGTCCTTCGGGCAGCCATCCGTATCGACCGGGGCGTTGTCAGGGGTGTCGGGACACTGATCCAGATAATCGTAGACCCCGTCCCCATCGCTATCGGATGGGCAGCCCCGGGCATTTACCCTCACATCGGCCGGGGTGTCGGGACAATTGTCTTCGGCATCGCTCACTCCGTCGCCGTCGCTGTCCGCCGGCGGGGGCGCAACTTCTTCAGCGGCCTTCACCGGCTCCCGGGCAGTGCCGAAAAAATATGAGAGCCCGACGGTGGCCATCAGGTTGAAATCGGTATCGTCGAAGACCACCGGCTGGCGCAGATCGAGACGCAAGGCCAGGTTGTCGGCAAAAAAGTACCTGGCTCCGCCGCCATAGTTGATCAGAAAATTGTATTCGTCGGCGCTGCCGGCCTCGGGGTCGTAATTGGCCACGCCTATACCGGCGGCAAGATAAGGCACCAGCCGCCCCAGGCCGGTAAAATTATAAAGGCCATCCAGCTGGACCTGAATCAGGTCGGCATCGGCCCCGGAGCCCCGCAGGTCGGTGGGGACCACCGCCACCGCGAATTCGGCTTCGTGATTTGCGTTATAAAGATAACCGAGCCGGCCACCCCATACGACATCATCGGCATAATCGGTTTCATTGTCGAACCAGTGGTATCCGACAAAGGGTGAAATTTCGAAGTCGCCCGTGTTTGTGGCGGCAACGGCCGGGCCGCGCTCTGCCGTGATCATCCCGACAATTACCAGCAGAATGATTCTTCCAAGCTTATTCACACTTATCTCCTTTGTTGAATTCTTCCTCAGTCTATCACAGCCCTATCAAGCCGGACAAACAAGAATTCGACGGCCAATAATCAGCCGACAAAAGGGATTATTCGAATAAGTTCGAGAACAGCAGATAAACAGGACGAGATGTCCCCAGTCTGTTTATTGGAAGGACAGAGCCTTTTTCGGACAGTTGACCACGCAGTTTGAACAGCGCAAACATTCAATGCTTGGTACCTGCCCCGGCCCCTCTTCCTGTTTGAAAGCGCCGGGATAGGTAGAAATCGGGCAGACTTTCAGGCACTTTTTGCATTGCACGCATGAATCCTCGACAGTAAGCAGATATGTGTTTCTACTGCTCACCCCCTGCAGCGACCCCATCGGACAGACCGTGCACCAGACCCGCGGTTTAAAGTAAAGCCCCAGGCCGATAGCGAGACCCGTCGACAAGATCCACATCATCCGGAAGACCCCGCCAATCGCTTTCGGATCGCCCCAGGCCATGTAAAGCCTTGAGGTCATCAGACCCATCATCAGCACGAAAAGAAGCCAGCGGAACCAGCTGGACTTGAACACAGGCAGAATGGCGCGCTTCAAGCTGATCAAGCCAAGGAAGCGCTCGTGAAATGCGCCCATCGGGCACAGCCAGCCGCAGTAGAAACGGCCTCGGAAACCGGCGATAACCATGAACAGGGTTATCAGCCCCAAAACGGTGAAACCGATTCTCGGGCAGAAATAGCCGCCGATCACGACCAGCGGCAGCAGAAGAGACATCAGAAGCTGACTGGGTTTGCGGCAGCAGATCTCCTGGATCCGGGATCGGCTTTTTTTGTTTTTTTCAGCGGTAATCATTGTCATTCGGCCTATCGAGATTAATAAGTTTCGCAAAAAGTAGAGTAAAGATCCGACTTCAGGCCGGAAAAGTCAAGGTCCACCCCGTTTATTGCATGATAAAGTCGAAAAATAACGGTGGAAAGAGGCGTTACCATATCGACGGCGGGAGCAGAGAAACAAGTATGCCACCAGCGGGTAGCGGATTGATACCCGCTCATCCATCTGAAGAGGGATATCAACCACGGCCGCCAGGCATTTTTGTGTACGGCAGGGCTTCTGCCCAGAGCAGCTGTGTAGTATATTTGAAACAACCCTTCCGGTATGTAAAAATGACCGAAGGCATAAGATTACAATTGCGCACCACACGGATGCTCCTTATCGCGGTGGTCCGCATCTGTTTTGTCTGTCATGTCAGGGCGGAACGGGGAGCGGATCTTTGTCCGGGGCCGTTTGCGGAGATGTTTTTTTTGAACCTTGAAGAGGAGTCCATGGAATTTTTCGAGTTTTCCGATGTTGTAACAAGCCAGGAGGAGATCAGGGCTAAAGTCTCCGTCGATACGCTGCCTGATTATTGCGAGGAGGTGGAGGCGGTGGATGGGCTGGATGAGCTGGGTCGGGTTATTTATTTTCGCCAATGGGGCCGGTTCCATATCCGGCAGGAGACGGTTATGGGCGGGGTGCGTTTTTCCGTGCCTGACTGTCCTAACGCCCTGGCCTGGACCGTCACCACCGGCTATCCGCCATGCATAGAGAAGATTGTCCTCCACGCCACCATTAACCGGACCGAGCATAGCCCCGAATTCATCGGGGCGACAAAGGCGCTGCTCGCCGCCTTCAAAACCGGGCTGGAAGGAAATTTCTCTGGTGATTCCGCCAAGGACGCGCCCACGTGCTTCCACATCCCTTGCCTGTAATGGCCACTGAGACAGAGACCCAGAGGAATTCATGGACATAATACTGATCTAATAAAATCCGGATACAAACCGGAGGGTCATAATTTTTTGGACAGGCTGAAGGCTCCCCGTATTTCCCCTAATGAATAGCCGGTGGCTTTATCGTTCGGGTAATGAAGCTTAAGCGCATTTTTTACCGGCTCAGCTATGGTTTTTCCATGGCAAAGCAGACATAGAGATTCAACAGGCTGTGCCTTTAAGAACCTGAACCGGCCATCGACAATCTCACCATGGGCCAGTTTATCCGGAGGTTCACCAAGTGCCTGACGCTCATTGAATTTTTGAAGTATTGCCCTTTCCCACTCATCGGGTGAGGCTGTTCTGCTGTTACGGGGTTTCAAGCTTACGCGTTTTACCTGCCAACCGGTTTCAAGGCTCAATTCCCTGGCGATCTGCGGCGCCTTGTTTGAGCAAACATCGATCGCCTTGACCGGCCCGCCATTTTTCAACGCTTCTTTGAGGCGCGGTTTGAGATTTTCGCCGAATCTTTTGGCTATGCTTAAGGCTTCGGCTTTTAGTGACTTTATTTCGGCATCCTCACCCAGAACCTGAAATGGAAGGATAAGAGTCAGCAAGCATGCACATCCCAAGGCAAGCGGGACAATTGATCCACCTTTCATATTTCCACCCCTTTACTTCTTGAAGTTGTTCATTTAAAGCCAACTAATAATAGGGCAGCGAAATCAGATCCGGCATTTCTACTTTGATCCGGCCGCACCCAGAAGAGGTTAAGGCGACGCGGTCTGCTCGAATTTACCCCGACCTCGGAGGATTGTCTGAACCGGCAATATAAAGTCAAGAAGCTGCCGCTTCTTGATCAACTTGTGACTTTTACAGTTTGCTGAAAGGGGGCCGGGCAAAAAATTCAGCCCGGCCCAAATCGCTGCTCAGCGGGGGCCGCCGCCCAAACCGCGTGGCCCCGCTCCGCCGCCACGTCCGCCGGGGGCGGGCATATCCGGCAGGGTCCTGCCCTGTTCTTTCGCCCGTTCCTGCATGCGCTCATGATGTTCCCGGCGGTACTGCTCCCTTTCCTCCGCGTTGTTGAAGCTGCGCATCGTCTCCCGATGCTCCCGGCGCTCTTCCGGGGTCATCAGCTCCCAGCCATAAATATCCCGGTCCTGCAACCTATCCTGATCCATCATCCGGTCCCGATCCATCATCCGGTCCTGATCCATCATCCGGTCCTGAGTCATATCCGGGTCCTGATCCATGATCCGGTCCCTGTCCTGGTCGGCCGCCCAGACGCTGGCCCCGCCAACCGCCACCGTCAGAACCAACGTTGCCGCAATCATTCTCATTCTGTCCATAACCGCCTCCTCTATCATTTGTGGTCAATTTCTCATTTCAGGACCGCCCAAGCCTTGCCGCGCCCGGCACCGGCCCCGACGGCCTTTCCGGCCGCCGTTGCTTCATTACTCAACTTTCCGAGTTTGGCTAAACCCCCGATAATAAAGGGATTTTGGCGATTTTCCGTGCCTGTGTTCCACGAGAATCCGGAAGCCAGGAGTCAGAATCCAGGAAAAAAGCTTCAAAATCAGTCATTCCGGCTCCTGTCTTCTGGCTTCTCATCATGGAATGCCATAACAGCAAACCAATATCATAAGACAAGCCAGAAAGGTGAGTTCAATATATGATATGCAGGAAGCGGCGTGAAAGAAAAGCGATTTCGCCTGGTGCGGCCGGGCTTTCCTTTGCGCCTGACCGGCCGATCTGAAATTGCCGACATTTGCCGAGCCCGCGCCGATCCCCTCAGCCGAAAAAACCGTCCGGGGCGAGGCTGGTGGCGAGCATCACCGCATTGATGTCATGATGTTCGGTCCAGCTTGCCGCCTCCTGGTTTTGCCCGGCCAGCCAGAAATGATTGATTTTCCCGGCCAGCTCCCGGTAGCGGCCCAGCTGGTCGAGATAATTGACCAGCGAATCGGTTTCGCCGGACAGGGCGGGCTGGGCCGGAATCAGCCGGCCGATTCTGTCCAGGCCCTGTAAACCGGTGGCCAGCCCCAACTCCCGAAAGGCGAGCCGGGATTCGGCCGGACCTTCCAGGGGCTGCCGGGCGGTATACTCCTTGAGACCGTGCCGCGCCGCGTCCAACAGGTCATCCGGCAGTCCGGCCAGGGTATGATTGCCCTGAATGATAAGCTGCACTGCCTGCAGGGCGTCGCAGAGAAGGGAGCCGAGCCCCAGCGGGTCATCGGTGAACCAGTCCCGCCCCCGGCATAAGCGCCGGATTTCGTCGATCTCGGCCGCCAGCACGGCCGGGTCCCCCTCCTGCACTTCCAGATAGGCGAGATAACCGTCCAGGGGGTCGTGCCGACCCATGGCCGGGACCAGGGGGCGGGACAGATCGATGCTCATCTTCCAGTAGATCCGTTGCGGCCCGCCCTCCGGGGGCTGATAGGAAAAAGCGCGATGGGCCGCGGCGGCAAGCTCCCGGGCCCAGCCGTTGTAAATCCCCTTGCCCGTCGCCGCCGAAACCCGGTGCAGGGCATGGATCCATTTGGTCAGATAGTGGAAATACTGGCCGTCCCGTTCCCACTCCAGCCGGTTATCATTGGGCTCGCCGGGCTGCCGCTCCCGTAATGGCTTGCCGATCCGCAGGCCGCCCCGGGTGGGGTGCGCACCCCCCTCCCCTTCATCAAGGCCGCTGAGCCAGCCGGTCCTGGAATCATCGTCGCGATGGCGGCCGAGGACCCGGTGGACCTGATCGACCAGGCCCAGGGCCAGCTCGGTGTACTGATCCTCGCCGGTCAGGCGCTTAAGTTCCAGATAATTGCAGACCGCGAAGGCATCGGTCCACAGATAACGGCGCGGCTGGCCCCCTCCCCGGAGCCCGGTCTCCACGGCAAAGCGCTGCATGATCTCCTTGACGAAAGGCAGATGGTCATCCCTTGGCATTGGCTGTCCCCGATAAATGAGGTATTTGTGAGCTTATAGCCGCTTATCGCGCCTGGGAGACCGGCAATGAATTATCCAGCCGGATAACCCCGGATTTTTCCATCCCCGCGCCCCAGGCGCTGCCGTTTCCCCCCGGTATCGAGGGGCTTTCCGCAACGGGTTTCCCGGACCGGATGGATAATCACCTGAAGCCGCCGGGCAAAGGCCCGGGACCCCTGCCCCAAAGAACCCATAGAAAAGTTTAAATTATTAGCAAGCGGCCATGCAAACCCTTTTAGCCATTACAACGGTTACGGCCGCGAGCGCCGCTACCCAAGGGGCTCCCGGATGGCAAAACCGCCGGCCGGGCCGAGGCTTCAGGCAGGTCCTGGTTTCTCCGGCAACCGGGAGCGGCGCCGGGGGAGAATTGGGAGAGGTGGAGACCTGCCGCCTGTTCAGCCTTTTTCGATCAATACCGACCAGACTCCGTCCTCCAGCTGTCTCTTCTCGATAACCCGGTGCCCCTCCTTTTCCGCCGAGCCGGGGACATTGTTGACCGGCGCCCCGTCATCCAGGAAAATTTCCAGGACCTGGCCCGAGCCCAGTTTGGCCAGTTCGACTTTCGTATAGACCAGATTCATCGGACAGCCGACGCCCCGGCAGTCTTTTACCGCATCCGTTTTTCTGTTACTCATCTTATTCACCGTTTTTTTTAGGGGTTTCTCTGCATCTGTGGATCATGACGACTCGGGGGAAAGTTCCCCACGCACCGTCACGGATTCAGGATTATTTCAATAGGTTCTTCCGATACTTCGCCTTTCGAAATCAGGAAGGATTTGACCAAGGCCTCCGCCGCCAGGGAAACAATCACAAAACTGAGAGCCGGGTCATGGGCCAGCCTGATATCTTCGGCCGAAGGCCGGGGAGGAGTCTCGGGGTGGCTGTGATAAACCGCCTTCAGTACCTGGCCGCGCCGCCGCATCTCCTTTACCGCCGCGAACTGTTCCCGCGGTTCCATGCTGAAATGGTCCGCCGCCTGATCGATATTGGTCAGTTCATAATGAGCCGCGACAATATCGTTCTCCATGGCCAGATAGCCGCAGGCCTCGTTGGGCAGCTCCCGGCAGGCATGGGCGATAATCGCTTCGATGACGCTTCGTTTGATTTTAAGCATTTCCCTTCCCCTTTTCGTATCGTTCACCGGGCCGGTCGCCCAAGTATCCAAAACCGCCTGACTGTACCCGTTCAGCAGTGGTGCGGATTTGGACATGCGGACCGGCGCCGCGTACCTCGTGCAGGAAAGCCGGGCCGATCGTCCGAAGATGCGGTGCTGCTGAACGGTTACCTCTTTTCAGCCCTTCAGGTCACAGAGGGCCTGCTCGGCGTCGCTCAACTCGGTTATGGTCGGCTCCGCCCCGCAGAGCGGGCAGTTTTGCTGTTTACGAAGCTTGATCTTCTTGAAATCCATGCGCTTGGCATCGAAGGTCAGCAGGCAGTCGGTCAGCAGTTCTCCGACCCCGGTGACAAACTTCAAGACCTCGGTCGCCTGGATGGAGCCGAGCATCCCGGCGATCGCCCCCAGCACCCCGGCCTGGGAACAGGTCGGCACCGCGTCGGGCGGGGGCGGCTCCCGGAAGGTGCAGCGGTAACAGGCCGACTCCCCCGGCACCACGGTCATGGTCTGGCCGTCGAAGCGCAGGATGCCGCCATGGGAAAAGGGAATGCCCTCCATGACGCAGGCATCGTTGACGAGAAATTTGGTCGGGAAGTTATCGGTGCCGTCCACCACGAAGTCATAGCCCCGGATCATTTCCCTGACGTTGGCGGCCCGGAGATATTCCCGGCAGGTCACCACCTCTATCTCCGGATTGATGGCCAGCATCTTCTCCCGGGCCGAATCCACTTTGGCGGCATCGATATCCTTGACGGAATGGATGATCTGCCTCTGCAAGTTCGACAGATCGACCTGATCGCAATCGACAATCCCGATTTTGCCGATGCCGGCGGCGGCCAGATAGTATAGAATCGGGGCCCCGAGTCCGCCCGCCCCGACCACCAGGACCTTGGCGGCCATAATCCGGGCCTGACCCTCCACCCCGACATCACCCAGTAGAATATGGCGGCTGTATCTTTCCAGTTGCTGCTCGGTAAATTCTTGCATAATCCTTTATCCGTAAAGGCTATTGGGCAATTTCCTGAATCCGTGACGGCTTCGTGGTGAATTTCACTTATCAGTCTGTAATTACATTAGATAATCGTTTTTCCCTGGATTGCCAGGGTTCACCCCGCCGCCCTGCGGGGCGTCCGATAACGGCGCATCTGCCGCGTTGACAACTCGTCGATATACCATCAGTATTATCAACATCGTTGCCGCCTTGCATCTGCACCGTTCTCGAACGCTCACGGATTCAGGTTTGATTTGCGTTGATGAAATAGCTCTGCTTTGATGAACCTGCAAATGTGATCCACCACGTCTTTGCGAGGAGCAAGGCGACGAAGCAATCCAGTGTTTTCAAGTAATTAGGTTCGGTCTGGATTGCTTCGCTACGCTCGCAATGACTTGATTTTTG
>JAWOIQ010000044.1:0-11923 GCA_046484585.1 Desulfurivibrionaceae bacterium
AACCAGTTCCACGGCCAGGCCGTCCAGTTTCGGTTCGGCCATATAGCTGATTTCGACTTCCAGGTTCAGATAGCGGATCAGCCTTTTTTCAAAATCGAATAGCTCCTGATCGCTGAAAGCGTTTTCGAGGCTGAGCATCGGAATCCGGTGGTCGACGGTCTCGAATCCGGCCAATACAGCGCCGCCGACCCGCATGCTCGGGGAATCCGCGGCAGCCAGTTCCGGAAATTTCTCCTCAAGGGCCAGAAGTTCCCGGAAGAGCCGGTCGTATTCGCCGTCGGAGATCTCCGGATTATCCAGCACATAGTATAGGTGGTCGTGGCGGTTTATTTCCCGGCGCAGTTTCTCAGCCTGTTTTTTTGCTTTGGCAAGATTCTCCATTTCGGTCGCGTTTATTATCCGGCCAGGAGCTTGCCGCCGGAGGCGATATTTTCCCGCTCGCATTCATCGATAAAGATCAGGATCGATTCGTGCGGTTTGGCGGCGACCCTGGCGATTACCTCGGTCACCCCCGCGCAGATTTCTTCCTTTTGCCTGGTGTCCAGTTTACCGGCTACCCGGATGTTGACATACGGCATGATAATTTCTCCTTTGGCTGTAACCTTGAAAAGTTTACGGCTTTAACCTGAATCCATGAGCGTTCGAGAACGCCGCAGATGCGCCGTTCTCGGGCCCCCCGCAGGGCGGCGGGGTGAACCATGGTAATTTTGGGGAAAACAATTATCTGATGCAATTACAAACTGATAAAGTTAAATTCCCCACCAAGCCGTCACGGATTCAGGTTTAATATAGCTGAAAATTTAGTAAATAAGAAGGATTACAGGTGAGATTCAAGGGATAAGGACGGTAAGGAGTGAGGAGTGAAGGGTGAGGAAAGCCCATGGGAGGCCGATTCAAATCCAGGCCCCATGGCAAAGCAGGTCAGGGAAGTCAGGTTTTCCTCACTCCTCACCGTCCTTGCCCCCTTCTAAGGAGAAACGAAAATGACCAACGGACCTTTGATTCTGGTGACCAATGATGATGGGATTTTTGCCCCGGGCTTGCAGGCCCTGGTCGAAGAACTGGGCCGGGTCGGCCGGGTGGTGGTGGTCGCTCCGGACCGGGATAAGAGCGCGGCCAGCCATTCCCTGACCATGCAGCGGCCCCTGCGGGTCAAAAAGCTGAGCGCCGGCCGCTATTCGACGGACGGCACCCCGACCGACTGCGTGATCCTGGCGGTGGGCAAGATCCTCGGAGAAACGCCGAAACTGGTAGTTTCCGGGATTAATCCCGGCCCTAACCTCTGCGATGATGTCAGTTACTCCGGGACGGTTTCCGCCGCCATTGAGGGGACCATGCTGGGCATCCCCTCTTTTGCCGTTTCCCTGGCCTGCGAGGAGCCCTGTGATTACGGATCTGCCGCCCGCTTTGCCGGCCGGCTGGCCGGAATGATTCTCGGCCAGGGGCTGCCTCCGGATACCCTGCTGAATGTCAACGTGCCGGAAGGCTCGATTGCCGAGATTGCCGGGATCAAATTCACCAGGCAGGGCCGCCGCAAGTACGAAGGCGCCATCATGGAGACCAGCGATCCCTGGGGACGGGAACATTTCTGGATCGGCGGCGGCATACCGGTCTGGGACAAGGGGGAGGATACCGATGCCGGGGCGGTCAAGGATGGTTATATCTCGATTACCCCCCTCCATCTTGATCGGACCAACTACGGCGCCCTTGACTATCTCTCCAAGGGATGGGCCGACCCCTTCAGGACAGGCGAGGATCAGCCATGATCATTGATGAAGACTGGCGGAAGATGATCGAGCAGGGCGCGTTGGCCGGTTTTCCCGTGCGATTTCTGGAGAGGACCGTTTCTACCAATCAGGTAGCCATCGACATGGCGAAAAACGGCGCGCCGACCGATACGGTGGTGGTGGCCGAAAGCCAGACGGGGGGCCGCGGCCGTCTCGGCAGAAGCTGGCACTCCCCGGCCGGCAGCGGTCTTTATTTTTCGATGATCATGCGGCCCGCCCTGCCGCCCGAGGATTTGTCGAAAATCACCCTGGCGGCCGGATTGGCGCTATGCCTGGCGGTCGAGAAGGTCACCGATCTATCATTAATGCTGAAATGGCCCAACGATCTGTTCTTGGAAGGCCGGAAGCTGGGCGGAATTCTGGCCGAGACCGTAAATATCAAGGGCGCGCCGACCGCGGTGGTCCTGGGCATCGGCCTGAATGTCAACGCAGGTGCTGCCGCCTTTCCCGCCGATTTTCAGGAGCGGGCCACTTCCCTTTTAATCGAAACCGGCCGCGAATATTGCCGCAGTGAGCTGCTAGCGGCTATCGTTACCGAGCTGCAAAGGCAGGTCCGCCGATTCGAGTGCTCCGGCTTCAAGGGCATCCTCGATGATTGGCGCAAGCGGGATCTCACCCTGGGCCGGGAGCTGACCTGGTTGACCCGGAACGGTGGGGTCGTGCGGGGGGTGTCGCTGGGCCCGGACGACAGCGGCCAGCTGCTGATCAAGGACGCCGACGGGAAGATCCATGAGGTTTTGTCCGGGGATATCAGCCTGGGGCCGGTCCATGGATAGCCCTCTGTAACCCATTTCCCCGTTATTTCTTTCCAGGCCCTATATCCTTCCTGAATCCGAGGGGGGTTCGCCCCCGGCCTTATTCGCCCGGCTCCGGAAAACGGATCCGCGGGGGGCGGCGGCCGGTCAGGCGCTGATAGTGTTCAGCCGGATAACCCAGGGCGATAACGGCATGGACCCCTTCCCGGCGGGGGATGGCCAGGATCTCCTTGATAGCCGGATCGTGCTTGATGGCCGAGACCGCGAAACCGATCAGGCAGGTGCCGAAACCCATGGCGTGGGCGCCGAGCAGGATGTTCTGGCTGGCCAGGAGCGCGTCTTCGAGCCCGCAGCTGGCCCCCTCGGCGCTGCCGATAACGATTATCGCCGGCGCCCCGTGAAAGAGGAGATCGCGACCTTCCTTCTCCCGTAAATCGAGGGCTTTGCTGACCGAATCGTAGTAGCGGCGATAGTAGTTGTCCAGCTCGCCCTTGCCGGTAAAACGGGACAGCAGCCGGTAGAGCGGATTGGCCGCCATTTTGTTGAGCTTGCGAAAGAAGAGCCCGACGCGGTCGCCGAATTTTTCGACCTGGTCGCGGCGCTCAAGGATGGTGAAAGTCCATTTCTGGCTGTTGGTCCCTGACGGGGCGGTGGTGCCGATCTTGACCAGGTCTTCCAGGAGCTCCCTGCTTACCGGTCGGTCCAGATAGTTGCGGCAGGAGCGTCGGGAGGCCATCAGTCTTACCAGCTCCGCCGGGTCGGCATCGCCCCACTTGAGCCAGCGATTATCGACCTCAAAGCTATTGAAACGAAGGCTCTCCAGGGTGATGGTCCCCGCGGCGACGGCTTCGGCCGGGCAGACCGCAAGGCAGTGGCCGCACTCCATGCAGCGCTCGCCGGTTACCGCGGCCCGGTCATCTTCAAGGCTGATGGTCTGGTCGGGGCAGACCTCGACGCAGAGACCGCAGCCGGTGCATTTTCCCTGAATCAGTGACGGCTTGGTGGGGAATTTAACTTTATCGGTTTGTAATTGCATCAGATAATCGTTTTCTCCTGGATTGCCATGGTTCATCCCGCCGCCCTGCGGGGCGCCCGATAACGGCGCATCTGCCGCGTTGGCAACTCGTTAATATAAAGCTGAGTTGAGCAGCTCGGCTGCTCGTACGAAACTTATGCCCTTTTGGGTGTACCATGAGTATTATCAACATCGTTGCCGCCTTGCATCTGCACCGTTCTCGAACGCTCACGGATTCAGGTTTTTGACGGTCGATGTCGACGGCGATTTCCCCAACCATTCAGAGCTCCTTGATGATTTTCAGCATCCGTTCGCGGTGGGAGCCGGGCCAGTATAAGCGGGCGCAGCGGGGGCAGATCCTGAAATCGTCGTAATATTTTATGGTCAATGGCAGGAGGCGGTTGATGATCTCTTCCTTAGCAACCTTCCGCAACCGATCATTGCAGCGGAGGCAGCGGCTGAACGGTTCAATCCGCTCCCGGAGGCCGTAGAGGTCGATGACTTCCCGGAGCTGCTCGATTGGCTTGTGATGACGGACCAGGCGGCCGTGGACCACCTTTTTCCTTTTCAGGAGGGCGTGGTCGCGGGTCAGAAGGATTCTCTGCTCACGCCGGGAGATTTCCGCTAGAGCCTCGTCGTTCATGGTTGGCTCGAAAAAGGTGTCGAAGCCGGTCATCCGCAGCAGTCCGGCCAGCTTGCCGACATTGGCATCCACCGCGAAACGGGGAGCGGGCAGGGCGAGCCGCAAGGGGGTTGGCAGGGTGGGGTCGGTCGGCAGGGGAAGTCCGAAAACCTCGATCCGGTCATCCGGGCCGACCCGGCAGGCGAAATCCTGTTCTCGGCCGTTG
The DNA here is from genome assembly GCA_046484585.1 of Desulfurivibrionaceae bacterium. GTDB lineage: Bacteria > Desulfobacterota > Desulfobulbia > Desulfobulbales > JAGXFP01 > JAGXFP01. The sequence continues at coordinate 4,406 of JAWOIQ010000044.1, forward strand.
ACCAGCAGCCGGTGGATTTCGGGATGGGGGATTCCGAGCGCCTCCAGAAAGTCCTTGATGGAGGTCCGGCGCTCCAGTCTGATCGGCGGAACGGCCTTGCCCCTCAACTGCTTGGCCAGGAAGCGGGGCAGGTCGTCATGAAGGGTCAGCTCAACTGCCATTTATTGTTACTCGGATATTGATGGCGTCGCAAAAAGCACCCTGAAGGGCATAAATCGCCAGCTCCCGCGTTGCTGCAAATTGTCTCGTTATTGTAAGCGTACTGAAGTACGCATCATTCCTCGAAATTTACGCGCCTTGGATCTGACGATTTTTGCTTAGCCATCCCATTTATGACTTTTGCGAGCTTGTCAAAATTGACGCGTCGCGAAAACTGATTTGCCCCGTCATTGCGAGGAGCGAAGCGACGAAGCAATCCAGTATTTCCAACTAGTTAAATGCTTCTAGATTTCTTCGCTGCGCTCGCAATGACTTGATTTTTGAGGGGCCTGGGGTGAACAGTTACGATAACACAGCAGATTCGGCGCCCTGTGATCGCTTACCCCGATCAGACCTTCGGCAGGTGCCGGGTCGCCTCGGCAATGGCTTCGGCCGGATATTCGTAATTGCTCAGCTCACCGGCATGATACTGCTCATAGCTGGCCAGATCGAGCAGGCCGTGGCCGGAGAGGTTGAAGAGAATAGTCTTCGGATCGTTCAGATCCCGGGTGGCCTCGATGATCGCGGCCCGGATCGCGTGGCATGTTTCCGGAGCCGGGATGATGCCCTCGGTCTTAGCGAAGAGGATGCCCGCCTCGAAGCATTCCATCTGGTGCAGGGCATGGACCTCGATCAGTTTCTCCCGGTACAGGGCACTGACGATCGGCGACATGCCGTGGTAGCGCAGACCGCCGGCGTGGATGCCGGGCGGGATGAAGTCGTGGCCCAGGGTGTACATCTGCATCATCGGGGTTCGCTTGGAAAGATCGCCGAAGTCGTAGGCATAAACCCCTTTAGTCATCGACGGGCAGGAAGCGGGTTCGACCCCGAGCAGACGGAGTTTTTTGCCTTCCAGTTTGTCGGGCAGCCAGGGATTGGCGATGCCGGCAAAGTTGGAGCCGCCGCCGCAGCAGCCGATAACCACGTCGGGATAGTCGCCGACCATGGCCATCTGTTTCTTGGCCTCCAGGCCGATGATGGTCTGATGCAGGCAGACATGGTTCAGGACCGAGCCTAGGGCGTAATTGGTCGAATCGTGGGAGACCGCGTGTTCCAGGGCCTCGCTGATGGCGATACCGAGGGAGCCCGGCGAGTCGGGATCCTGGGCGAGGATGGTCTGGCCGGTCGGGGTCAGGTTGCTGGGACTGGCGACCACTTCGGCCCCGAAGGCGTGCATCATCGCCTTCCGGTAGGGCTTCTGGTCGAAGGAAACCTTGACCATGTAGACCATGCAGCCCAGGCCGAACTTCTGGGTGGCAAACGAGAGGGCCGTGCCCCACTGGCCGGCGCCGGTCTCGGTGGCGAGGTTCTTGATCCCGGCTATTTTATTGTAATAAGCCTGAGGCACGCTGCTGTTGGTCTTGTGGCTGCCCGAGGGCGAAACTCCTTCGTGCTTGAAGTAAATCTTGGCCTTGGTGCCCAGGGCCTTTTCCAGAAAAGTAGCGCGGACCAGGGGCGACGGCCGCCAGATCGCGAAAATCTCCTGGACCTCTTCGGGTATGTCGATCCAGCGCTCGGCGCTCATTTCCTGTTCGAGCAGATCGGGGGGGAAGATGGCGCCCAGTTTCTCGGGGGCGATCGGCTGGTTGTCTTCCGGGTCGAGGGGCGGCTGAAGTCCGTTGGGGATATCCGGCAGGACGTTATACCACTGGGTGACTCTATCTTCATAGGGCAGGATGATTTGTTTGCTCATGGCGACCTCGCTGGGATTTCAGGTTGAATTCGAGTAACCGTTCAGCAGCAGCATCTTCGGACGATCGGCCCTGCTTACCTACACGAGGTACGCGGCGCCGGTCCGCTTGTCCAAATCTGCACCACTGCTGAACGGTTACAGTCAGGCGTTTTGGATACTTTGACGACCGCCCCGGTGAACGGTTACGAATTCGACGTAGGCGATTATCGTTTTCGGGAATGGTACAGGACATGGCCGCATCCCCGGTTACACATTTAGCCTACCGGCGGAAACCGCAAACCGCACCCGAATTTAATATAATTATATGTTTTTAATAAGTATGGTTGAGCGGTGTCAAGGAGAATCGGCCGCCGGGCCTGATCTCCCGCTTGCATTGGCGGGAGAAGTTGGTAGATTGACCAGTTTTGATGATAATTACCCAGGGAGTGCGCGCCGATGACCGGAATTATAGACTTTCATGCCCATGCCTTCCCCGATAAGGTCGCGGCCGGGGCGGTGCCTGCCCTGGCCGAAGCGGGCGGCATCACCCCCTGCCTGGACGGCCGGCTCGATTCGCTGCTCGGCGCCATGGACCGGGCAGCTATCGAAAAAGCGGTACTCTGTTCGATAGCCACCAGGCCGGGCCAGTTCGAGTCGATCCTGACCTGGTCGAAGGAGATCCGCTCAGAGCGGATTATCCCCTTTCCCTCCTTTCATCCCGATAACCCTGAGGCCCTGCCCAACATCGAGCGGATCCGGGCCGAGGGATTCAAGGGGGTCAAGATGCATCCCTATTACCAGGATTTCGTTCTTGACGAGGAACGGATGTTTCCCCTTTACGAGAGGATCAGCGAGGCCGGTCTGGTTCTGGTGATGCATACCGGCTTCGATATCGGGTTCCCCCGGGAGCGGATCTGCGATCCCCCCCGGATCGTCCGGGTTATCGAGAAATTCCCGGATCTGAAGCTGATTGCCACTCACCTCGGGGCTTGGGAGATGTGGGACGAGGTGGAAGAGCTGCTGATCGGCCGGCCGCTCTACCTGGATATTTCTTACTCGCTGCAATATCTGGCCAGGGAAAAGGCGCGGCGGATGATCCTGGCCCATCCCGCCGACCGGGTCCTGTTCGGGACCGATTCACCGTGGATCTGCCAGGAAGAGGTGCTGGAGCAGTTCCGAGCCCTGGAGCTGGGAGCGGAGCTTGAGGAGAGAATCCTTCGCCTTAATGCTTTGCAATTGCTGGAAAGCTAGCGGAAAACTCTTTCAGGAACGCAACCAGGGAGAAATCGATGATTATCGGGGTGCCAAAAGAGATAAAGGAGCAGGAGAACCGGGTGGCGCTGACCCCGGCCGGCGCGGCTGAGCTTGTCGGGGCCGGGCATCGGGTCTTGATCGAGCAGGACGCCGGTTTGGGCAGCGGCATCGGTGATGATGAGTACCGCCGGGCCGGGGCCAAGATTCTGGACGGGGCGGAGGGGGTGTGGCGGCAGGCCGGGATGATTGTCAAGGTCAAGGAGCCCCTGCCCGCCGAGTACTGCTACCTGCGAAAAGACCTGCTGCTCTTCGCCTATCTCCATCTCGCCCCTCTGCCGGAACTGACCGGGACCCTGCTCGCGAACGAAGTAACCGCCGTCGCCTACGAGACGGTGGAGGAGGCGGACGGCGGTCTGCCGCTGCTCGCCCCGATGAGCGAGGTGGCCGGCCGCCTCGCCACCCAGGCCGGGGCGCATTTTCTCGAAAAGGAGAGCGGCGGCCGAGGCATTCTTCTGGGCGGCGCCGCCGGGGCGGACCCCGGCAAGATCGTTGTTTTGGGCAGCGGCACGGTGGGAAGCAACGCGGCCCGGATTGGTCTCGGCATGGGGGCCAGGGTGGTAATGATGGCCCGGAACTCCCGAAAACTTGCCGCCCGCGAAAAAGAACTTGGCGGCGGGCTTGTCACCATGACGGCTACTCCGGAAAATATCGAGGGGCAGATCGGCAACGCCGACCTGGTCATCGGCGCCGTCCTGGTCCCGGGCGGGCGGGCTCCGCGGCTGATCACCAGATCGATGCTGGCCGGGATGCAGACCGGAGCGGTGATCGTCGATGTGGCTATCGACCAGGGCGGATGCGTCGAAACCTCCCGGCCGACCACCCACTCCCGGCCGACTTACCGGGTCGAGGGAATTATCCACTACTGTGTAGCCAACATGCCCGGCGCAGTGCCCCGGACCTCGACCTATGCCTTATGCGGCGCCACCCTGCCCTATGTGGTCCGGATCGCGGCGGCGGGAATCGCGGCGGCGGCGCGAAACGACCGGGCGCTACTCAAGGGGATCAACGTCTACCGGGGCCGGCTGACCAATCAACAGGTGGCGGAAGCCCAGGGCAGGGAGTGGTTTGACTGCCGGCAGCTCCTGGCGGGAGTGAGTAAGGACGGTGAGGGGTGAGCAAGGACGGTGAGGGGTGAGAAGTGAGGGGTTAGGGAGGAACCCCTGTGAGGCCGATTTAGATCCAGATCCCTGGCAAGGAAAATCCGAAGGGTAGATTTGTTTTGTAGCTTGCGGCTTTTAGCTTGAAACTTGAACCTTGAACCTTGAACCTGTCCTCACCCCTCACCCCTCACCATCTACACACCCTGCAGGGGGCAGCTTTCGCATTTCGGCTTGCTTTTCAGACAGAATTCCTTACCCACCCGGACCAGCAGGGCGTGGTATTCGTTGTAGAGCTGGATTTCTTCGGGCAGGGAGGTCATGAACAGTTCCTGCATCTCGTAATAATCGCTTTCCTCCCAGATCAGATTGTGGCGTAACAGGACTCGGTGGGTGTAGGCATCGATCACAAAGATCGGCTTTTCGGCCGCGTAAAGCATGATCGAATCGGCGGTTTCCGGGCCGATCCCCTTGACGGCCAGCAGTTCATGGCGGAGGGTGTCCAGGTCGGCGGCCAGGAAGTTTTCGAGATCCTCGTCGCTTCGGCCGATTGCCGCGATCAGGTTTTTCAGGCGCTTGGCCTTGAGGTTGTAGTAGCCTGACGGCCTGATCTGCTGGGCGAGAATCTCGGCGGGGGTTTCGGCCAGGGCCGGCAGGGAAAGGAGCCCGGCCTCCTTCAGGTTGGTAATGGCCTTTTCGACATTGCGCCAGTTGGTGTTCTGGGTGAGAACCGCGCCGACGGTAATTTCCAGCCTGGTCTCTCCCGGCCACCACTTTTGCGGGCCGAAGTGGCGGTGAAGAAGGTTATATATCTCGAGAATCTGTTCAGACATGGTTTGGCTGGTTTAGAATGGACCGCGATGGTCCGATCCGGGAATCGGCGGAAAGATATCGGCCGGACCGGTCAATCCGATTTCATGAATATCCGGTAAATGATAAATCCCAACACCGCGCAGGCGCCGCCGACAATGGGCAGCACCGCTTCAAGCGCGATTTCGTCCTGAGCCATGATCCCCTTCATATAAGGGGTTCCGAAAAATGCCCAGGATCCGGTCAGGAGTACGACAATGATAAGGGAGTTCAAAGCCTGCTTGTAGACGTACCAGGCGAGCATGGAGATATACGGCACCAGGAACCAGGCGTTGGTGAAGAGCCCCATGTAATCGACATTATCGATCTGTTCGGGAATCTCGGTCGCCACGATAAAATCGAGGACGGGTTTGAAAAACATGATGAACGATTTGATTATTTCCAAGACTGGATCAAGAAATTCAAACATGACTGCCCCTCCGCCGGTACAATCCGGCTCCGATTAAATCGAGATGGCGTCTCAAAAAGTCGCCAGCTCCCGCGTTGCTGCAAATTGTCTCGTCATTGCAGCGTACTGAAGTACGCTTCATTCCTCGAAATTTGCGCGCCTTGGCTCTGACGATTTTAGCTTAGCCACCCCAATTGAGACTGATGGCGTTGCAAAAAGTCACGGGATGGCTAAGCAAAAACTACGATACGCTACGACGCAGTAGATCGTAGTTTTTGCGACGCCATCAGTCAACCTGCTGCTCGTCGCGTTGTGGCGAGATCGCCCGTTTGTAAACCTTGATGGCGCAGTAGGAGCCGCACATGCTGCAGGCGTCGCCCTTGTATGAACAGCCGCCTTCGTCCCGGTATCTTCTGGCCTTTTCCGGGTCCATGGACAGCTCGATCTGACCCTTCCAGTCCAGCTTGTCGCGCCGTTTGGCCATGGCGATATCCTTGTCGATGGCGCCCGGCACTCCTTTGGCGATATCGGCGGCATGGGCGGCAATCCGGGAGGCGATCACCCCGTCGCGGACATCGTCGGGGGTAGGCAGCTTCAGGTGTTCGGCCGGAGTCACATAGCACAGGTAGTCGGCCCCGGCCGCCGCGGCGATGGCGCCGCCGATCGCGCCGGTAATGTGATCGTAGCCGGGGGCGATGTCGGTGACCAGCGGGCCAAGGACGTAGAACGGCGCGTTATTGCAGAGTCTTTTCTGCAAAAGGATATTTGCTTCGATCTGGTTCATCGGCATATGGCCCGGACCTTCGACAATCACCTGGACCCCCGCTTCCCAGGCCCGGTTGGTTAATTCGCCGAGATGGATCAGTTCCTGGACCTGGCCGCGGTCGGTGGCGTCGGCCAGACAGCCCGGCCTGATGCCGTCGCCGAGACTTAATGTAACTTCGTGCTCCTTCAGGATGGCAAGCAGGTCGTCAAATCTTTCGTAGAGCGGATTTTCCTTGTTGTTGTAGCTCATCCACTCAATGGTGAACGAACCGCCCCGGCTGACCACGCCCAGCAGGCGCTTGTGGTTTTTAACCCGGTCGAGGGTGGAGCGGGTTATGCCGCAGTGGAGGGTCATGAAATCGACGCCGTCTTCGGCCTGCTGCTCGATGGTTTTGAAGATTTCATCGACGCTCACTTCGCCGATCTTCTTTTTCTGCTTTTCGACCACTTCGGCGATGCTCTGGTAGATGGGCACGGTGCCGAGGGGTACCGGGCAGTTCCGGAGGATTTCCCGGCGGACCTCGTTAAGGTTGTCGCCTAGGCTCAGGTCCATGACAGTGTCGGCCCCGGCCTTCAGACAGACGCAGAGCTTTTGCAACTCCTGCTCGATCTCCGGGTAATCTTTCGAGGCGCCGATGTTGGCGTTGACCTTGGTGGTGGTGCCCTTGCCGATTGCCATGATCCGTTCGAACTGGTGGTTGTTGTTCTTGGGAATCGCTATGGTGCCTTCGGCAACCCCGTCCATTAAGGTTTTAACCGGCATGCCTTCGTTGGCGGCGCAGGTTTCGAAAATCGGGGTTATATTGCCGTTCAAGGCGTCTTCGCGAATGCTCATTCTTGTCTCCGAAAAATTAATGGCGTCAGGCTTTTGCGGTAAGGTTCAAGGTGAAAGGGCAAGTAGTGAAGGGTGAGGTATTAGATCCGACTCTTGCCTGTTCCCCCTCAATTCCGAGGTCTTACTACCGATCCTCACTCACCCCGCGACGGCCGGAAAGGGAAGTTCAGGATTTGATGAATTCGCAAAAACTGAATTTCATGTTATTTGCGAGGAGTGAAGCGATGAAGCAATCAAGTATTTCCAACCGGTTACATACTCCCGGATGGCCAAGTAAAAAACATCGGCTTTCAAGTCGCGCATTTGCGGCAACCGGGGAAACCAGGCGATTTTTTTGCAACGCCATCGAACTTGACAAGCTCTCAACAAGTCACGGAAC
>JAWOIQ010000028.1:0-39368 GCA_046484585.1 Desulfurivibrionaceae bacterium
CGCGATGTCTGGTTCGGTCTCGGGATGTTCGGCCTGGTTGGTTGGTCGGTGGCAATTCCGACCCTGGCTGGGATTGCCCTGGGAGTCTGGCTGGATAAAACAACCAACAGCCGTTTTTCCTGGACCTTGATGTGCATGGTTATCGGGGTGGCGCTTGGTTGCCTTAACGCCTGGTTATGGGTGCAGCGGGAGGGCCGGCATGACTGAATGCGTTGTTGTTGCCGCCAGGGATTCAGGGTTTTACGAACTTATCCACAGGTAAGGGAGACGGAGATGTTTTCAGGAGATATTTTCATGGGAGCGGCGGTGGGGATTTTTGCCGGGGCGGGCTATTTCGGCGGTCTCTGGTGGACGGTCCGGCGGCTGCCGTCGTGCAGGCATCCCGGCCGTTTTCTCTTCGGCAGTTTCCTGTGCCGGGCCCTGATCGCGGGCGGGGTTTTGTTTATGGCCGCCGGGGGGCAGCCTTTGATCTATGTCGGCGCGGCTCCGGGTTTTATTGCGGCCCGGATGGCGATGATCCGGCTTTATGCCCCCGATGCCCCGGGGCCGGCCGTTGAACGGGGAGTCAGGCCGTGAATATCCAGGATATAAGCCCCGACCAGGTGATCTACTGGCAATGGCAGTGGGCTTCGCTGAATGCCACCATCGTCTTCACCTGGCTTGTCATGCTGCTCCTGGTCCTGGCCGCTATTCTCATTACCAGAAGAATTTCCGCGGGCTACAAGATGAGCCGCTGGCAGAATCTTCTGGAAATCCTGGTCAGCCAGATGCGCGAGCAGCTCGGCCAGATCGTTCATCAGGATCCCCTGACTTATCTGCCGTTTATCGGCACGCTGTTCCTGTTTATCGTGGTCTCCAACACCCTGACCGTAATTCCCGGCTTCATCGCGCCTACCTCGTCACTGTCGACCACCGCCGGTCTGGCCCTGGCGGTATTTGTCGCGGTACCGCTCTTCGGGATTAAAGACCAGGGTTTGCGAGGCTATCTCAAACTCTACATCACCCCGACGCCCTTCATGCTGCCCTTCAATATCATGGGGGAGCTGTCGCGGACCCTGGCCCTGGCGGTCCGTCTTTTCGGCAACATGATGAGCGGCGGCAAGATCATTCTGATCCTGCTTTCCATAGCGCCTCTTTTCGTGCCGGTGCTGATGCATGCCCTGGGATTGCTCACCGGCTTGATCCAGGCCTATATCTTTGCCGTCCTGGCGGCGGTCTATATCGCCTCCGCCACCCGGGCCCGCCGCCAGAAGGAAGAGAAGCAGCTCACAAAGGACGATCAACCGCAAATCAATAAAGGAGAAGAACATGGATAGTATTGCTCTTATCGGCATGGTCTCGGTCTTTACGGCCGGCATCACCATCGCCATCGGCGCCATCGGCCCGGCCCTCGGCGAAGGCCGGGCCGTGGCCCAGGCCTTGAGCGCCATCGCCCAGCAGCCTGACGAAACCAACACCATAACCAGAACGCTCTTCGTGGGGCTGGCAATGATCGAGTCGACCGCGATCTACTGTTTCGTGGTCTCGATGATTCTATTGTTCGCCAATCCGTTCTGGGAATATTTCAAGGACGCGGCGGGAGGGTGAGAAGGTGCTGATCGACTGGTTTACCGTTATCGCCCAGATCATCAATTTTCTGATCCTGATGGGGCTGTTGAAGTACTTCCTCTATGATCGGGTGATCGCGATTATGGACGAACGGCAGCGGAAAATCGATGAGCGCCTCACCGAAAGCGAGGAGACCAAAAAGGCGGCGGAAGAGGAGAGGCAGGAACTGGGCGAAGAGCGCCGCGAGTTAGACGAGCGCAAGAAGGCGATGTTCGATGAAGCGCGCGAGGAGGCCCGGAAATGGCGCCGGGAAAAGATCTCGGAAGCGCGCGGGGAGGTCGAAAAACTCCGCGCACGGTGGCGGGAGGATCTTGAACGCGAGAAAAAATCTTTCGTGCACCATCTCAAGGAGCTGATCGGCCGGGAAACCTACGCCATGGCCGGGAGTTTTTTCGCCGAACTGGGGGACCGGGAACTGGAAGGGCGTCTGGTCGAGCGTTTTGTCGAAATGCTTAAAGAGCTGGAGCAGGAGGGCCGGCAGGCCTTGGCGGCCGGAGTGGCAAAGGGCGGCGGCAAGATCACGGTGGTGAGTGCATACGAGCTTGACGATAAAGGCCGCCAGGCGATCGAGAAGGTCTGTGCCGAGATTGTCGACCGGGAACACCGGGTCCGGTTTACCACCAGCCCCGAGGTGATTATGGGTCTGGAATTGCAGGTGGCCGGTTACCGGATATCACTTTCCCTGAGCCGGTACCTGACCATGCTTGAGAATCAGGTGCAGGAACTTTTCGCAAGCCGGCCAGGCGGGGATCCCGCTGCAAAGGAAGATAACGCCGGCCCGGCCGACGACGCCGGCGAAACCGACAATAACGGGGATCAAGGTGACTGAGGATTTGCAGAAAATCCTGGAGGAAGCCGAAACCGCCTTCCGGCAGGCAAGGGAGAAGGTTCCTCCGAAACTGTCGGCCCGGCAGGCCGGAACGGTGAGCTATGTCGGCTCCGGGATTGCCCTGGTAAGTGACCTCCAGGGAGTATTGGTTGACGAGATCCTGGTCTTCGCCGACGGCACCAGGGGGCTTGCTTTCAATCTGGATCGGGATCTGACCGGCGCGGTTCTGCTGGGCGGCAGCGCCGGGATCGGCTCCGGCGGCGAGGTGCGCGGCGAGAACCGGGTCCTTGATTTTCCGGTATCCGAAAGCCTTGCCGGCAGGGTGGTCGATGCCCTGGGCAACCCCCTCGACGCCCAGGGCGCCATTATCGCCGACGAACGCTGGCCCATGGAGCGTCCGGCTCCCGGCATTATGGATCGAGCCCCGGTCACCGAGCCCCTTGCCTCCGGCATCAAGGTCGTCGATGCCCTGATCCCGATCGGCCGGGGCCAGCGGGAATTGATCCTCGGCGACCGCCAGACCGGCAAAACGGCGATTGCGGTGGATGCGATTATCAATCAGCGGGGTCGGGATGTGCTCTGCATTTACTGCGCGATCGGCAAAAGGGCCTCGGCGGTGGCCAAGGTCATTGCCGATCTGAAGCAATATGGGGCCATGAATTACACCACGGTGGTGATGAGTTCCGAGGACGATCCGCCGGGGCTGCAATTCTCCGCCCCCTATGCCGCCATGAGCCTGGGTGAATATCACATGTCCCGCGGCCGGGATGTCCTGATCGTTTTGGACGATCTGACCAGACATGCCCGCGCCTACCGGGAGCTGTCGCTGCTGCTGCGCAGACCGCCGGGCCGGGAGGCCTTCCCCGGCGACATCTTTTATATCCACGCCCGCCTGCTTGAGCGCTCCACCCATCTGCGGGAGGAACACGGCGGCGGCTCACTAACCACCCTGCCCATAGTCGAGACCGAGGCCCAGAATATTTCCGCCTATATCCCCACCAACCTGATCTCGATCACCGACGGCCAGATCTACCTGTCGCCGGAGCTTTTCCGCAAGGGCATTCTGCCGGCGGTCGATGTCGGCCGTTCGGTGTCCAGGGTGGGCGGTAAGACCCAGCTCGCCGCCTACCGGGCGGTGACCGGGGATCTCAAACTCGCCTACAGCCAGTTCGAGGAACTGGAGGCCTTTTCGCGTTTCGGCACCAGGCTCGACGAAGATACCCGGAAGACTCTGGATCGGGGCCGCCGCATCCGGGCGGTGTTGAAACAGAAACAGTACAACCCGATGCCGGCCGCCCATCAGATCGGCGTCCTGGTCGCGGCTAACCAGGGGGTCTTCGACGGCATCGAACCGGAGGAAATCGGCGCGGTCGAGGAAAAAATCCGCAAGAACTTCGATCAAGAGTTCGAAGCCCTGACCCGGAAAATCGAGAATGGCGAAAAGTTGGATGATAAAGAACTGCAAAGCCTGGCTGAGATGGCGAGGAGACAGCTGGACCATTGAGAGGCGTCGATGCAGACCATTGAGGGATTGAAGAAAACCATCGCCAGCACCACCGATCTGTACACCGTGGTCAAGACCATGAAGGCCATGGCGGCGGTGAACATCAGGCAATTCGAGCGGGCGGTGGAGTCGTTGCGGGAATATTTCCGCACCGTCGAGCTTGGCCTCGGGGTGGCCCTTTCATCGGAGGAAGCGGGCCGTCTTGACCGGAAGGCTTATGCTGAGGCGGCCGGCCCGATCGGAGTTATTGTCTTCGGGTCCGACATGGGTATGTGCGGGCAGCTCAACGACCTGGTAGTTTCCCACGCCCTGAAAACCCTGGAAAAACATAAGGCCAACGGAGCCGATGCCGAGACCTATTTCCTGGCGATCGGCGAACGGGTGGTCGGGCGTCTGGAAGAAGCCGGGGCCGCGGTCGGGGAATATCTGACCGTGCCCACTTCGGCAAGCCATATCGGCGCCAAGGTTCAGGAGATTCTACTGATTATCGATGAATGGCGGCAGCGGGAAAAGGTGGGCCGGATCCTGCTCTGCTATTGCGAACCGCTCGGCGGCGCCCGATTTGCTCCCCGGGACCTGCAATTGCTGCCGGTGGAACATCCCCGCCTGGTCGAGTACCGGCGCAATGAGTGGCCGACCAACAATCTGCCCCGGTTCACGGTGCCCTGGTCGACCCTTTTCGCCAGCCTGATCCGCCAATATCTTTTTGTCTCTCTGTTCAAAGCGCTTGCCGCCTCCCTGGCCAGTGAAAACGCCAGCCGTCTCGCCTCCATGCAAGGCGCGGAAAAAAGCATCAAGGAGCGGCTTGAAGATCTGCAGGCCGAATATAACCGGAATCGGCAGATGTCGATTACCGAGGAACTGCTCGATATTGTTGCCGGGTTTGAAGCATTGGCGCAAAAGCAAGGCTCAGAGGAGGAGATCACATGACAAAGAGAGTTGAAGTGGTGATTATCGGCGCCGGAACGGCGGGGCTTTCGGCGGTGGCCGAGGTCAAACGGGTAACGGATGACTTCCTGCTGGTCAATCAGGGACCTTACGGCACTACTTGCGCCCGGGTGGCCTGCATGCCGACCAAAACCCTGTGCGAAGTCGCCGGGGTTTTTCATTCCCGCCGGATCATGGCCGGGATGGGAGTTGCCGGGGTAGAAAATCTGAGCCTGGAGTCGAAGGATGCCCTGGCCTACGTCAAAGATTTGCGGGATCGCTTCGTGGCCGGAGTAGTCAAGGGGACCAAGGCTCTCGGTGAAAAAAGCATCGAGGCGCCGGCGCGGTTCATTGAGCCCGCGGTTCTGCGGATCGGCGGCGACACCGTCGAGGCGGGCCGGGTGGTGATCGCCACCGGCTCCAGTCCGATAATTCCGGCCAGCTGGGAGAACCTGGGCGGTCTCGTGGTCACCACCGATCAATTTTTCGAACTCGATCAACTGCCCCGCCGCATGGCGGTTATCGGGCTTGGCCCTTCGGGGATCGAGTTCTCCCAGGCCCTAAGCCGTCTGGGGATTGAGGTCCACGGTTTCCATCTTGCCGATATGGCGGCCGGACTGACCGACCCGGAGGTGAACGCTGCGGCGCTGGCCGCTCTGGGGGAGGAATACTCAATCAATCTCGGCGCTGAAGTGGATCCGCTTCGGCAGGGCGAAGAGCTGCTCCTTCAGAGCAGGAATCAGCGGGTTATGGTTGAAATGGCCCTGTTATGCACGGGACGGCGGCCCAATCTCTCCGGTCTGGGCCTGGAGGAGCTTGATCTCGAAACCGACGCCCACGGGGTTCCCGTCTTTGATCGTGAATCGATGCGGATCGGAGACTCGCCGATCTTTATTGCCGGAGACGTGAACAGCGAACGAGCCATTCTTCATGAGGCTAACGATGAAGGTCATATCGCCGGTTACAACGCCGCGCGCCAGGAGGCCAATTGCTTCCGGCGGCGGACACCTCTGGCGATTGTCTATTCCGATCCCCAGATCGCCATGGTCGGGGCATCGTTTGCGGAGCTAAGCGACTCGGATATGGTTGTCGGTGAATATGATTTCGGCAGACAGGGGCGGGCGCGGATGCGCGCTGAAAACCGGGGAATCGTCCGGATCTATCTCGACAAGAATGACGGCCGTCTGCTGGGGGGCGAGATGGCGGCCCCCGGCGGAGAGCATCTCGCCCATTTGCTGGCCTGGGCCATTCAGGAGAATTTGACCGTTTTCGATATTCTCCGCTTTCCCTACTACCATCCGACCGTGGAGGAAGGGCTGCAATCGGCTTTACGGAACGGCATGAAGAAGCTTTCCTGCGAGCGGCCGGAACTGGAAATTCTCCTGTGCCGCAGCGCTTCTCTGGAAGCGCTCTGCTGAAAAGATGGCGTCGCAAAAAGCACCCTGAAGGGCATAAATCGCCAGCTCCTGCGTTGCTGCAAATTGTCTCGTCATTGCAGCGTACTGAAGTACGCTTCATTCCTCGAAATTTGCGCGCCTTGGATCTGACGATTTTCACCCGCAAGGGGGCATTGCATGCTTAGCCATCCCATTTTGGACTTTTTGCGACGCCATCAAGTTATTAAGGTTCTTCTCCCCAGTGAATACAGGTGACCGGGCAATTATCCATTGCATCCTGAACCAGATCCGTTGGGCAGTCAAAGCCCGTGACTTCCGCATGCGCCATGGAGTCGTCAAACTTGAAGCAATCCGGACAGATTTCCGCACAGGTTCCACAGGCAATGCATTCGTCATAGTCTATATGAAAAGGTTTAGCCATGATCTCTTCCTCCTGTTGTTTTTGGTCATATTGACCGGTTCGTTGGTTTTCTTCTTAAACGGGACAGTCTGTCCTGTCTCGCAGGATTTATTCTTCCCACTGATTTTGACTTTTGTAACGTCATCATTGGTTGGGGAGCGGTTCTTTCAGTTTGAAACCCAGAAAAATCATCAAAATCCCGAAAAAGATCGCATAGGCGCCGATGATCCAGACCAGGGCCACGGCTCCCACTCCCGGCCTTGCGATCAGGATGGCGCCAAACAGGATGGAGATGACTCCGCTTAGGCCGAGAAACCATTCGCCTCTTATGAGCTTGCGCAGGTGGATGGCGGCAATAATTTCCAGCACCCCGGTTAGCAGGGCCCAGATGGCGATCAACAGGATGACCGCGACCAGGGTCGCGCTCGGCCAGATAAAGGTCAGGATACCGATGGCAACCCCGGCCAGGCCTTCGAGAAGAGATACCCACCAGCTGGTTTCGACGTTTTTGCCTGCAAGGGAGCCGATAATCGACAGCACCCCGTCGGCAAAGAAAAAGGCGCCCACCAGAATGACCAAAATCTCGATAGTGACGGTGGGCAGTAAAAGGGCCGTCAAGCCGAAAAGGATAGCGATTACTCCCCGAAAGAAAAAAGACCACCAGATCCGTGCGTGTGGGGGCTGCATGCAATATCTCCTTGTTCCATTTCTTATCGGCGGCCTGCAAATAAATTATAGCAGGATTTATGCCATGATTATAGCAGGATTTATAAGACGACTTGGAGATCTCCCGCCGTCGGCCGCTACTTGCTTAGCCATCCCGTAAATTTTTGTAATTCATCAAGTTTGATGAAATCTGGATCAGTAGCGGGGACCGGTTGGCACATATACTGCAACATTATCCAGGCGATGGCTTTTCCGTTTTCCTGGAATCCGTGACGGCTTTTTTGGGAATTTTGCTAGTTGCCGCTTCGCAACTGCACCGTTCTCTAACGCTCGCCCAAACAAGGAGACTGCAATGGAAAAGAATGTAGGGGGCATCGATCGGAAAATCCGCTTTGCCCTGGGCACGATACTTCTGCTGGCCGGAGTGCTGGCCCCGCTCGATCCCGCCTGGCGAGGCGGCCTGCTCGTCGTGGCGGCCATTGCTCTGGTCACCTCCTATACCGGGCTCTGACCGTTGTGGAAAGTGCTCGGGGTCAGCACACGGAAAAAATAGTGAGGAGTGAGGAGTAAGGAGTGAGAACAAAAGAGCAGGTTGAAGCCTGTTCTTCTCACTGCTCACTCCTTGCCAACGGGGTAGTCAAATCGTGGCGTAAATCACAACTCAGAAAATTGAGATCTTGAATGTCAACGGAAAAAAGGAGAGATGACATGCAGATGCAGAAAGATATGGAAGAGACCATGTTGAAGGCGCACCGCGGCTTTATGAAGGAAATGGCCAAGGCGCTTGAGACCGTGGAGAAGGAACTCGATCAGGCGGAGGAGATGAGTTCGATCTGTACCGATGAATGGTGCATGTCGACTGAACACTACCTGGACGATCTGCATAAGAGCATCTATTCGATTTCCGAACCCCGCTTTGCCGCCGAAGAGGATCATGAGCAGATCAAGAAGCTAAGGAATCGGGTGAAAGATCTCTACCTGCGCTTTAAAAACCGTACAACAGCTTGAGCCGCTGACTGCTGAAATCATTGGTGGCCTTGCCGCCCTCGCCGAAGCCGCGATCCGGACCGGCAGCGCCACTTTTGAATCGAGGGGATCATTTAGAGAACAGGATTGTGAAGATGGCCGAGTTAACCCTCTGGAAGCAAAAAGAATTGAGACAGCTGCGGGCCGAAATGGATCGGATGATTATTGATTTCTTTCGGGATTTCGGGGGCTCGGTATATAACGAAGTTTATGGCGAGATGTTGCCGGCTGATATTTCCGAGGAGGGTGACTCGGTGATTATCACCGCGGAATTGCCGGGAATCGAGGCGGCCGATCTGGATGTTGCCGCCTCCCCGGACAGCTTGATGATAAGCGGCAAAAAAGAGGCACGGGAGAGCGCCACCGGCCGGTTGGAGCGGCGAACCTCTTTTTCCAGCCGGATCAAGCTGCCCTGCCGGATCGATCCCGACAGGGTTGAGGCCGAATTTGACAAGCACCGGCTGAAAATCATTCTGCCGAAATGCCGAGCACTTAATTTCAGGAAAATACCCGTCCGGTCCGCTGAAAAATAACCAGACAAAGGAGCACCCATGGGCAACCAGCTTGAGAAATCCTTACAGGTCCCCGTTGAAAAACTCAGGTGGCGATTTGACAGCAGCAGCCTCTCCTTCAAGTCCACCGAGGAAGTTGCGGCCCGGGAGGATATCCTCGGCCAGCCTCGCGGGGTCCAGGCCTTCCGTTTTGCCATGCGGATGAATAAGCGCGGTTACAATGTTTTCGTTACCGGCCGGCCGGGAAGCGGGCGCATGCAGGCTGTGGAAAAAATGCTGCACGATATCGCCTCCGAGGAAAAACCGCCTGACGACCTCTGTTACGTCAATAATTTTAAAACCGAGGAATCCCCGCTCCTGCTGCGTTTCAAGGCCGGCGGCGGCCAGGAGTTCAAACGCGATATGCAGGAGCTGGTCGAAAATCTCAAGACCAGCGTCCCCCAGCTCTTTGAAAGCGAAGAATATATCTCCCGCCGCAAGGAGATTATGGAGAGCTATGAGAAAAAGACCGGGGAATTCTTCAAGAATCTCGACAAGAAGGTCAAGGAAAAGGGCTTCAGTCTGGTCCAGACCCCCACGGGCGGGCAGCAACAGCGGCCCCAGCTGATGCCGGTGGTGGATGGCGAGCCGATTCCCATGGGAGCCCTTGAAATGAAAGTGGAAAACGGGCGCTTCCCCGAGGGTGAGTTTGAAGAAGTTAAGAAAAAGTATGACGAACTGAAGAATGAAATCGATAAGATATTTCTGGAGATCAGGGAATTACAGAAAGAACTCCAGGAAAAAGGCAACAAATTCGATCGGATGATGTTCCGGAATCTGGCCGCCGAACAGTTTCAGCCCCTGTTCGACAAATATGAGCAGGAGAAAATCCGGGCCTATCTGGAGGCGGCCCTGCAGGACATGACCGAAAATATCGCTATCTTCGTGGTCGAGCAGCAAAACCAGCAATTACCGCCGGGAATGGCGATGCCGGTCGGCGATCGATTTCAGCCCTATCAGGTGAATCTGCTGGTCGATAATACCCGGCAAAAGAAGCCGCCGGTAATCATCGAATCCTTCCCGAACTACCGCAACCTTTTCGGCACCATCGAACGGATCGTTGACCGCAGCGGGGTCTGGCGCACCGATTTCAGCAAGATCAAGGCCGGTTCCTTTCTGAAGGCGAACGGCGGCTATCTGGTTCTCAATCTTTCCGATCTCCTTATCGAGCCGGGGGTTTGGCCTTCCCTGAAACGGGCTCTGAAGACCGAGAAGATGGAAATCCAGACCTTCGATCCTTTTTACTGGTTCACTTCGACCGGCCTCAAGCCGGAACCGATCGAGATGGAGATCAAGGTCATTATCCTGGGCGAACCCTATTTTTACTATCTGCTGCGCCATTACGACGAGGATGTCCAGAAGGTCTTCAAGGTGCGGGCCGATTTCGACAGCAGCATGGATCGGAATGAGGAAGCGCTGGAGCAATTGACCGGGGCGATTCGAGCAATTGTTGACGAGCAGGGGCTCAGGTCCCTCGATTATTCGGGGGTCGGCGCGCTGCTTGAACACCTGGTCCGGGTTTCGGGCCGGCAGGAAAAAATTTCGATAAGCATGCCCCTGTTGACCGATCTGCTCTGCGAGGCCGAAACCCTGTGCGCGGCAAATCAGGCCAAACAGATCGACGCCGCCCATATCGAGCAGGTGATCAAGGATCGTATTTATCGCTCCAATCTGATCGAGGAAAAGATGCAGGAGATGATCGATCGGGGCAGTGTGCTGATCGATACCGAGGGCGCGGCAGTGGGCCAGGTAAACGGATTGTCGATTATCGATCTGGATGAATACCGCTTCGGCCGGCCCAGCCGGATTACCGCGACCGTCTCCATGGGCCGGGAAGGGGTAATCAATATCGAGCGCGAGGCCAAGATGGGCGGCAATATCCACAACAAGGGCGTCTTGATTTTAAGCGGCTACCTGCGGCGGATGTACGCCCAGGATAAACCCCTGTCGGTAACTGCCAGTATTGCTTTCGAGCAGTCCTATTCCGGTGTCGAGGGAGACAGCGCCTCCAGCACCGAACTGTACTGCCTGCTGTCGAGCCTGGCGAATGTGCCGATCAAGCAGGGGATCGCGGTGACCGGTTCGGTTAACCAGCGAGGCGAGATTCAGGCAATCGGCGGCGTCAACGAGAAGATCGAGGGCTTTTTCGATGTCTGCGAAAAAAGGGGCTTAACCGGCGAGCAGGGCGTGCTGATTCCGCGGAGCAATATCAATGATCTGATGCTCCGCGAGGATGTAATCGCGGCAGTCCGGGAAGGCAAGTTCAGGATCTGGTCGGTCGCCAGGGTCGAGGAGGGACTTGAACTCTTGACCGGGATCAGGGCCGGGGAAATCGGCGACGATAAGCGCTATCCCGAAGGCAGCGTCAACGCAATGGTCAACGATAAATTACTGGAACTGGCCAAAGGATTGAAGGAATTTGCCGGCGAGGATGGGAAGTAGAGATCACTGGCCTGCAGTGCTGCCTCCACCCGCCAGACATTCAGGAGGTGGGGGAGGACTCGTAAGGAGGGAGGGCCGTCAATCGTTGAAGAATTCGCAAAAACTGATTTGCCGCGCCATTGCGAGGAGCGAATCTACGAAGTAATCCAGTATTTTAAACTAGTTACATGTTTATGGATTGCTTCGCTGCGCTCGCAATGACTGAATTTGTGCCTTTTTGCGACGCCATCAATCGTTGAATTATCGTTGCATAAAAACCGAGCGATTCCGCGTTCAAGCGATTCCATCAAAAAGATTTCAGGAATCCGCCGGGAGCCGGATTGATTTTGCCACGCAAAAAAAAACCAGCGCCCCTATCGTTACTGGCTTCTGGCTCCTGACCCCTCACCCCTCACTCCTCACCCTTTACCCCCCCCAGCGGATGTCGTTCCAGCAGCTGTTGATAATAGGCATTGGTGTCCTCAAGCTTGCAGAGCTCGGTACCGGGGGTGACCAGGGCTGCGGTTGCGGCGGCCATTCCGTATAAAAAAGCTTCTTCCATGCTCTGGTCGCGATAGAGGGCGAGATTCATTCCCGCCACAAAACTGTCGCCGGCACCCACCGCGCTGACCACTTTAGTGGGGATGGCATCGATTCTCTTTCGGATTCCGGGAGCCATCAACAGTGCTCCTTTTTCACCGAGGGAGAGGGCTATGGCTTCACAGGCGCCGCTGTCGATCAGATCGGCGCATACCTTTTCCTGTTCCGCTTCGGAATCGAGTGTTCGGCCGCTGAACTCTTCCAGTTCGTTCAGATTTGGTTTGGCCAGGTAGATGCCTCCGGCCTTCAGGGCTTTATTAAAGGGTTCTCCCGAGGTATCCAGAATCAGGCGGGTTGAGGAACCTTGCAGGCGTCCGGCTATTTCCGCATAGAAGTCGTCCGGAACGCCGGGGGGCAGACTGCCGCTGATTACCAGAAAATCCGGTCCCGGTTTCGCAACTACTTCGGCCATACAGCGTTGCCATTCGGCCTTGCACAGCTTCGGGCCCGGCAGGACGAATCGATATTGCTCGCCGCTGGATTCGTCGAGCACGGCGAAACTCTCTCTGGTCAGATGTCGGCTCGGCAGGGGATGGATGGTGATTCCAGCCTTGCTCAGCATTTCATTAACGATCTGGCCGGTCCCGCCCCCGGCCGGATAAAAAGCGACCGCTTCCCCCCCCAGTTGATAGATCGCCCTGGCGACATTGATGCCGCCGCCTCCGGGCTCACGCAATACCTTTCCGCAGCGGAGCTTGTCGGTGGGGACCACTTTCGGGACCGAGGAGGAAATGTCCAGAGAGGGGTTCATGGTCAGAGTTGCTATGGTCTTCAAGTATTTAACCCTCTTCAGTTTATCAGGTTTTTCGGCTCGCCGCGCAGATAGCCGGCGATGTTTCCGGAAGTGGTGTTGATGATCTCCGACATCGCCTCGCGGGTGTTGAACGCGTTGTGCGGGGTGACGACTACATTGGGTAAGCGCAACATGATCTGGTCGGCCAGTAAAGGGGCCAGGTCCGATTTTTCCCCGAAAAGGGACCGCGCCAATTTGCTCCCCTCGTGAATCGTCGACTCCGCGGATAAGACATCGAGGCCGGCCCCGGCCACCTTTTTCGAATATAGAGCCGCCACCAGTTCGACCACGTCGATTAAGGCGCCCCGGGCGGTATTGATTATGACTACACCTTTTTTCATCATGTCAAACTGTTCGCGGGCCAGCATCTTAATGGTAGCCGCGTTGGCCGGTACGTGCAATGTGATTATATCGGCCTGTTGCAGCAGACTTTCGAAATCGACATATTCGAACTTGAGCCTTTTGGCGGTGGAGTGGTCCGGTCGGGGATCAAAGGCTATCCTCTTCATTCCGAAGCCGGCTGCGATGCGGAGGACGCCTTGCCCGATTGCGCCGGCGCCGATGACGCCGATAGTCTTGTCTTCCAGGTCAAAGCCGCGCAGATCCCGCCCCGAAAAATCTCCGCGCCGGGTTCGATCGGCCGCCTCAATCAGCCGATGGCTCAAGGCGAGCAGCAGGGCAAAGACATGCTCCGCCACCGGCGTAACTCCGTAATCCGGGACATTGGCGACTTTTATGCCGTGTTTATCGCAGTAACCGAGATCGATATGATCGAAGCCGGTGGAGCGAGTGGCAATGAGGCGCAGCTTATTGAATTTGGCCAGAGTCGCCATGCTCAGATCCGAATAGATGAAGGTCGAGATAATTTCCGCGTGCATAAAAGATCCGGCGTTATCGGGAGTGAGCGCTTCACTGATAAGGTGCAGGTCATGATCGGCCGGCAGGGTCCCGAAGGATTCACGTTCCCATTCCTCGGCCTCGAAGATGATTATATCCATTATCTTCTCATTTCCCCTCTTTTATGCCGGGCCCCTGAATAAAGAGTGTCTTCACATTCCGGACAAATTGCGATCTTTGCTGTTTGGACAGAAAACTCCTGGAGATAGCTCTCCAGGCTTCGCCATCTGTTATTGGCATCGTGGATTTTATTGCAGCCGGCACAGACCGGAATGATCTTTCGCAACATTTCGATCTCTTCAAGAGCCCCGGTGAGATCGGCCAGGAGTCTTTCTTTCTGACTCATGTTTCTCTTCCGTTCGATGGCGTAATTTATGGTCTGGACGAGCCGTTTCGCCGAAAGAAATTTTATTTCCAGAAAATCCTGCGCTCCGTAGCGAATCGCCTGACTGGCCAGACTGTTTGAGCTCAATTCGTTTAAAACGATGATCGCCGCTTCCGGAAAGCGTTTGGTAATCTGGCGGACCGTGTTGAGTCCGGCGGAATCGGAGAGGACCATTTCCAGCAGTACGGCGTCAAAGGTGGTCGCGTTCATCATCTCGATTGACTGGGCGAGGGTTGAAGCCAGTTCAACCTTGAAGTCGTCGAAACAGGATTGGCCAAGCATCTTGCAGATCAGGGAAACGTTGTCGGGGTTATTTTCCACCAGCAGGACATGGGGTGCATCCATTACAGTTCACCGCGATAAAACCTTTTAGCCGACCCCTGCAAATTTTAAACCGGGATGTGCATGCCGGGATCGATCAGACTACTGGACTTAGCTACCATAGGTAGGGTTTTTGCGATTTTCATGCCATTCGGGTTTATTTAACGATGACGGCTTTTCGGCCGGCGCCCTACCGGCGCGTTTGGTGTCTGACCCGTTCTCGAACCCTTAAGGATTCAGGGGTATTTTAATTTTAGTAATACTTTTACCCGGAAGATCATTCTTTGCTATACTCGAATGAGAATCCTTGCTCAGTGGTGCTCAGCCGGAGACGTTAAGCCGGGCTGTTCGGGGCATGAAGTTTAATGATAACCGCAACGGGTGGTAAGGCATTTCCATGACAGGGAAAAAAGAGTTATTGCAAGGTGGAATTCTGGTAGTGGACCACGAGCTGAATTTCTATCGGAGCATTTCCTCCCTGGCCGATTGCCAGGGGTATCGAATCACCCATGTCCCGCGGATCAACGAGGGTCTGCGTAAGCTTTCTTCCGACCGTTTCGATATCGTGCTCTTGCGGGAGCATATGCCCGATGGTCACGCCGGAGAGATTGTCGCCAGTCTGGCGAAATCGCCCGGCAAACCGGTTATCGTCGTCGTCGGGCCCGGCCAGGATCCGCTCTCCGCCGAAAAGCTTTTCAAGAACGGGGTTTGGGACTATATCATCGAATCCGAGTTCGAGGCCGACCTGCTCGGCTCCTTTAAAAACATCCTGGAGTATCGGCGCACCGTCGGAGAAAACGTGAAAACGGAGGATGTCGCCGCCCTTGATCATTTCAGAAGCGAGGGGATCGTCGGCAACAGTCCGGCCATCCAGGAGTGTCTCGACCTGGTGGTCAAAGCGGGTCCCTCCGACGCCAATGTCCTGATCACCGGTGAATCGGGGACCGGCAAAGAGCTGTTCGCCCAGGCAACCCATGCCATAAGTTCCAGAAGCGACAAGGAAATGGTTGTGGTCGATTGCGCATCCTTGCCGGAAAACCTGGTTGAGAGTATTTTGTTCGGTCATGTCCGGGGCGCCTTTACCGGAGCCGATCGCGCCAGTGAAGGCCTCATCAGGCAGGCCCATCTGTCGACCCTGTTTCTGGACGAGATCGGCGAATTGCCCCTGGACGTGCAGAAAAAAATACTTCGTGTTCTCCAGGAGCGCACCCTGCGCCCGGTCGGCGGCAACAGTACCATCCGGGTTGATTTTCGGGTTATTGCCGCTACCAACAAGGACCTGCATCAACTTGTCGCGGAGAAACGATTCCGGGAGGATCTGCTCTTCCGGTTGAAAACCTTCCAGATCGATCTGCCGACCCTGCGCAGCCGCCGGGCCGATCTTGCTGAACTTGCCTACTTTTTCATGAATAAATATTGCGCGCCAAAACGGCTGAAGACCAAGCGCTTTTCGGCCGAGTACTTGCTCGTGCTCCGGCGCTATGGCTGGCCCGGTAATGTTCGTGAGCTTTTCAATGTTATCGAGCGATCCATTGCCGCGGCCTCGGACAGCGAAATTCTCCTGCCGATCCATCTGCCGATCAATATTCGCGTCCAGGCCATCGATAATCTTAGTAAAAAAGAACATGATCCGGCTGAATGGGGAAAAGGGAATAGAGACGAGCGCCGGCAAGTTTTTCCCACCCTCCAGAAGGCTCGGGAAAATACCCTGACCGGGCTGGAAAAGGAATATCTGGACGATCTTCTCAATTCCTGCTCTGGCAATGTCGGCCGGGCCTGCGAGATTGCCGATATATCACGCTCAAGGCTCTATGCCCTGTTGAAAAAATACAACCTGAGTCCCACGACCGTTGCCAAGGGTAAGTAGGTTTTTCAGCTTGAGGGCGTCGCGAATCCGGCAAGCTTCGTGTCTTGCCGGATAAGAATTGTCCTGTCAGTCAGGATTTTATTGCACCGTTTGGCTCCGCTTGAATTGCCTGGCCGATCGATGTGAAAGGTGAGTAGAGGTAGTTATGGGACAGGAATATATTCTGAAGGTATCGGAGCTGCAATCCGCCAGAGAGGGCAAAAACCGGCAATCTGTTCGGGAGCGGTTTGTCGCGGCTCGAGAAGCCCTCGAAAAAGGGGGCAAGGTGCGTCTGAATAAGGAGTATTCCGACGGGGTTGTGGAAACCGTCCATCTCATCGACAATCTCGCCGAGCTCAAGAAACTCGAGGAGCAATATCTTGGCGAGGAATGATCGCCTCTTTTATGCAGTTTTCAGGAGTTTGGCGTTGATGGCGACGATGATCGTCGACAGGCTCATGACCAGGGCGCCCACCGCCGGCGGCAGGACGAAGCCTATCGGGTAGAGGACCCCGGCGGCCAGCGGAATGGCGACGGCATTGTAGCCCGTCGCCCACCAGAGATTCTGGATCATTTTGACGTGGGTGGCTTGGGCCAGTCTGGAGATCGCCAGCACGTCCCTGGGATCGGAGCGGACCAGGACGATGTCGGCGGCCTCCATGGCCACATCGGTGCCGGCCCCGATGGCGATACCCACATCGACTTCAACCAGGGCGGGGGCATCGTTGACCCCGTCGCCGACCATGGCGGTGACTCCCCCTCCTGCCTTGACTTCCCTGATCTTTTCCGCTTTCTTGTCGGGCGAATACGCGAGTATATAATTCTGCATCATCCCGCCCACCGAAATCGCTGCAAAAACTTCTGACTTGGTTTGGCGGAAGTGACGAAGTTTATCGTGTATTTGCACCGTTCTCGAACGCTCACGGATTCAGGTAAACGATAACTACCCGGCGGCTCGGCAAAAAAATCATGGTTAAGCGATTCGAGGGAAGTTATCCTTGTCGGTAAGGTCAGTTTTTTTCACGATAATTCTGATGGCGTCGCAGAAAGTCGTCATACCCGCGTAGGCGGTATTCATGCTTTTTTTGAACTTGTCAATTTTGACAAGTTCGCAAAAAGTTAACGCTGAGTTGAGCAGCTTGCCTGCTCGTACGAAACTTATGCCCTATGGGTACAAAAAGAGGATGGCTAAGCAAAAATCGTCAGATCCAAGGCGCGCGCAAATTTCGAGGAATGAAGCGTACTCCAGTACGCTGCAATGACGAGAAAATTTGCGACGCCATCAATTTTACTGGTGTCCGATGCTAAAGCCCGACTACCAAAACAGCATAGTCAATCTTGCTGTTTCGCTGTACAAAGCCAAGGGCCGCGAGGTGCCGGGTTACCCGCCCCTTGCCGAGCTTGAGTCCCTGAAGCTCAACGGGCGTAAGGTTCTGCTGCTGATTATCGACGGGCTGGGGGATAATTTCCTGAATAATCATCCGGACAGCTTTCTCTGCCGCCATCGCCGGGGCCGGCTCTCTTCGGTTTTTCCGCCCACCACGGCCTCGGCGATGACCAGCTTTTTCACCGGGTCCGCTCCTCAGCAGCATGGCATCACCGGCTGGTACACATATTTCCGGGAACTGGGTACGGTGGCCACGGTTCTGCCTTTTGAGCCGCGCTTCGGCGGCGCCGATTTTTTTCAGGTCGGAATATCGCCGGAACAGCTGATTGACGCCAGGTCGCAACTCTCCGATCTTGCCGGCGCCTGTCACGTGGTTCTGCCGGGTCCACTGGTCGACTCGGTCTACAGTCAATCACTGTCGGGGAGCGCCGGCAGGCATGGATACAATGATCTGGCGGGATTGTTCGGGAAGCTTGAGGAGCTCGCGGCCCGGAACAGAAACGGTTTGATCGTCGGCTATTGGCCGCATCTGGACAGCCTGGCCCACGAGCATGGAATATCGAGCCCCGCGGCCAGGGAGCTTTTCCTGGAGTTGGATCGCTGCTGCAGCGAATCGCTGCCCCGGCTGGCGGATGGCGGCACGGCCGTGATGGTCTGCGCCGATCACGGTCTGATCGATTCATCCCCTGAGCGGATCATTGACCTGGAAGAACATCCCCGTCTGGCGGAGACCCTGACCCTGCCCCTGTGCGGGGAGCCGCGCTGCGCCTACTGCTATGTGCGTTCGGATCGCCGGGAGGAGTTTGAACGATATGTTGCCGAGGAACTCGCCTTTGCCTGCGAGCTTAAAAAGAGCAGGGAGATGATCCGGGAAGGATATTTCGGGCTGGGTCGCTGCTCCCCGCGACTGGAAGAACGGATCGGCGAATATGCTTTATTGATGAGAGAAGATTACATTATCAGAGACAGGCTGCTGTCTGAAAAAAAATCACGACTGATCGGAGTGCACGGCGGCTTGTCGGCCGATGAGCTTTACGTGCCGCTGATCATTGTATAGCCGTCTTTGCCCTTAGCGCAATCGCTTCGGCCCTCGGGATTTCTCGGGAATTCATCGTTTTTGACAAATGGGGCAGGTTGATTTACTGTGTTCGGCTTTGTTCATCGAAAAACAAAGCAGGAAACGGAACTTATGCTAGTTGATCTTACCCCCAAAAACAAAGATATAGTTGAAACCGGCCCCCTCCTCCAGCAGACCGCCTTCTGGGGGAAGGTCAAGGAGATGCAGGGCTGCATGGCGGCGGCCTTTGATGTGCGGATTTGTGCCGAGGGAGGAACGGCTTCGGAGATCGCCGTCGGCGGCCAGGCGACCGACATCCTGGTCATCCTGCGCTCCGCGGGGCCAAACAAGTTGGTCGCCCATGTGCCCTACGGACCCAGGTTTGAACCTCCGGAGGAGTTGCAGGGCTGTTTTCTTGAGGAGCTCTCCGAAGGATTGCGCACCTGTCTGCCGGCCGACTGCTTCTTCATCCGTTACGATCTGCCCTGGCAATCCCCCTGGGCCGATGATCCTGATTGTTATAACAGCTGCTCCGAGTGGCAGGGGCCGCCACGGGAGCAAATCCAGGAAATACGGATGAACATGGAGACCAGTGCCAAGAACCTGCGCAAGGCCCCGACCAATATTCTGCCGACCAATACCCTTTTCATGGATTTGCGGGAAGGCAAGAAGGATATCCTGGGGCGGATGCGGGCCAAAACCCGTTACAATATCGGGCTTTCCCGGCGAAAGGGCGTGAGGGTGGTTGAAGCCGGGCGCCGGGAACTCGATCTCTGGTACAAGCTTTATCGGGAAACCGCCTTGCGCAACAATATCGTCGTCCATGACAAACGCTATTTCCAGGCCATGCTCGAAGCCAGGCGCTCTCTGTCGAACCATAAAATTTCACTGCATCTCCTGCTTGCCGAAGCGGAGGGCGACTGTCTGGCCGGGATGTTTCTGGCCATTTCGGCCGACCAGGCAGTGTACCTTTACGGCGCTTCCGCGGCTGAAAATCGTAAGAAAATGGGGCCCTACGCGCTACAGTGGGAGGCGATCCGCCTGGCCAAGGAGAAGGGCTGCCGATACTACGACATGTTTGGGGTGGCCCCCTCCGCCGAACCGGCCCATCCCATGTACGGCCTCTACCGGTTCAAGACCGGCTTCGGGGGTGAAATCTACCATCGGCAGGGTTGCTGGGATTATCCCCTCGATCCGCAAAAGTATGCAAGCTACCGCGCCTTCGAGTTAAACGACGCCGGCTTTCATCTCAAGCAGTGATCTTGAGGGGCCGGTTTGCGCGTAATGATATCCCGGGATGCGGTCCGGAGGGTTAACCCTTGCCGCGACCCTGGTTCTTTACTGCTTTTTGGGACTGTAAAACGCCTCGACCGGGGGAGCCGCCGCAACTGCCGCCGGGCAGTGTCATATCCGGATGGCCGACCAGGATATATTTCATCCCGATTACCGAAATCCTTCAATAAATCCTCCTTCCTCTTTTTTGACAAACCCGCATAAAGTCTTGAACCGAACCCTCCTTCAAGTGAGGATTAAACAGAACCTTGGGGTGCAAGGATTGGTGTATTTTTGCGACGCCATCTTTTTTGAATTTCTTGACAAGGAACTTTGTTGCGCTTTATTTAAATGTAAGTCAGGGAAATTTCGGTTTTAACTGTTGTTGCACTGTTTGGTTGGCAGTCCTGTGGCCGAATACATCATTCAGGGCCAGATTTTTGCATTCCAGATTCTTGCATTAAAGTTCATTCCCCTCGTGGAGGTTCGGAAAGATGAAAAAAATAAAAAAAAATCGCTCGATCAGGTGTCATTCCAGACAATCTCCCCCAAAAGGCGGCGCCACTCCCGAGCCACCGGCCGGTTTCGTCAGGGAGATGGTGGATTTGTTTAATGCCGGGGCGTGGACTCTTTTTGAACAGAAGGCCAAGGAGGCAGTCAAACGGTGGCCCGGCAGTTCTCTGGGCTGGAAGGCCCTCGGCAATCTTTATCTTATGCGGGGAAAACCGGCTGATGCCCTGGAATTCCTGACGAAAAGCATAGAGCTGGATCCCGCTGACGCCCAGGCGCTTCAAAATCTCGGCAGCGTTCTCCTGGGACTCGGGCGCTTGGCGGAAGCAGAGGCACGCTACCGGCAGGCCCTGGCGCTTAATCCCGATTATGCCCAGGCTCACAGCAATCTCGGCATTACCCTTCTGGAACGCGGACGTCTTGAAGAGGCGGTGGCAAGCTACCGGGAAGCCCTCGCCCATCAGTGGGATTTTCCCGAGGCCCACAACAATCTCGGTAATGCCCTCAAGGAACTAAGACGCCTGGATGAGGCGGAGGCAAGCTACCGGAATGCCCTGACCATCAAGCCCGATTTTGCCGAAGCCCACAGCAACCTGGGTTATATTCTTCTAGAACTCCGCCGTCTCGACGAAGCGGAGAAATCTTTTCGACAGGCCCTCGCGCTCAAGCCTGATTATGCCCGGGCTTGCAGCGGACTGGGTGATTCCCTGCTGGGACGCGGGCAATTCAGCGACGCCATTCCTTTTTATCGGCAGTGCATCGATCTCGACCCCTTGTGGATAAAGGCCCATGACGGCCTTAACAAGGCACTCAGTCGGCTGGTTCCCTTATGGCATCCGCCGATGATGAACGATCAGCGGCGCAATGATGCCTATTTTAGCGCCCTGAAAAATGCGGTTACCCCCGACACCCATGTTCTGGAAATCGGGACGGGATCAGGCCTGCTTGCCATGATGGCCGGCAGGCTGGGGGCTCGGCAGGTGACAACCTGCGAGGCGGTTGCCGAAATCGCCGAGACCGCCCGGGCGATCCTGGCGGACAACGGCTGCACTCCGCCGGTGACGGTAATCCCCAAGATGTCGACCAAAATGGAAGTCGGGGCGGATATGGATGAACGGGCCGACCTGCTGGTCTCGGAGATCCTATCGAGCGAGCTGCTCGGCGAGGGAGTGCTGAGCAGCGTCGAAGATGCCAGGCGCAGGCTGCTTAAACCGGGCGCCCGCATTATTCCGGCCGGCGGCTCCATTCAATTCGCCCTGTTCGGCGGAGCCGGCCTGGAACAGAATATTCGAGTTGATGAAGTATGCGGCTTCGACCTGAGCAAATTCAACGAAATTGTTGCCCGGAAACAATATACCAGCAGAAACGATCTCGATATAGAACTGCTGAGCGATGATGCCACCGCCTTTTTCTTCGATTTCAGCCAAACCGAGCGCGTCCCCCCCCACGAAAGAAAAACGGTCGAGGTGGTGGTGCGAAAGGGGGGGCGCTGCTGTGGAATAATTCAGTGGATCAAACTTGAGATGGATGACTCGGTTGTCTTTGAAAACCATCCTTCGGAGAAAAAAACGGCCTCGGGCTGGCAGTGGTGCGTCTATCGCTTTCCGTCAGTCATTGACGTCCTGCCGGGCCAGACCGCGGTGATCTCGGCCGCCCACAACCGCAGCACTCCCTGGTTCTTTTTTGAAGGGATAAAGTAACCGGGACCGGAGCGGGGTTATCTGCCGCCCCGCAGATTCTCGGCTCGTCTTCGGTGTTCGTCGGCTTTCCTTGCCATTCCCTTCATGGTATAGGCATTGGCGATATTGCTATGAAAGTACGGCTCATCCGGCTTGATCCGCAAGGCGAGCTGGAAATGGCGGATCGCTTCATCCACCAAGCCTTTTTTGGCCAATGCAATCCCCAGATGATTATGTGCCTCGGCATTATCCGGGTTAATCCGCAGGGCTTCGCGATATATCCGAACGGCTCCGTCCAGCTGGCCGGCCTTTTCATAGGCTTCTCCGAGATTGTTGTAAACCCCGGAATCCCCGGGATTGAGCTCTAATGCCCGCCGGTACGCTTCCATGGCTTTTGCCGTCATCCCTTTTTGGCTATACACCAGGCCAAGGTTGTTATATGCTCCCGCCATGCCGGGTTTTAACCGCAAGGCCTGGCGGAGGTAATTGTCGGCTTTGTCAAGCATGCCCATCCGGCGGTACAGGTTGCCCAGGTTGTTGTATGCCGCGGCATATTCCGGATTAATCTCAATGGCGATCAGATTATGCTTTATGGCGTTATCAAAATCCCCCCTTTCGGCATATGCCATGGCAAGATCGTTGCGCGGCCTTTCCTTGTTCGGCGATTTTTTTACAATATCACTATAAAAAGTCAGGGGATCGCGCCAGTCGTTATTGCGGGAGTAAGTTAAAAATGAGGAGAAGCAAAAAAGGATGACGATGATGAAAAACAATAATCTTTTTACGGACTGGCCTGGATATCGGCTGAGGATCAATCTTGCGGCCAAATCCAGCAGGGTGGCTATGACAATAAAAAAACCGACCGAGGGCAGGTAGAGCCGGTGTTCGAAAATGATTTCCAGGGGAACGAATGTCGATTCAATCAGCAGGTTCAGGAAAAACCACATAATCCCAAAGGAGATAAGAGGGTGGGATTTCCTGGTTTTTATGGCGATCAAAAAAATTGCCGACAGCATAATGAAGCAAAGCAGGGTGGCCGGTGGGGAAATTAATGAAATCGAAAGCGGGAAGTCATGCTCCAGGTTCAGCCGGCCCGGCAGGGGCAGAAGAAGGAGGCTGATATAAAAAACCACGACCCGCAGCTGAGTAAGCATTCTTTCGGTCAGGGTGAAATCCCTTGACCCGTAACCGGCGACGGCATTCTGGAGCAAGTCTGCTAGCAGCGGCAATAGAATCAGACACCCCAGGGAAAGCAAAAACCACTGCTTTTTGTTTGTTTTTTTAAGAACCCGGCCAAGAGTGCCGGGAGATAGAAAATAAAACTCTATCAGCAGGAGCGCCGCCGGGAGAGTGAAGGCATTTTCCTTGGAGAGGAAAGCCAGCAGGGCCGCGACCGTCGCTGAAGTAAAAAAAACATACCTATTCCAGGGAACAGCAGTCAGCCTGCCATGGATGTAAAAGGCCAGGGCGCTGATATAAAAAAGCGCGGCAATCGAGGTCATCCGCTGGACCAGGTAGGTGATCGCGTTCGTCTGCACTGGATTCAAGGCCCACAGTCCGGTGGCGATAAGGCTGAATCCGACGGCGGACAGATATTGCAGTGAGCTGGCCCCGGCTCTGGTCGCGAGTAATCCACTGATCAAGAAAAAAACGGCAATTGAACATAAAAGATGAATTGCGATGTTGGTCAGGTGAAACTGGAATACGTTGCCGCCGCCCAGAGAGTTATCAAGCGCCAGGGTAATAATCGGAACCAGGCGGCTCCGGCCGAACTTCGTATCGCGCAGTTTTTCCAGAGAGGATAAAGAGACCTCCCTGATTTTCACCCCGGGATCTTCGATAAAGGTATGGTAGTCATCCAGCAGAAATGGTGAATGGAGGGTATTGCTGTAGGAAACAGCGATCAGAATAACCAGGAGGATAAGATAGATCCACCTCGCATTCAAAAAAAGGCTGTAGAGTTTTGTATCCTGCATAAACAGTGGCAGCTGACCAGATATTTTTAATCTATAAATAGCTCTTGAGCCCAGGAGAAACCGCCGGAACCAATTTTACACTATTCATTATCAACTCAAAGAAAAACTCCATCTGCCTTTTTGCTAATTCAGTCTGTGTATCCGTGTCGTCGCCCAAATGCCCCCAATCCCCGGTGCCCCAGAGCTTTTGGCTTTATAGCATGAGCTATTTTAATATCTGCAATTACCCCCTGCTCCTCCATAAATGACTCTTTTCCCATTATCTAATCGAACTATATTACTTCCGGAAAAACAACCTGTTGTTTCTTACATCGCTCTTATTATAAAATGTAATTCAGGGGTGGTACCGGAGGATGAGGAAGGGCGTATCCTGAGGATACAATAAAGCGAAACTTTTAACTTTATAAGTAATTTTAAACAGTTGTCTGGACCAGAGAGCCAACTTGTTGTTGTTAGTAATTATTTTAAAAAAATATCAAGCTGGTCCGGTGGTATTTAAAAATAAAATGGATACTTTTAGAAAAGCGTCCTTTTTTTGCTTACTTAAAGACAACATGATGAAAAAAACTTTTCTCTCCTACAGTTTTCTTGTTTCGAGTTTTCTGCTGATTATCGGCGTGGGCCAGGCAAGCGGTATTGAGGTCGTTTTCCTACATCGCCTGGCCGATTTTGAAGGAGTTATACCGTCGCTCTTTTCCCGGGTTGCCGTGGATGAAGATCAAACGGAGGCATTTACCCTTAATCCGCGGGATAACACTATGCGGATCTTCAATAGCCGCGGCATGGAGATTTTTTCGTTGGGTGACGATGTGTCCCTTTCCGGCGCCTCGGATTTTGATATTGGCGAGGAGGGGGATATTTATCTGGTATATCCGAGGAGGGAGGGATTTAGTGAAATTCTGCGTCTCGATTATAAAGGCGAGCCCCAGCCCGCCATCAGCCTGAAAAATTTCCCCGCCGATTTTCAACCGTTTAGCCCGTCCCTTGTGCAGTATAAGGATGGCATGCTCTACCTGGTCGAGACTTCTTCCATGGATCTTGTCGTGATCGATACCGAAGGACGGTTTCAGAAAGGATATCATCTCAAAGCAGAATTGCTGGAACTAAAAAATACCTTCCAGAACAGCCCCGGGCGAGACGAGTTCGATGACCCGGAATCGATGACTATTTTCGGATTTTATGTCGACCGGGAAGGGAATATTTTCTTTACCATCCCTCTTTTGTTTACCACCTTTAAGCGACAGGTTGACGGAACGATCAAGATGTTCGGCGTATCCGGCGGCGCGAAAGGCAAGTTCGGCGTTATCGCCGGAATCGTTACCGACCGCGAGGGGAATATCTATATTGCCGATCGGCTCCGGTCCGTGGTGCTGATTTTTGACAGCTCTTTTAAATTCCTGACCGAGTTCGGTTTTCGGGGTTTTCGAGACTCCAGCCTGATCGTCCCGGATGATCTGGTCATAGATAATGAGAAGAGACTCCTTTATGTGGCCCAGGGTGGGAGCAAGGGGGTCAGTGTCTTCAGGATCGTTGGGGAGTGAGAGCATATCATCTGCAAATTATGACACCTAAATCTGCTCATATAGCGGCAACCGCAACATTTGTTTTTTTTCTCGGGATGTTCCTTGTCGATATCGGCACGGTCCGTTCATTTCACAACGGCGGGGTGATGGAGTGCAACGGCTGCCACTCCATGCATAACGCAAATGAATGGGGGCCGTTGCTGTTGGCATCCGACCCCAGTTCGGTCTGCCTGAACTGCCACTCCGGAACGGGTGGGGCGAACAGCCCCTCGGTATTCAGCGCCGACGGTTCCGCCATGACTCCCGGCGGGGATTTTTACTGGCTTAACAAGACCTTCACCTGGAGCGGGGGCGAAAGCCGGGGTGAAAGCCATGGCCATAATGTCGTCGCCCTTGATTTCGGCTTGACCCGGGATTCGCGTCATGTTGAATCGCCGGGAGGCAATTACCCGTCCGAGAATCTCAGCTGCATAAGCTGTCACGACCCCCATGGGAAAAAAGGAGGCGGTACCAGGCTCGGCGCCCTGCCGGTAACGGTCTCCGGCTCCTACGGCGAACCGGCCGAGGGGGGAGGCGTAACCGGCAACTACAGGCTGCTGGGTGATTCGCGTTATGAGGGAGGCAGTGCGGTCGTGGGGTATCAATTCTCCTACGATGCCCCGGTGGCGAGGCAGAACATCCTCAAGAGATTCGGCGAATCGGATGGATCCCACGTAGATTACGGCGCCGGAATGAGTGAGTGGTGCGGAAACTGCCACGGCGCCATTTTACAGGATAGTCACCTGGGCGCCGGGAGTTTTGTGCACCCCGCCGGCAGCAACGCAATGCTCAGTAGTCAAACGGTATCTATGTATAACACTTATATCAATACCGGTGACCTGCTGGCGAACGGCACGGGCACGGGCGATGCCGCCACCGCTTATCTGCAGTTCGTCCCCTTTGAACGGGGAACAGGCGATTCGCAACTGCTGGACCCGGCCAGCACCCAGGGTCCCGATACAAACTCGACAGTCATGTGCCTTACCTGTCATCGCGCCCATGGATCGGCTTTCAGATCGGCGGGGAGATGGGACTTTGATGCTGTTTTGCTGGCGGAATCCCATCCCGGCCCGGGTGACGGCGGCGTCTCGGGAAATGACGTGCTGTACAGTTATTACAACCGGGATATTTCGATCGAGTTCGGTCCCGGTCAGGGACAGTTCTGTGAAAAGTGCCATGGCGCGTAAGGCACGCCGTGAGCTGGAGTATTTAACCTGACTCCGTGACGGCTTATGGGTATTGATTTACGATATATGATTGTTTTTTTACGTCAAACATTGACAGTGATTTGTGGTGGCTGGAATGCACCCGCCGCCCTGCGGGGCGTGCGATAACGGCGCATCTGCGGCGTTGGCAACTCGTTGATATACCAATAGTATTATCGACATCGTTGCCTCCTTGCATCTGCACCGTTCTCGAACGCTCACCGATTCAGGTTTAAGCTTATGCCGATAATCGTACGCTCTGTTTTTTTTCTGATGACCGCGGTTTTTGTCTGTGGGTGCAGCACTCCCAAAACAATTACCGTACGCAAGGAGCCGCTGGGCGAACAGGGGGAATTGTATCTTTATCTTCAGCCTTTGCCGCAGGAGATGCAGCCTTTGAGTTTTACGGTCGGGAATATTTCCGTTATTCCCGAGGAGGGTGGCAAACTACTCAGCGTACTGCCGACCAGGATGATCATCAGCGGAAAAGAGGCGACCGATATGCAGAAGCGGCTGAGTGCGACGCCGCTTCCCTCGGGGAGGTACACCGGGATTTCTCTTGCCATCGAGCAGGCGGGCATGGTCACCGAAAATGGCGGCATGGAACTCATGTCGCCGGCCGAACCTTTAGTCCTCGATTTCAACTTTTCCATTCGCCGCGGCGAGTCGCTAGCCCTGTTTATTGAGCTTTCATCTGAATTCCTCGTCACCGACGGTGAACGTTTTACGCCGCGATTCGCCCTGGGGAAAACCTCGATGCCGCCCTGGAATCACCTGGGTTTTATCAGCAATTCCAACGACAATATCGTCACGGTTTTCAACAAGAATGTTATGGAGGTTGTCCAGGTTATTCATACCGGCATCGAGCCGAAGGGCATGGCCCTCGACGAGCCGAACGGCATAGTGTATGTCGCTGCCGCCGGAGACGACATCATCGAAGTCATCAACATCGCAACCCTGGAAATAACAGGCACGATCAGATTGGAATTCGGCGATAAACCTTCCGAGCTTACCCTCACCCCCGACGGGAGGACTCTCCTTTCAGCCAATTACGGTTCCGGCACGGTCAGCCTTATCGATACCGGTTCCCTCTCCGAAACCGAACGGTTGGTGCTCGATCCCGATCCGGCATGGATTGTGGCCGGAGCAGATGGCGCAACAGCCTATGTCCTGCATACCATGGCAAGCACGATTTCCATTATTGACGTGGTCGGGGGGGGCTTGCTGGCTTCCGTCCCACTTGATGAATCTCCTATCCGAGGTGTATTGAGCAGGGATGGCGACAGCCTGTTTATACTCGCCGAATATTCAACCGATCTGCTGGTTCTGGACACGCGGTCTCTTCAGGTAACCAGAAGAATATTCATCGGTGGCGAGGGTGCTTCCGTGCAGATGGATCCCCAGGGCAATTATGTCTATATCGCCAAAAAATCAGGAGAAATTATTATCGTCGATCCGTTAACGGAAGTGTTTATCGACAGCTTCCGAGCAGGTCAGGGGACAGATTTCATAGCCATTGACGGGGAAGAAAATGTGCTCCTGATTCTGACGGCTGACGGGAACATGGTCTATAAGTTTAATCTGGTCAGCAAGAGAAAACTGGCGGATATGGAGACGGAAGAGGGTGGGCATGCCCTGGTTGTGATGGGTAAATTCTAGAGCGATGTCTGCCCGGTCTGCTCTCAGCATAATTTCGACAGCCGCGGCATTGCTGCTGCTTTTGTTGCCCGATATTTTGCATGCGGACGGGATATCCCTTGCGGCCGATCTGAGATATTTTTCGTCCGATTCCGAGACTACCGAGAAGACAACCGGAAATGTCTCCGAATCGGAGAGCACCCGTTTGACCCAGCGCTATCATTTTGATTTAACAAGACGAATCTATCCGAACCTTAAGCTCGGGCTTGGCACCAGCTATATGGATGAAGACGCAACCAGCCGGATTCGTACTTCAGACCTCGCCGGGGCGGAATCGGATAGGTCGGAGACTTCGATCAGTCCCTATGTGAATGTCAGGCTGACTGATCCTTTTTACGGGCTGAATATGGGTTACCGGAGCAGGGACGTGAGAACGGACCTGAACTCCGGGGAGACGAGAAAAATCATGATCGATCAATATCATGGGAGTTTTAACTGGAATCCGGTCGATCTTCCGCCGGTTAATCTCAATTTCCGGCGGACCGAACTGCGGGATGATCCATTGACCGCCGATTCGACCGTGGATACGCTAAGTCTCAACACCAGGTACAAGTACCGGGGATACCGGTTTCAGTATGGATTCAGCGGCAACGATACTTATAACCACATGAACGACTCCGACATCCGGTCCAGAAGCCATAACGGCAAGGTTGATTACGCCAGGGGGTTTAATTACAAGGAAGATCGATTTAACGTGAATGCATCCGCGAGGATTGTCCAGAGAAACGCGAAGTTCAGCCGACCCGGCAGCAGCGTCGATATATCGGCTGCCGAACTGGGCACTCCCTTTTATGTGCTTGATGATTCACTGCCGACCGGCAACGACCCCTTTGAAGTGGTCGAGGTAGGCGCCGGCAGTCCGTTAACCGACATCAATATCGGCAGGGACGGCGGCATCAATCCGGTCAGCGCCGGTCTCGGTTTCGATAATTCCACCGAAGTGGCGACGATTTACATACAACTCAGTGAGGATACTGAAGTTTTCCCCGATCTGGTCTCTCCCAGCCAGATTGCGGAAATTGCCTCTTCCTTTGCCTGGCAGTTTTACAGCAATGATGACCCAAGTGGTGACCCGCTGGAACTGGACTGGACGGAGCGCTCAATTTCTTCGGTCACCTACAACATTATCGAGCATCGTTTTGAAATACGCCTGGTCTCGGCAGTCAACGCCCGGCGCGTCAAGGTGACCACCACCCCTCTGACCCTTGCGCCCGGTGAAATTCGTTATACTAACATCAGAGCCTTTACCACCCTCGGCGTCAGCGGCGATAGCCGGGAAACGGAAGCCCTTTCCCAGAATTATTCTTTTAAACTCGGCTGGATCCCGGTTGAAAAAACGATTTTTAATTATCATGTTTCCTACAGTGAGCAGGAATCGGATCCCGGAGATTCGGAAAACAGTTCATGGATCAACGGAATTAATTTCCGTCATGTCCTCACTCCGATATTTTCAACCTACGGCAGAGTCAATCGGACTGACCGGATCCGAGGCTCCCGTCAGGGTGAAGAGCATGACACGGATCATTCGTACAGTCTTGCCGTTAAGGGAGACTACTTTGAAAAGCTCAGCCAGTCTCTGATCTTCTCCGGGTTTAACAGTAAAAAATCCAGGGGCGACACCGATTCCAAATCGCTTACTCTGCGGACCAATGCCGGCTTGTATACCGGCTTGAGTATGAACCTTGATCTGCGTTACTCGCTTAATACCCTGTTGAACGAAGTCGAACAGACCGTCAAGTCACTTACCCTGGCGACAAATATACGACCTAATGCAAAGCTGGTTGCAAATTTCAACTACTCCTCAAGCTGGGTTGAACAAGACGACAGGGTTGACGGGAGAACCCAGTCGGGAAGGGCTCAGCTCCTGTGGAGCGTTACAGGCACTGTGAGTGCTTTTGCGAGTTATAATTTCAGGGAGCAGGAAGGCATAAGCGATTCTTCCACCTCTCGCAGGGAGTTTAATGTGAACTGGTCACCTTTCCCCGATGGCGATTTGCGCTTCAGGGTCAGTTACAGTGAGGCAGAGGAGTCGGACAGTTCTACCAAGGGCATATCTCCCAGCCTGACCTGGAAGGTCGGGCCGGGAATATCCCTGGACCTGGGATATAATACAGGCACTCGAGAAACTATTAGTGAATTAAGAGATTTTGACAGCTTCAGGGCTCGCCTCAGGATTTTTTATTAAATCGGTTAGACTGGGAGATTTTATATGAAGGGGAAAATACACGCGCTCATTGCAGTTTTTGTGAGTGTTCAACTCGTTTTTCTGGTGGGATGCGCCAACAGGGAGAAAGGGGTTTATTTTAACGAAATGGTTGATTTCGCCACCATAGAAACCGCCGCGGTTCTGCCTTTCGCGAATTTGACCAACGAACAGGATGCCGCGGAAAGGGTACGCGATGTTTTTACGAGTATGCTGCTTGCTACCGGAGCGTTCTATGTCCTGCCCCCGGGAGAAGTACATCGTGCCATCAGGAGGGTAAGCATGGTTGATCCCTCGGCCCCTTCGATAGACGAAATTAAGAGTCTCGCCAATATCCTCGGTGTTGATGTCGTTATCACCGGAGTGGTGCGGGAATATAATCTGGTGAGGTCCGGGGCAAGCACCGCCAATATTATCTCGCTGAGCCTGCAAATGAGCGAAACCGAAACCGGCGCCGTTATCTGGAGCGCCTCCTCCACTAAAGGAGGAATAACCCTGTCAGACCGGATGTTCGGCGGGGGCGGCGAGCCGATGAATGATGTTACCCTGGAGAGTGTTGATGAGCTTCTCGACAAGCTTTTTCAATAAAGCGGTCCTGCTGGCCGCTGTTCTCTTCGCGGCAAATCTCTGGGGGTGCGCCCGGAATAAAACTGAGGGATTTGCGGTTCTTCCCGAGGGCGGGGCAACACCACAAAAGGTTGAAACCACCGGTCGGCCCGGGCCGGACGCCGGCATTGGGGATTTTATCATCGCTGTGCTGCCTGTCGAAAATCTCAGCGGCACCAAGGCGCCCCTGGAGGAGGTCGAGGATTATATCGGGGCAGGGCTTGTCAAGACAGGCTTTCGGGTCCTGGACAAAAACAGTCTCGAACAATTCAGGAAAAAACACCGGATGCGCAATACCGGCGGCGTGAATTCAGCTCTTTCCGAAGCCCTGCTGGAGGAGGTCGGAGTCGATGCTGTTTTGATCACCTCCCTGGAGGCATACCGGGAGGCGGGTCCACCGCAGATTTCCCTGATCACAAGACTTGTTACATCCGGATCGCGTCCGGAAATCATCTGGATGGACAGCGTCGGCCTGTCGGGGGATGAATCCCCGGGGCTCCTCGATCTGAAGCGGATCAGAAAGTCCAGCGAATTAATCAAAAAAGTCGTCGGGATGCTGACCGATTCCCTTGCGGCCGGTTTCGTTCCGGGAATTCCTGGTGGTGACGGCCGGGGCCTTTCAAGGCCGCAACCGAGGAGTGGGCGGCTGGGCAATTTGTTGTCGCCGGCTCATTGGTTTAAAGGGAAATACATGCCCTATGATTATTTTCGCTCGCCCCTCGTCGATCCAGGCCGTCAATACTCTATAGTTGTCATCCCGATGCTCAATCTGTCTCCGCGAAAGAATGCCGGGGTTATCGCGCAGCTTCATTACGTCAGGGAGCTGGTCAACATGACTGATTTTAATGTGTTTGAGCCCGGTCTGGTTAGAGAGGGACTGCTCAGAATCCGGGCGAATATGCCGCAGGGTCCATCACTGGCGGAAACGGATCTGATTACCGGGGAATATTTATTAGGTGCAGACCTAGTGCTGACGGGAAGAGTCTTTGACTACCAGGGTACCTCTCGGGAACCCAAGGTGGATTTTTCCATGCAGATCATCGAAAAAAACAGCAGGCAGATCGTCTTTGGGGCCAGGGCCTTCGGCAGGGGTACGGATGGTGTTTACTTCTTTGATTTAGGCAGAGAATATACCGCGCACAATTTGTTAAGGAACTTGTCCAGGGCTACCGTGCGGTTGCTGGTCAATCCTTCCCGGAGCTAGAGGTGACGGGGTTTTATGGTTTGTCAACTTCCGCCTTCGGCCAGAGCCGAATACCCCGGTGCATCATAAACCGGTTGCCGTGGGGGGAGATTTTAAATGTTGATTTTTTAAGTTTAATGGTAAAATTTACTATTAATTTTCCGATAACTACAAGATGAGAGAGAATCCATGATACATCGTTTACTATGCATCTTTATTTTTTGCGGCGTCATTCTTTTGCAGCCGTTTTATGCCCATGAATCCCGAGGGGAGGATTCCCATCCCGGAGCCACCGCTGAAACCGATGGAAACCCGATGCCCGTGCCCGCTTCAGAAAAATTCGAAAAACTCGCCACCCCGTTTTTTTCACTACCTTTCGACGATACGCCGGTGGCGATGATCAATGATGATGAAGCGGTTACCAAGAGTGATCTGGCCAAAGCCCTTGCCCTGCAGGACAAGCAGTGGAGCGACCATCCCGGCGAGCGGCAGAAGGAGTATCTGCGGGTCTTGAACCGCTTGATAAATGCAAGACTTGTTTTTCGGGAAGCAATAAACATCGGCCTGGATGAAAGAGGTGATGTGAAGAGCCAGATTGAGGATTTCAAACAGAGCCAGTTGCGGCAGGAACTGATGAATCGGCATCTTTTGGGGCTTGAGCCTGATCCGGCTCTGGTTGACGAGATGTATCGGGACATATCCCGGGAAGTGAAGCTTTACTCCCTTCTTTTTCCAGAAGGTCCGACCGCCCGGGTGTTTCTCGAGGAAATCAAGGACGGTGATTTCGAACAGGTTGCCAAACGCTATATTGAGGAAGGAAAATTAACGGAACAGAAAAACGATGCCTATGTGAAGATAAAGGACTTGCGATCCGAGATTGCCCAGGAAGTGTATGCAATGAAGGCGGGCGCCCACAGCAAAATTTATCGCACCGAGGAAGGCAACCTCCTGTATCGGCTTGTCGATTCACGTTTTGTCGAGGATCAATCCGCCAGGGAAGAGGCCTACCGCAGGGTTCATGAGAACCTGCAAAAGAAGAAGGCTTTGGAATACGGGGCTGCCCTGCAGGAAAAATATGTCGAGGTCGATGAGGAGTTATACGAACAGCTTGATTTTGATAATGACCTGGAGCTACTGGTCCAGGACAAGCGTATTCTCGCCCAGGCCAAGGGAGATGCGGATCCGTTCGTCTATACCGTCGCAGGACTTGCAGCTGAACTTAAAGGCACTTTTTATCACGGGGCGGATAAGGCCGCTAAATTGAAAATGGTCAATGACCGCAAAGAGAAAATCCTCGCGAACAAGATTTTCAGATACACCAGCGATTATGAGGCGCGGCGCCTCGGTCTTGACCAGACGGAAGGTTTCAAAAGGAAGGTAGAGGAGTTTGAAAGATCAATCGTCTTCAATACATTCATGAATAAGCTCGTTTTGCCCGAGGTGGAAGTCACCGAAGAAGAAATCCGCGCCTATTATGATAAGCATATTGATGAATATTCCTCTTCAACCATGCTGCGGATAAAAAGCCTGGTTCTCCATAATCGGCCGGACGCGGAGCTTGCTCTGTCCAGACTGCGTAAGGGAGCCGATTTCAACTGGATTTCGGCTAATGCCGTTAATCTGGTCGATCCGGACGCTAATGGAATATTGCCCCTGGACAAGAAGCTGCTGAGCCTGGCATCCCTGCCGGAAGACCTCCACGAGCTCGCCCGCGACGTCAAAAAGGGCGACTCCCTTCTGTACGCTCCAGCCGACGGCGATTTTTATTACGTACTATTGATGACCGATGTCTATCCGCCGGAACCGCAGCCCTATGAAGAGGCCAGGGATGAAGTGCTCAAGAAAGTTTTCAGCCTGAAAAGCGAAGAGGTGCTTGACGAATGGATCTCGAAGCTCAAGGAAGTATATCCCGTCCGGATTCTTCTGACGGATACCGGTAAGCGAAAAAAGGCGCCAATAATATCCTGGCCGTGGAAATGAAAATTAAATAAATCATTTAATGACAAAGTCGCAGAAGGTCATCGAATGGCTAAGCAAAAAGTTCGATAAAATACGCCCCGAAGGAAGTGCCCTTTGGGTGCGCCACGGCGCGGGAGAGCGAATTTTCTGCGAAGCCATCATTTAATAACCCCCATGGAAGAACGGACTGATAATGTTGAATAATAATCTTAAACGCAAATTATCCGTTTTAGGAGCGGCTTTTATCGCCTGCTGCCTGATCGCCTTGGCTTTCAGTGAAGATACCGAGGCCGCGAGAAGGAAATTCACCAAAAAAGGCTGCTTGGACTGTCATGCGGATTTCAGCAAAAAATATCTTTCCATGAAGAACGTCCATAAAGTGGTCGCGGAAGAAAAATGCGAAGAGTGTCATCTTCGGCATGGCGTAGTCGCGAAACTCATCCTTAAAGAAGATGGTAATAACCTCTGTTATACCTGTCATAAGGTTGAGGATCTCAAGCTGAATCAGGAGAATGTCCATACCGCAGTGAGAAGGGGGGAATGTATTTCCTGTCACAACCCCCATGCCTCCGATGACCCTTATCTCCTGGCGGCAGAAGGCAATTCGGTCTGTTTTGCCTGCCACGACGAGGAAGAATACAATCGTAAAGTCGTACACCGGGTTATCAAGGACGATGGCTGCCTGAGTTGTCACAGCGTTCATGCCGCCCCTGAAAAAAATCTGCTCAGCAGTACGGCTCCCGAACTCTGCCTTTCCTGCCATGACAGTGATGCCGGCAAATTCAAAAAAGCCCACGGTGGATATCCCGTTGAGAAAGAGGACTGTAACAGCTGTCACGCGCCGCATTCCTCGATGCGGAAAAATCTGATGAAAGCCAGCATCCATGAACCGGTTGAATCGGCATCTTGCGGAGACTGCCACGAATCACCCTCCGGCGCCGAGCCATTTGCCGTTCAGGCGGAAGGCGAGGAACTCTGTTTTTTCTGTCACGATAAAGAGGACTTGATGGGAGGCGGTGACGTCGAGCATGAACCATTTAAAAGCGGCGAATGTCTCTCGTGCCACGATGTCCACACGTCGGATCAGCAGAACCTCCTCGTTGCCGGCGGCAATTCTCTCTGTTTTGCCTGTCATGAGGACCCTGCTAAAAACGTCAGGTTCCCCCATGAACCCTTGCAGGGCGAAGATGGCTGTCTGTCCTGCCATGCCGCTCATTCGGGCTCCCATACTGCCCAGCTTGGCATGGCGGTCGATCAGTTATGTTTCAGCTGCCACACCGGGACCGAGGCCGCGGGTAAAAAACTGAAAAATCAACATCCTCCGTATGCTGATGCGGATTGCGCGACCTGTCACAATCCCCACGGCGCGAACCTGCCAAACCTTATGGTTAAAAGGGGGGATGAGCTCTGCTATTCATGCCATATGGACCTGGAAAGTAAATATCAGAAAAAAAATATTCATGATCCCGTCCGGAAGGGCAACTGTATCGCCTGCCACAGCGGCCACGGCTCCGCCGATAAGAAATTCCTCAAGGAGAGGGGAAACAAGCTCTGTGAGCAATGCCATGAACCGTTAATGAAAAAGGAGTCGGGGGAAAATGTCCATTCTCCCTTTGCGGATGACGACTGCCTAACCTGCCACGATCCCCATGCCAGCGATATGAAGGGGATGCTGGTGGATGAGCAGGAGTCGCTTTGTTTTTCCTGTCACGATTACCTTGAGGATGGCCTGAAAAGTGCTGAAAGCAGGCACCAGGTGGTGGTGGACGGCCAATGCACCGAGTGCCATAATCCACATAAATCGGGGCTGGAAACCCTGCTTAAAGCCCCGAGTCCTGAACTTTGCCTTAACTGTCACCAGGACATCCAGGATAAAATGGCTACCGAAAGAATTCATCCGCCGGCAGCCAGGGATTGTCTGCGCTGCCATCAGCCGCATTTTTCCGATGACGCGGCAATGCTGATGAGTCAGCCGCTTCATGATCTCTGCAAACAATGCCATGATTATGACCGCGACAGCTTCAAGGACGCCCATCTTGACATCGACCCCGCGGTAATTAATTGTGTTAATTGTCACACCCCGCATACCTCACAGGATGCGAAATTTTTCAAGCAGAAGCTCCATGGACCTTTTGCGGCGAGAACGTGTGATCCCTGCCATATCGTTGAACAGAAGTAAGAGAAGGTAATCTATATGAAATTTCGAAACGCTAAGCCTGTTCTGCTACTTGTTGCTGTCGCAATCTTCCTGCCCGCGCTCTGTTATGCGCGGGCTGATTTTAAATTGAAGGAAGGCGCCGGCGGTAAACTCTGTCTGGGCTGTCACGACGGGGTGCGGGAAGCGATGAAAAAGTCCTCCGTCCACACACCGTTGGCGGATGGCGAGTGTGTCGGCTGTCATAACCCTCATGCCTCGAACTTTGAAATGATGATGGCCTCGCCCCAGGAGACCATATGCTATACCTGCCACGGCGACCTTATCCCGGATGAGGCGCGAAGTATCCACAAAGTCGTGGGTGAAGGGCAATGTACCTTATGCCATGATCCCCACGCCTCGCAAAACCGCTTCAATCTGCTGAAAAAGGGCGAGGAGCTCTGTTTCGAATGTCACCGGGAACTTGGCGACAAAATTGAAAAAAACAAATTCAGCCACCCCCCCGTCAGGGAAAATTGTCTCGATTGCC
This sequence comes from Desulfurivibrionaceae bacterium, assembly GCA_046484585.1. Classification (GTDB taxonomy): domain Bacteria; phylum Desulfobacterota; class Desulfobulbia; order Desulfobulbales; family JAGXFP01; genus JAGXFP01. Next base: position 37,153 of record JAWOIQ010000028.1, read on the forward strand.
ACGGCGCCCATGCTTCTGCTGACAATATCAAGCTTCTCAATGAGGCGACCCCCGCGCTCTGCCTGCAATGCCATGAAACCGACGGTGAGGCCTTCCAGAAAATTCACAAGGGTTATCCGGTGGGCAAGGCTGATTGTACTACCTGCCATGACCCGCATGGATCCAACCAGGGGGCAATGCTGTATGATAACGTCCATGATCCGGTCGCCAAGGGCAGTTGTGAACAGTGTCATGTCGCTCCCGGCTCTACCCAGCCTTTTGCCCTGAAAGCATCGGGATATGAAACCTGCATGGCCTGCCATTATGAAATGATAAACGATACCCTGAACAAGTCCCATCTGCACTGGCCCCTGGCCGACGATAAAAACTGCATGAACTGTCACAACCCCCATGCCTCGCCGGAGAAAAAACTTATGCGGGGAACCATGCTGGCGGTGTGCGGCGAGTGTCATGCCGACACACTGGCAAGACAGGAGAGATCCGTAACCGAGCATCCTCCCATCGCGGAAGGAGATTGCGGTCAGTGCCATTTACCCCATAGCTCGAATTATCAATTCATGCTGAAAGATGATTCGCAAAGGAATTTGTGTGGGGATTGTCATGACTGGCGAGGTCATACCACCCATCCCATCGGTGATGAATTTGCCGATCCGCGCAATAAAAATCGCAGCGTCGAATGCACGAGCTGCCATCGAACCCATGGAACCGAGAACACCCATTTCCTTCATTTCTCGACTGCCAATGAGTTATGTATTCAATGTCATGCCACTTTTCGGAGGTAATAGTATATGCGGATATCAGCCCTGTTCATAGTATTGTCCTATGTAATTTCCGCCGGGCCGGCTGCCTTTGCCGCGGATTCATCACAAATAAATTTCGCCCAGTCCGTCTATGACGCGGTTGAGGATACCGGTCTGAAACATCCGGAAGGAGTGGGTTGCACCGATGATTATTTTGTCGTTGCCGATACAGGGAACAACCGGCTGATAAAATATACCTTCAGTGACGGGATCGCGAAACCGGCGGCTCCCGAAATGCCCGTTAATTCTCCGATTATAGTGCAGATAAACTCCAAAGGGGAAATCTACACTCTTGACGGAGACAGGCGCATCGTGATCATCAACGCAGATGGTTCGGACCAGGGATATCTTGCTCCGAAAGGTTCCCCGGTTGCCCGGAAAATGATTCCGAGAAGCTTCAAGATCGACCGGAATGACATAATCCACATACTTGATATTTCTGAGGGAGTCGTGCTCATTCTCGATGCCGAAGGTAATTATCTCAGGCATATTCCGGTTCCGGAGGAGGCGGGGTTCTTTTCAGACCTTGCCGTTGACCGGCAGGGCAATGTTTTTCTGGTGGACAGTACCGAAGTGGCCCTGTATGCCGCCGCACCGGGTGAAGACCAGTTTACCTCGCTGGCCACGGAAATCAGCGAGTACGCGAATTTTCCGACGAATATAGCTGTGGACAGCGGCACTATTTACCTGGTCGATAAGCATGGGGGCAGTCTCGTCCTTTTGAATCAGGATGGTTCTTTCCTGGGGCATAGATTCGGATACGGCTGGAAGAATGCCCAATTCTATTATCCCGGCCAGTTGTGTATCAACCCGGGAGGAGATTTCTTCATCGCGGACCGCGGAAACAGCCGCGTCCAGATATTTACCTCTTCCCGATAGGGCTCTTTTCGTTGAGTTCGCAATAGCGCGCTTTACTCCCGCCTTATCGCGATGAACAAAGCGATGATCAATCCGTTATTTTCAACTATCTAGATGTTTCCGGATCGCTTCGCCGACCTCCCAATGACTTGATTTTTGGCTGTTTGCGAATCTGTCATCTTCGATGAATCTCCCACAAGCCGTCATCCCCTGTGAAAACACGCAGACCTCCACCGCAGGAGCAGCTTCAGCCGCGGATGGTGGCGGCCGCACGGGGGGCTCGGCTGAAGCCGCTTCCACACCGGACTTGGGAGTCCGCTTACTCTGAGCATGGCGAAGGGCTTTATGCTTTTTGTAGCGCCATCAAATCTGTCGGTCTCCCAAAAAGTCGAGCTTCCTATAATGTCATTTCGACCAAAGGGAGAAATCTTAATAGTGATTCCTGAGAAGTAACTACCTCAAATCACCGCTACATGTTATAGTGTGGCATGTATAAAAAAACAAATCCCCAACAGTCTTTATTCGGTGTAGAATTCCAGCTACCTTCTTCGTTGAAAG
>JAWOIQ010000073.1:0-19210 GCA_046484585.1 Desulfurivibrionaceae bacterium
TCGGTCGGGTCAATATTATTTGCCAATAATTCTTTTGCCTCATCGCGTTTTTGTCTGGCATCGGACAGTGAAATTTCCGGGTAGGCCCCTAAAGATAATTTTTTCTCCAGGCCCCCAAAACGGTATTTGAGCCTCCAGAGCTTGCCACCACTGGGCGTTACTAATAAAAAAAGGCCCCCACCGTCATAAAGTTTGACTTGTTTGGGGGCCGATTTGGCGTTCTTAACCTGAAGGTCAGTTAGTGGTGCGATCCGCTTGGGCATTGGATTTACCTCCCTGAATGCTATTTTTTGGGGGCCTCCTGGCTTTGCAACAATTGCGAGCCCCCAAAGAGGCCCCCAAAACATCTGGATTTTAGCATATCAGGGTGGATCGTTCAGGACAACAAAAAAAAGAAAAGCCCCGATTTCTCGGGGCTTTTTGGATGTCTCCGGATGTCTCCGGATTTATTTCTGGCGGAGAGAGAGGGATTCGAACCCTCGGTGGAGTATAACCCCCACACTCGCTTAGCAGGCGAGCACCTTCAGCCACTCGGTCATCTCTCCGAAAAATGCGGTTCTGGCGGAGGAAGTAGGATTCGAACCCACGGAACTTTCGTTCAACGGTTTTCAAGACCGCCGCCTTCAACCACTCGGCCATTCCTCCGACTTGAAGTAGAAACGATGTACCATTTCCGACCCGGCATGTCAATAAATGGAATGTGGGTCAAAAAAGAAAACCGGTCGGGGGTGGCGACCGGTTTCAAGGGAGGAAAAATAGGGATAAACAGGAGTTGCAGAGTTGTAAATGCAAGCGGAGTGCCAGTATTGGATAAAGGTTTTAATATTCAATTAAAACGATAAGTTATGGGATGGTCGAATGGTCCGGGGTGCTTGCCGATGGTATAAAATTCTTTACTTAATCTTGCCGGCAGGGAGGGGATTTGTACCGGTTTAGCGGCGGCTCTAGAGGATTCAGTCCTTTAGCGGAGGGCTTCCAGGGCTTCACTCAGTTTATTGACCGGGATGACCTCCAGGCCCTTGATCTTCTGCCTGGGGGCGTTGCCTTTAGGGACGATGGCCCGCTTGAAGCCGTGCTTGACGGCCTCCCGGAGTCGCTCCTGGCCGCCGGGCACCGGGCGGATCTCCCCGGCCAGCCCCACTTCTCCGAAGGCCACCAGATCGCGGGGCAGGGGACTATCCTTCAGGCTTGAGACCACGGCGAGGATCAGGGCCAGGTCGGCGCTGGTCTCCATGACCCGGATGCCGCCGACTACGTTGACGAAGATATCCTTGTTGTAGGTGGCGATATCGGCATGGCGGTGGATGACGGCGAGCAGCATGGCCAGCCGGTTCGAGTCGAGGCCGAGGGTGACCCGGCGCGGGTTTTCGCCGTAGCTGTCGTCGACCAGTGCCTGGATTTCGACGAGAAGCGGCCGACTCCCCTCCCAGATCACCATCACGGCGCTGCCCGGCATCTCCGTGTCCTGGCGGGAGAGGAAGATCGCCGAGGGGTTTTTGACCTCTTTCAGGCCGGTGTCGGTCATCGCGAAGACCCCCAGTTCGTTGACCGCCCCGTAACGGTTCTTGAAGGCCCTGATCACCCGGAAGCGGCTGTCGGTGCCCCCTTCGATATAGCAGACCACGTCGATGATGTGCTCCAGGACCCGGGGCCCGGCCAGATCGCCGCTCTTGGTGACGTGGCCGACCAGGAATATCGCGGTGTTGCTGTGTTTGGCGAACTTGGTCAGAATGGCGGCCGATTCTCGCACCTGGGAGACGCTGCCCGGCGCCGATTTGACTTCATCGCTCTGCATGGTCTGAATCGAGTCGATCACCATGACCCGGGGCTGTTCCCGCAGGCCGGTCTCGCAGATCTCCTCGACCCCGGTCTCGGCCAGAAGGAGCAGGTCGTTCAGGGGCAACCCCAGCCTTTTGGCCCGCATGGTGATCTGCTGGAGGGACTCTTCGCCGGTGATATAGAGGACCTTCATCTCGGCGGCCAGCTTTGAGCAGACCTGGAGAAGGATGGTCGATTTGCCCACCCCCGGATCGCCGCCGATCAGAACCACCGAGCCGGGCACCACCCCGCCGCCCAGGACCCGGTCGAATTCGGCCAGTTCCGTGGTGAACCGGGGCGCGGAAGCGGTTTCGACCTGGGCCATGGTCTTGACCTCGGAGCGTTCGCCGGCATAGCCGCGGCGCCTGCCTTTCGCGGCAACCGCAACCGGCGGCAGGCGGTTTTCCTTCAGGGTATCCCACTCGCCGCAGTCCGGGCACTGGCCATGCCAGCGGCCGAAATCGTTACCGCAGTTGGTGCAGAGGAAGCTGATTTTTTCTTTTGCCATTTTCTACGCCTTGAATATTTTTCAGACCAGCTCCGCCAGGACCTGGTTGGCAAAGGGCAGGGCGGCTTCGGTTAAGCGGATCCGGCCATCTTTGCTGGTTAACAGGTTCCGTTTTACCAGTTTGCGGAAGGTCTCGCCATAATACTCCTCCGGATCGATCCCGAACCTTTTCCGCAGACTACACAGGTCAAGACCCTCAAGAAGCCGCAGTCCCATAATCACCGTCTCCCGGAAAGAGGGCTCCCGGGCCAGGGCTTCACCCTCTTGCCAGGGGGGCTTCCGGTTCAGCAGTCTCTTCGCGTAGTGATTCGGGTCGGCGAGATTGCGGATTCTCAGGCCCGACCAGTTCGAGACCGCCCCGGCCCCGAGGCCCAGGTAGGAACCGTTATGCCAGTAGATCAGATTGTGGCGGCTGCGGCAGTTTGGCCGGGCGTAGTTGGAGATCTCGTAACGCTCAAGGCCGGCGCTGGAGACTGTTGCCAGGGTCTGTTCGGCCATGGTTGCGGCCGCTTCCTCGTCGGGCAGGCGCAGTCCGCCCCGTTCGACCTGCTCGGCGAAACCGGAGCCCGGGTCGATGCTTAACTGGTAGGCGGCGAGATGTTCGGGATTAAGGTACAGGGCCTCTTCCAGGGTTTCCCGCCAAGTCGCCGGAGTCTGGCTGGGTAGGCCGTAGATCAGGTCCAGATTGAGGTTGGCGAAGCCGGCCTCCCGGGCCATCGCGACGGCGTTTCGGCCTTCCGCACCGGTATGGCTGCGGTTGATCAGTTGCAGGGTCGAATCGCGGAAAGACTGGATGCCGATGCTCAAGCGATTGACTCCGAACTGTCGCAGTTCGCGCAACTTGCCCGGATCGACGGTATTCGGATTGGTCTCCACGCTGATTTCGGCGTCCTTGTCGATTACGAACTTTTCCCGGAGCAGGGCCAGGAGCCCGGTCAGTTCCCTGGTCGGCAGGATGGTCGGGGTGCCGCCGCCGATAAAGAGTGAGTCGAAGATCTCATCCCCGGCGCGGCCGCTCCAGAAATCGATCTCCCGGTAGAGGGCGGCAAGGTACCGGGCAGGATCGTAAGCCGCGACCGGATAGGAGTTAAAGGCGCAGTAGCCGCATTTGGAGAGGCAGAAGGGGATGTGGATGTAGAGGCCCTTGCGGTCGCTCATTGTCGATTCTGCCGGTGTTCATTACTGATCTCGGCGATCAGGCCGTGGTCGGCAAAGCTGTAGGGAGGACTGGAGCCGCCGACGATCAGGTGGTCGAGGAGATTGATGTTGACCAGGCGGCAGGCCGCGAAAAGATGTTTGGTCAGGCGGATGTCGTCCGCGGAGGGGGTCAGGGAGCCGGAGGGATGGTTGTGGGCGATGACCAGGGCGGCGGCGTGCCGGGCCAGGGCCAGCTTGATCAGCTCCCGGGGGTAGATGGTGTTCGAGGTCAAGGTGCCCTCGGCGATGGTGTCGGTATCGATGATCGAGTGGGAGGCGTCGAGGAAGATCACCGTGAACACCTCTCGCTTGAGGTCGCGCATCGCATGGATCAGGTAATCGGCCACCTCCCGGGAAGAGCGCAGGTAGTCGCGTTGTTGCAGACGTTCCTTGAGAAAGCGGCGGGCCACTCCCTGGATAAAGGTCAGGGCGAAGGAGTTGATCGGCCCGATGCCGTCCACCTCCTGCAGTTCGGGGGGGGCGGCCTCCAGAACCGCGGGCAGGCTGCCGAACCGCTTCAGGGCGGCCCGGGCGCTGTCCTTGCAGTCCCGGCGCGGGGTGCCGAAGGTCAGCAGCAGTTCCAGAACCTCGGAATCGGTCAGGGCCTCGATGCCGCGCTCCTGGAACTTGTCACGGAGCCGCTGGCGGTGGCCGCGGTTGCGGTCTTGGTCGGTTGTCCGGTTTTTCATGTGTTTCACGATTAATGAGGAAAACGGGTTAGAGGAGAAATGCCTGACCAGCGCTATGTCGGACCCGATCCGGCCGGCAAGCTGCCGCAATGACGGCTTGAATTAACCCTGAATCCGTGACGGCTTCGCGTTGGCAACTTGTCGATATACCGTCCCGTTTGAAACGGTTGTTAGCGATCATTGTTCTTTAATTTTAGGTGACTGTGATGAAACTACCTTTGTTTTTTTCTCGGCGATCTGAGTTAAACCCTGATTATTCGTTAGCCGTTTTGCTTGAGTATTGGAAGGAGTATCTGCTGTTATTTTTTGTTTGTCTTGTTGGTGAAGAACTTCTTCCTTTGTTACCATCTTTGATCCAGAGACTGTTAATGTGGCTCCAACGATAGCCCCTACAAAACCAATACATGCGGAGAATAATGCTGTTTTAAATGATTTCTTGTTTTGGAGCTTTGCTATTTCAAGATTGAAGTGGTGTTGTTGTTTAATAATTTCTCGGTTGAGTTCATGTTGTTCGAGCTTGTCTCGTCTGCGCCACTCATTGCGGATCATTATTTCGGCGACCTTGCCGTCAATTTTCAACTCTCTTTCGGCAAGTTGTATGTCAGACATTGCTTCAAGTTCATCCTGTAGGGGAACTTTAAAATATGCGCGACAGACAAGGTCTTCTTCTATTTCTTCTTCGGATTTTGGCTTTGTCATTTTTTATTCGCTAACCCTATGGCTTAACGGCGAGGGCTGCTTTTTTTGCCCAAGTCCGCTGTAAAGCCACATGTTATGCCTTAATGCTCAATTGGCCGATCAATATTTGGAAAAGCCAAGCTAACATAGCCAGATTTAAATTTAGACATAAGAATCGACTCATTATATATGTATAAGGATGTTCCATTAGAGTTCGCCCACTGGAGGCCCAAGTCAGCGGTTAATTCAAGAATATTTTTAGCAGGGGGTATGCTGAGGTTTGCCTTGCGAAGCGTTGGCAAATCATCATAGCTCGGTTCATAACGACTAATTATCTTTACAGTTTTTGAAGTCATTAAAATTTGAGCTTTTGGAAAACGGTTTTTTAGGACCGACAGGAATGCAAGCTGGTCTTTGGTTGGTTTTTTTTCGGTTAGCAGAAGATCATTGGGAGAATATTCATAAAGAAAAAGCTCTCGCCTTCTTTTGCGATTTTCTGCTGGAGAAAAAAGTGCAAGAGGATCAACATCTTTCCATTCCCAGTCTTTTCCAAGACGATTTTCATTAAAATTTTGAAATAAGCGGTTGAATAGATTTATCTCGGAGTTTGATAGGAATAATCTCGCATCATAGCTATAACCCGGCTCGAAGTCTTTTTCATCTTTCTGCGTTGTCTTATCAATTGTGGCACACCCAGAGAGGACGGAAATTAGAAATATCAGAATAAAAGGCATTATCCAAGAGATTGTCCGGTCTTTAAACATTTGATAATTTCCCACTATTGTTGAGGCATACCATTAGTATTATCAACATCGTTGCCACCTTGCATCTGCACCGTTATCGAACGTTCACGGATTCAGGTTAACATCCGGAGAGGCTTTCTTATCCTGTCCTTTAAAGGGGGCTCAGGGGGGCAGCGATCCTTCTTCCATCCGGGGCCGGTTACTTGTTCAATTCCTCGGTAAACAACTGGTTGGCCATTTTCGGATTGGCCTTGCCCTTGGTCTCTTTCATCAGCTGGCCGACAAAGAAGCCCATCACCTTGCTTTTGCCCTCCTTGAACTGTTTGACCTGCTCGGGGTTGGCGGCGACGATCTCCCGGACGAGCTTCAGGATTTCGCCCTCGTCGCTGATCTGGACCAGGTTCTTCTCCTTGACCACGGTATCCGGATCCTTGCCGCTCGCCAGCATCTCTTGGAAGACGGTCTTGGCGATCTTGCCGCTGATGGTCCCCGCCTCGATCAGCCCGAGGAGCCTGGCCAGATTAACCGGAGTGACCGGGCAGCTGGTGATCTCCATCTCCCGGTCGCGCAGTTCGCGGATCAGTTCGGTCATGATCCAGTTGGAGAGTTTCTTGGCGTCCCGGTACTGGCTCAGGCTCGCCTCGAAATAATCGGCCAGTTCGCGGTCGCCGGTCAGGATCACCGCGTCGTAGGCGGGCAGTTCCAGCTCCGCCATGAACCGTTTTTTGCGCTGGTCGGGCAGTTCCGGCTGTTCCTTTTCGGCCTTCGCGATCCACTCCTCGGAGATCTCGACCGGGATCAGGTCGGGGTCCGGGAAGTAGCGGTAGTCGTGGGCCTCTTCCTTGGAGCGCATCGAGCTGGTCCTGCCGGCGTCGGGATCCCAGAGCAGGGTCTGCTGGATCACCTTGCCGCCGTCGAGGAGGAGATCGCGCTGGCGCCGCACTTCATACTCGATGGCCCGCTGGACGTTGCGGAAGGAGTTCATGTTCTTAAGCTCGGTCCGGGTGCCGAATTCTTCCCGGCCCTTGGGGCGCAATGAGATGTTGGCGTCGCAGCGGAAGCTGCCCTCCTGCATGTTGCCGTCGCAGATATCGAGATAGCGGACGATGGCGTGCAGCTTCTTGAGGTAGGCGGCGGCCTCCTCGCCGGAGCGGAGATCCGGCTCGCTGACGATCTCGATCAGCGGGGTGCCGGTTCGGTTCAGGTCGACATAGCTGACAGGCTCCCGCTCGTCGTGGATCAGCTTGCCGGCGTCTTCCTCCATGTGGATCCGGGTCAGGCCGATCCGTTTGACCTGATCCTCGACCTCGATCTCCACCCAGCCGTGCTCGGCGATGGGCAGGTCGAACTGGGAAATCTGGTAACCCTTGGGCAGGTCCGGGTAAAAGTAGTTCTTGCGGGCGAAGATATTGGTCCGGTTGATCCGGCAGTTGGTGGCGAGGGCCATCTTGACGGCGTAATCCACCGCCTTGCGGTTCAGGACCGGCAGAACCCCGGGCAGACCGAGACAGAGCGGGCAGGTGTTGGTGTTGGCCGGCTTGCCGAACTCGGTCGAACAGCCGCAGAATATCTTGGTATTGGTACTGAGCTGGGCGTGAACCTCCAGCCCGATTACTGTTTCAAATTCCATCGGTGGCTCCGTGCATTGAAATTCGTCCGCCTTGGCTCTGGGGATTTTCACCTCGCGAGGGGGTCAGTTTAGCCTAATTGGCCTTTTTGATCCAGATCCGCAGCTTGTCCAACTCGGCCGGCCACTCTCCGCCGACTCTTTTTTTGAGGAACATTCCGAACAGTTCGTCAACGGTACGCATCGGGATCTCGTATAAACCGATCCGGTCGAGAAGCCGGCCCGCGGCGGCTTCGGGATCGCCGCTTTCGTCCGAGTCGGTCAGGGTTTTCGGCAGCTTGACCGAGCGGAACTCAAAGAGGCTGCCCTTCAGGCTGAAGAAGAACTGGTGGTCGTCCCTGGTCAGCGAGATCCGGGCCTGTTCGATTTTCTTGCCCATGGCCAGGCCGGTTCGAGCCTCCTGTAATTCGGCCTGCAATCCCTGGCAGATCAGCTTCTCGTAAGAGTCGCCCTCGCCCGATTCGAGGAGGATGTGCTTTTCGAAAATCAGCTCGACATCGGTGCCGGAATTTTCCAGGAAGATCGCGCCGCCCCGCTCCTCGCTCTTGTACCAGAGCCAGGTCATAAACTCCTGGCCGAGGAAGCCTTTTTCAACCATCAGGTCAACTAAATCCATCGTATGACGCTCCTTTAGATCAGGATTTCGGGGGTGATATCGGCCAGCCGGTCGGCCAGCTCGGGGGCGAGCAGGTGGCCGGCGGTCAGATAGGGGATCTGCTGGATCAGGTGGAGGTCGAAGGATTCCTTGAAAAATTCCTCGACTTCGCCGATCGCTTTCTGGCTGGTCGAAAAGAACAGGACCGTGTTGTCGGCCAGGCTCCAGGCCAGATCGTAGACCGCCGGGAGCGGCACCGCCCGTTTGAGGAGCATCAACCGGACGCTCTCCTTGATATCGCTGCGGTGGTCGCGGCTCAATTTGGGAACCTGACGATCCCGCTTGATCCGCTCCTCCTCTTTCATGGCGAACTTCTTCAGGGCCGCCGGCGGCACCTTGCGTTCGTCGATCCGCAGGGAAAGCACCACATAGTCGCCGGCCGCATAAGAAGAGGAGGCGAATTCGCTGTCGAACATGTTAAGGGTCGAGACCCAGCCCACCGAGCGTTCGTCGTAGTTGTCGTCGATGTCGCGGAAGGCGTGGGCGGCGACGCGCTCGGCCACGAAATTCCAGAAATCGGCCGGCGGTTCGCCCTCGACGTTGAAGCGGACAAAGCTTGCCGAATTGGTTAAGAGTCCCATGGGGTATTCCTTGATTTGAAGTTGGTGTGTGATAACTTTGCGCACGTCCGGGTTTGCCGCCCCGAAGCAGCCGCTGCCGGTCGTCGCTTGGCCGACGCGCAATGGAATTGGAAGATAGCAGACCTGCCCGGCGACGACAAGCAAATTTCTGTCCGTTGTCCGCGGGAATCCCCCCGGAGATTATGACCAATTTTCAGTCGGTTCAGCTGAACAGAACGACCGCGCTGCCCGGGTGGGGGAAAAGCGGAAAAATTTGCTTCTGAAATGTTGACAGGCTAAGATGATTAGTGTAAAAAGGCGTCTTCCAATGGCGGGTCGTTAACTCAGTCGGTAGAGTATCTGCCTTTTAAGCAGAGAGTCGTTGGTTCGAGTCCAACACGACCCACCAATGCTTGTGGAAAAAAACATGTAGTTCACATTGCGTCCCCATCGTCTAGTCAGGTCCAGGACACCGGCCTTTCACGCCGGCAACGCGGGTTCGAATCCCACTGGGGACGCCAGTTTTACATATAGGGGAATCAGGCACTTGTGCCTGGTTCCCCACTTTTATTTCGGGCCTCTCCCAGGCGCCATTTCACGGTCCTTCCCTTTGCCCTTTGCTAAACCCGGATATAAGTCCTTGGCGATTTGTTCAATCAACAAGGTAGTGAATACTATCCCTTTTACTCCTTAAGCCCCCTTGTAAATCAAAGACAAGACATCGGACGCCTGAAAGCCGGCGGCAGCAAATTCTTCGCCATGGCCATGGGTCAGATAAGCAAATAATTACAGGTTGATAAGGGCGAGTTGCCCAATAGCCTTCCGGATTCGTGATATTATTAATTGGAGCACGCGCAATCTTGACAGATAGTGCGTGAGTTGATATAGAAATATCGTTAAAGGCGGGGGAGCGCCTATTTTTTTTGTAATCGCTGAAAGCGATTGCTTGTTTTTTCCGGGGGGGAAAGCGATGTTTGCCGCTTCATTGAACTGTGACAACACCATCTGATCCGCACAAAATCCCATTTTCACCTCCACTTGAAAAACTGAAATTACGGTCTGGAACCGTAATTAATGATCAAATGCAAGGGGTACGTTTGTGATCGACAGGTTCGGGTGGGATGATTGCTGTGTCCTTGTTTTAATCCTACAATTCATTTTTGCACCTATTTCCGCAAGCGCCGCCGAAGAAATTCAGGCTGCTGGCGCGGCGCCTGGATCCGCCTCTTCCATCGATTCAATCGAAGAGTCAATCGACTCAACACTTGCCGGGTTTTCAGGGCAAAATCCCCTTCCTCAAATAGACGGCGCTTCAGCGGATTCCCTCCCAGCCCAAAAGGGTGGAGGATTTCGGGAGATTGCCGAAGGTTTTATTGTGCCGGATAAGCAGAATCTGGCGGAATTGGTCGGCGCCTCCGAAATTTCCGTGCTAGCCGATGTTGATGGCCAATTCGTGCAAGCCATGATTGAAAATCAGATATTGGAAGACGATTCCGCCAGCAGGGTAGAAAAGGCGGACCTTGCCAAATCGATCCGGGCCGGGCGCAGTTTCAATCGCGAAAGCCTCGCGGCTCTGGCCCGTTCGGAACAAGCTAAGGCGCAAAGCGGACAGGCTCTTGCCCTGTTGCTGCCTTCGGTGTCGGTGCATCTTAGTGCCGGTAAAGAAACTTCCGAACCTTCGGTGGTAGTTGATGAAACAACTGGGGAGCTTGTCGATTCCGACACCCACACCCGGACCGACACGTCGCTGACCGTCCGACAGCCTTTGTTTAACCTCCCCGTTTTTCTGGATTGGCGGCGTCGTAAAGTAAGGGAGCAGGCGCGGCATGAAGATTATCGGGCCAGCGACGGTGATGCCTATGTCGCTACGGTCACCACCTACCTCTCTCTGGTATCCAGCCGCCTGCAGACAGATATAACCCGTGACTTTGAAACTCAGCTTGCGGAGTTGCTGAGCTATATCGAAAAACGCGCCAACGCCGGGGCATCCAGTATTTCCGACATGTCCCGCGTACGGGCGCGCAGCCAGGAAACAGTATCGGCCCGACTGGAACAGGAATCCGCCCATGCCGCCGCGGGGATTGAATTCGTCCGCTTGACAAATCTGGTGCCCGAAAAGGTTCGTCTGCCGGTGCTCGATGATATTGGCGCTTCGTTACTGCCGCCATCCTTCAGCATGGCCGTTGATACAGCTATTGAATCAAATCCGGAAATCACCGCGCTGGCCGCCGAGTTGCAGGCCGCGAAAATTGATCGCTCGGCGGCAAAAAGTCGCTACCTGCCTCGGGTCGACGCGGAGTACACCGATTCCAAATCTCTCCATGCCGGAGGGGACCCCAGCTCGGAAGGCCAGCGGGACAAGCGCCTGATGATGGTGCTGAACTGGGAACTGTTCAGCGGCGGCAAAGATTACAGGATCCATGCCGAACGTTTGGCGCGTTATCAGGAATTGCTCTACCGCCTTGATGACCAGCGCCGCCGTGTCGTTCAGGCATTGTCAGCCAATTATTCGACTCTTGCCGCAACCCGGGCGCGAATCACCTCCGGTTACCGGGAACTGGAGGCGATTTCCACGGCCGCGGAGGCCATGTCAAAACGGATGCTTTCCGGCAACCAGTCTCTCCTGGATCTGCTCACTGTCTATGATCGGTACTATAAGCTTCGTTCCCGCCTGGTCGATTTGCATATTCTGGAGATGAATACGGTGACCCAGCTGGTTCGATTAACCATCGGCACCCCATGGGCGGCTGGCGAAGACACCCCTCCGGGGGCCGAAGGGGAGCGCAATTCGCTATCATTTAATCAATCAGTGGGGGGATGAGAAAAAATCGTTCCGGACCAAGGGCGCGGGAAGATTGAACCAATTGATGGCGCTGAGTTGAAAAGTGCGGATGTAATCGTTTTTTTAAGTGTGTGAGGATGTTTGGTGACAAACATCAAGCCATATCAAAGCATGTTTGCTTAAAGGTGGATAATTAGCATGGAAACTCGTCATGAAGATAGCGACGGTTCGGATATTTTCTGGCCCGGCTATGTGGATGCCACTACCAATCTGATCCTTAATCTTCTTTTCTTGCTGACCATTCTGATCGTCGCCGTATTCATGTTTGCCCTTGAATTGGGAAGGACCAATCCCGATCAGGCTGAGTCGGCCAAGCCGCCGATTACCGCCGCCAAGGAGGATAGCCGGGCCGGTGCAGGTGCGGCAACCGATCTTGTCGAAGAAAATATTGCCTTAAAACGTGAAATTAAACGGTTGAATATGTTGCTTGCCAGGCGGGAATCACCGCAGGCGCAAGCCGGCAGTCTGGTGAAATACGTCGATGCCACGGCCGCATTATCCCAGCCGCGGAATGGTCTCGACAAAACCCTCGCAAGTGACGGGGAAATCATTGTGCGTTTCGAGGATGAAGCGGTTGGGCTGACCCCGGCGGAGCACGATCGGTTGCTCGAATTTCTTCCACCTGTCGTTGAAGACGGCGGGGCCATTATTTACGTCGAAGTGCCGGCCGGTTTCTCCGAGGCCAAACGGATGGGTTTCTACCGGGCCATGACTGTCCGCAATCTACTGATTGAAATGAAGATGCCCACCAAGAATATCGAGGTTTCGGTGGTTGAAAGGGAAAACGATGCCGATGCATCTCTTGTTCGAGTCAGGCCCCGTTGATGAAGTTGGGGCTGTTCGGAAAGGCGAGAGCTGGCTTTGCCGCCATATCGCCTAGGCGCGCCTTTGTAGTGCTGCTACTGCTCAGCACTATTACTCTGTTCTGGTGGGCCGGAATTGCCGAAGTAGATGTCATCGTACGTACCGTGGGACAGATCATCCCTGCCGGCAGATCGCAGATAGTCCAGCATCTCGAAGGGGGTATTGTTGAAAAAATTCTGGTTAAGGAAGGGCAGGTCGTTGCCGCCGGTCAGCCGTTAATTGAATTGTCCGGGGTCCAGAGCCGTTCATATCTGGGGCAGGAGCAGTCAAAGCTGGATGCCTTGCGTGGCCGCGATGCCCGTCTACTGGCAGAGTTGACCGGCAAGGACAGTATTGACTTCCCCGAGGAGCTCAAAGACTCCAAGGTGATCCAGGTGGAAACCGCGGCGTGGCGGGCTCGGCGCGCCCAGCTAGCCGAAGAGGTTCAGGTGCTAGAGGCCCTTGGCAGGCAGAAGAAGAGCGAACTTGCGGAAATAAAGGCAAAACAGAAGAATCTGCTGGAAGAGTTGGTTCTGGCCCAAAAAAGGCATCATGTAATCAAGGGTCTGGAGAAAAACAACGCGGCCTCCGAATTGGAAGTGCTGGATAGCCAGATGCGTATCCAGCAGCTCAAGAGCCAGATATCCGAGGCGGCAAACGGAGCTCCGCGCCTGCAAGCCGCGGTATCGGAAGCTGAATCGCGGGTGAAGGAAGCTTCCGCCCGTTTCCGGGCCGAGGCGTCCGCCACTTTGACGAAAGTACGTGAGGAGCTTGAAAAATTAAGTTTCGAAATTGACTCCAGCGTCGATCGGCTCGAGCGGAATATTGTCAGAAGTCCGGTTGCGGGTCTGATCAATAAATTAAATATCACTACGATTGGCGCCGTAGTGCGGCCCAGTGAGATATTGCTGGAAATTACCCCGAGCGATCAGCGGATTGTTATCCAGACCCGGGCAAACCCCGACGACCGTGCCCACCTGCGCCGGGATTTGCCTGCCCGGGTGCGGATCGGGGCTTATGATTATGCAACCTACGGCACCTTTGAAGGTCTGGTGGCCGAGGTCAGCGCGGATACCCTGACCGATGAGAGAGACAATCGCTATTACCGGGTAAATATCGAAGTCGACGTATCAACCATAACGTCACGTATACGCCAGCCGGACGTGCTGATGCCCGGCATGGCCGCGAGTGCCGATATCGCGGTGGGTAAGAGGACAATCCTTTCGTACATCCTCTCTCCGCTGCTGGAGTTTCGTGACGGGGCGTTCCGTGCCAATTAAACTTTGTTTTCAAGGTTATGGTTATGCAGGATAAACGAAAAATTCGCAAAAAGTCTCGAAGGGGCTAAGCAAAAAGTTTCGACAAACCAGGAGTGGAATGTTTTTGCGACTGAGGTCAGACAAGGTATGCCGAAGGAGCAAGAAAGCGCCACGACGCGGGAGATCGGGCTTTTTGCAACGCCATTGTAAACGGTGTGTGGCTGACAAATACAATCTAACGAGAGAATTTTATGCTTAAGAAACTCAAAATCTACTACATTTTCGTGTCATTGCCTTTTGTTATGCTGCTTATCGGGGCCGCGGTTTTCTTCGACGGGATCCTGTACACGATAGAGCGCAATCCCCATCCACAGATCAACTATACCATTTTTATGATCATCCTGGTCGGCGGAGTGATTATCCTCCTCAATGCCCGACGGTTGATGCACGAAGCCAGAACGATCGTCGATTTTTCCAGGACCATCCACGCTAAAACCGATCGGGCTACCCTTCAGGAAAAGGCCAACAGCTATACCGGCGATCTTGCGTGTATTACCCAGATGATCGCTACATCGGGTGACCGTTCCATCTCTCACCAGGAACAGGCAGCCCTTGAGCATGAACTGGCCAATGTGCGTTCTCGTCTGAATCGCCGCAACGCCTTGCCGCAATACCTGACCGGCCTCTTGGTCGGAATGGGCCTGCTTGGAACCTTCATCGGTCTACTGGCGACTCTTAACGACATTTCAATTCTGATCACCAGTTTTGCCGATCTCGACATGGCCGCAGTCAATCCCATCGAGGTGTTCAGCACGATGATTACCCGGATGAAGGCGCCCATGCAGTCGATGGCGATTGCATTCTCGGCCTCGATGTTCGGCCTGCTGGGATCAATAATTCTCGGCCTGATGATGGTTGGGCTGCGTCGTTTGCAGGGTGACATCTTCTCGTTACTCAGTTCGGAAGTTGCCCGCCACATCGAGATAGCTCTTTCCTTTGAGAGCATTAGTCTCAAAGGCAGAATCGGCGAGGCGGCCGGCGGCGATTTTTCCTCCGAGATTCTCTTGCGCATCGAAGAGAGACTGGCCGAATCCGCCCGGGTGCGACAGCGGTCGCTTTCTGCCGAAATCGATGACTTCAAAAAACAACGGGCCGACATGCTGCGCGCCCTCACCGAACAGACCGAGGCGAGCCATAATTTTCGGGCCGAGTTGCAGGAGCTTGGCAGGCAGTTCGGCGCTGTTTTCAACACCATGGAGAAGGGTAACGGTGAGATTTCCACCCAGATTTCCGAGCTGACCGTTCATCTGGCCGGGGACGCCAAGGAAACCCATAAACTGCTTGCCATGCAGATGGATGAACAGAAACGCCTGACCAATACCCTCGATTCGTACAAGATCGAGGAAAGGCTGGCTGAGGCGGCCCGCCTGCAGCAGCGGGCGCTTTCTGCCGAAATCGACGACTTTAAAAATCAGCGGGCCGATATGCTGCGCGCCCTTACCGAACAGACCGAGGCAAGCCATGGCTTCCGCGGTGAGTTGCAGCAGCTCGGCGGCCAGCTCGGCGCCGTTTACAATATTATTGAGCAGGGGAGCGGCGAGATCTCCACCCAGATTTCCGAACTGACTGTTCATCTGGCTGCCGATGCGAAGCAATCGCATCTATTGCTTAATAATGTCGATAATAACTTCCGCTGCGAGCTGCAGAAACTCGGCAGTCAACTCGGCGGGCAGCTTGATGCTGTTTCCGGTGTTACCGAGAGCGGCAACGAAAAAGTACGTAAACAGGTGGCCGAAATGAGCGCTCAGCTGGATGACTCGGCCCGGCAATCATTCGAACAATTCTACCTGGCTGGTAAAGACCTGTCCAGAGAATTGCAGCAACTCGGCAGCCAACTGACGGGCATATCCGATGCTGCCGACCGGGGCAATGACGGCCTGCTTAATCGGCTTAACGAACTTGCCGCCCAGTTGGATAACTCGGCCAGGGAATCGCTTAACAAACTTGACAATGCGGGTGGTGACTTGCGCCGTGAGTTGCAGCAACTCGGCAGTCAACTGTCTGAGATATCCGCTGCTACCGAAAAAGGCAATGAGGAACTGGCCAAGCAGATCCCCGACCTGACCGTTCATCTGGATGACTCGGCAAGGGAATCTCTCAAACAACTTGACAATGCAAGTAAAGACCTGCGCCATGAATTGCAGGTGCTCGGCGGTCAACTCGACGCCATTTCCAATCTCACGGAGAAAGGGAACGATCAGATCTGTACCCGGATTTACGAGCTGACAAGCCACATGGCTGCCGAGGTTGGCGAACCGCCGAAATTGCCGTTCAACACTGATGAATAAGCCGAGAGCTTAAGGCGACAATCCCGGCGCGGTCATAAAATGCCCGGCGGCAAGCTTTCCCGGATTAAAATGAGTTCTTCAGGCTCGTTTATACCGATAAAAGCAGTTCGAGGCCGAGGCCGGTTACGTAACGGCCAGGGTGGCGAATCTGCTTGCTAGCGGCTTGATCTTTGGGGGTTGTAAGGACAGAGTTGGTATTGGGGGGGTGGAATTATGGCAATCGAGACTGATGGCGGAAAAGGCAACAGCATTAACGAAGGGTCTGGGCAAGGGCAATCCGTAGCGCGTGCCTTTGTCGCCGCGGACGGAACAATTGTCTGCCCCCAATGTGAAGCAAAGCTCATCTCGGTTGATGTCGCCGATGTCGATTTATTGTTAAGCTTTTCCGATGGCACCTATGTCATCATCCCCAACGGCGCCCTTGATGCCCTAGCCGATCCTCTTCAGCCGGTCGTTTTCACCGACCCCGACGATAGCGTCCTGGATTCCGCTCATTTCAGCAGTGACCATACCAGCACCCTGGGCGATCTTTTCAAGATGGTTGGAGTCACCAAGGTTGCCGGGGCCGGCAGCCTGCGGGTGGTGAGCGAAAATATAGATGCGCGTGGTAAAGGGGATGGTGGTGATGATCGGGAAAGCCGGGGAGGTGAGGTTGCTGACTTAAACGATGCACCGCCTTCCAATGAAATCACCTCGCCGCCGTTAGTCGAGGCCAGCAGCGGCTCGATATTGACCGGCAAGGGCCCGGGAACCGGCGCTATCGATCCCATCGACAAACTCTCTGTCGATCCGGAGGAGCCGGAGCCCCCGTCAACGACGCCCCGGCCCTCGGTCTATAAAGCCGGGCAAAAGGTCGAGGAGGTAAGCGATCCGACCATCACCCTCGATGCCAATATTACCGCCGACGACATTATCAATATCGCAGAAGCAGCGGGTGACGTAACGATCAGCGGTACGGTCGGCGGCGGCGCCCAGATAGACGATACGGTCACCCTGACCGTGAACGGGGTTAGCTACAGCGGCCCGGTTCAAGACGACAAGAGTTTTAGTATCAGCGTGGCTGGTTCCGACCTGGCTGCCGACCCCGATCGGGTCATCGACGCCAGTGTCACCAGCAGTGGGACCGGTAACTCCGGTACCGACACCGAGGGATACGGCGTCGATCTCACCGCGCCCGTGCCGGAGATCTTTCTAGATCCTATTACCGGCGACGGCATCATCAATATCGCCGAAGCGACCGGGGTTGTGGAGATCACCGGCACGGTCGGCGGCGACGCCCAGGTCGGCGACACGGTCACCTTGGCGGTGAACGGGGTTGATTTTACAGGGTCGGTACAATTGAAGGGGGTCTTCAGCGTCGACGTGGATGGCAGCGTTCTTGTTTATGCCGGCGACGGGAATACCGGTACCGTCACGGCCAGAATTGATACTTTCGATCTGGCCGGTAATCCAGGGAGTGCCTCTGGGACGGGAGACTACACTATTGATCTTACCCCGCCGGCGCCGACGATTACCCTCGATGCGGATATTACCGGCGACGGCATTATCGATTTTGCCGAAGTGCAAGGCAGCGTTGCCGTTACCGGCAGTGTCGGAGGTGATGCCCGGATTAGTGATTGGATCACCCTGAGGGTGGGAGGCCAAGACTTCAGCGGACAGGTTTTTGACGACGGAATTAACGGGTTGCGATTCAGTATCGACGTTGCAGGCAGCGCCCTTGAAGCCGATACCGACACAACCATCGACGCCATTGTCGAATCCTATGATGCAGCCGGTAATTACGGTATCGGCAGTGATCCGGACGGCGAAAGTTACACTCTCGATACCACGGTTCCTAATCCTACCATCACTCTTGATCCCGACATTACCGTCGACGATGTTATCAACTACCTCGAATCGCAGGGCCTCGTTGCTATTGCCGGCAGTGTCGGCGGCGATGCAAAGGTCGGGGACGAAGTCACCCTGACGGTGGGAGGCATTGACTATGTCGGGTATGTTTTTGACGACGGGGGTAACGGGTTAAGATTCAACATCGACGTAGCCGGCAGTTCGCTTGTCAACGATGACAACAACACCATCGATGCTATTGTTACTAGCGGTGGTATTGGTAGTGTTTCCGGGATCGGCACAGACAGCGAATCGTACTCCCTTGCCATTGACCTCCCTCAGCCAACCATTAATCTTGATGCCCCTATAGCCGGTGATGATATCATCAATATCGTCGAATCCGGTGGCAATGTCACGATTCAGGGCACCGTTGGTGGCGATGCCAAAGCCGGCGACATGGTTACCCTGGCAGTGAGTAACGATAATTTCACCGGCACCTATACAGGTTTGGTTTATGACGGCGGAGTTAACGGATTAAGGTTCAGCATCGACGTTGCCGGCGGTACCCTCGTCGCCGATGAAGACATGACTATCGAGGCAAGTATCTCCACTACCGATGGTTTCGGCAATACAGGAGTTGACACCGATTCCAGAATATATGGTGTCGATCTTATGGCTCCCGATGCGCCGGTAATTATCGCGATCATGGATGATACCGCCGGGAGCAGCGCAAATGACGGTATTACCAGTGACCAAACGCTGATTATTTTCGGCAGCGCTGAAGCGGATAGCAGCGTTGAGGTTTTCGTTGACGGCGTTTCCATAGGTTATACGAACACAGATGCTAGCGGTGCCTGGAGTTTTGACCACACTGGCACTATTCTGGGCGAGGGCGCCTACAAGATTACTGCGAGGGCTACGGACGTCGCCGGGAACCCCGGTGAATTGTCAGATCCCTTTAGCGTGATTATCGACCAGACGGTGAACGATCCGGTCATCGCCTTAAGCAGTGATACCGGGATCGACCCGGCGGATAACATCACCAATGACGGTGTGGTCAACGTCGCCTTGGATGCTGATGTTTTGGGCTGGCGTTACAGCGTCGATGGAGGTGCGAACTGGGTGAATGGTGAGGGTGACAGTTTCACGCTTTCCGAGGGCGTGTACGCCATAGGGGATATCCTGGTCGAGCAGAGCGATGCGGCCGGCAACGTCAGCAATCAGACCGTGAATGACGCGGAGATCACGATCGACCAGACAGTGAACGATCCGGTCATGGCCTTAAGCAGTGATACCGGGATCTACCCGGCGGACAACATCACCAATGACGGCGTGGTCAACGTGACGTTGGACAAGGATGTTGCCGGCTGGCGCTACAGTGTCGATGGCGGCACGAACTGGGTAGCCGGCAGCGGCAGCGATTTCACGCTTTCCGAGGGGGTATATGGAATCGGGGAAATCCGGGTGGAGCAGACCGATATCGCCGGTAACGTGAGCGTTGTTTCGAGCAATGCGGCAGTTATGGAAATCGATCAGTCGGTATCGGAACCGATTTTCATCCTGCACAATGACACCGGAGTCAGCGCCATCGACAGCATCAGCAGCGATGGCTTGGT
>JAWOIQ010000130.1:0-2626 GCA_046484585.1 Desulfurivibrionaceae bacterium
CCCGCGTTGCTGTAAATTGTCTCTTCCTTGCAGCGTAATGAAGTACGTTTCATTTCTCGAAATTCGCGCGCCTTGGATTTGACGATTTTCACCCCGCAAGGGGTTGGCATGCGACGCCATCATGAATAAAGGATTCAGAGTGTCACACGGGCTCTACCGCGGAAACTTCCGGAACTTCGCTTTTTAAAAAATTTTCGATGCTCCTGGTTGTGGCATCGGACATCCGGCAGTCGCGACAGGCCCCGGTCAATTGCACCTTTACCACCCCATTCTCCGTCACATCGATCAAAACCACATCTCCGCCGTCTTTCTGCAGAGTCGGCCTGATCCTGCTCAGGGCTTCTTCAACCTTATCTCGCATAATCAAGATTTTCTCCCTGATCAACACACAGCCCATTGTCCGGGCTGATTCGTCTAAATCCGGGCGGGTCGACTTGTTTATCAACCCGCGTGTTCAACTGCTGGTTTGCCTTGAAATTCCTGGATTAAATTTCGGCGGCCTTGGGCTGCGTTTTTGGAGATCATGCGCTTATCCCGACTTCAACCAGGAGACGGCGGGCGGTATCGAAGAGCTCCTCTTTGGCCTCCGGTGTTCTGGCCTCGACATAAAAGCGCACTTTCGGTTCGGTGCCTGATGGTCTGATCATCAGCCAGCTTCCGTCTTCCATGATCATTTTGTAGCCGTCGATATCGATAACTTCGCTGACCGTAAGTTCCCGGTCGCCCACCAGGATACTCGAGCCTTTTTGGTATTTTTCGAGCCTGGCCAGGGCATTTTGCAACTCCGCGCCGTGAATGTCCACCTCGATGGCGGCCCGCTCCGGATGAAAAGCCCCGAATTTTTCCTCGAGTTTTTTTATGTAGACGCTTAAAGGAGTGTTCAGGGAGATGGTCATGTCCAGAGCCAGTAACAGGCCGATGTAAGCGTCCTTTTCCGGGGTGTGGCCGATGATCGAGATACCGTCCGATTCCTCGAAAAAAACGAGGGCGCGGTCAATGACCGGTTTGAACTCCTTGAAGCCGACCCGGCTTTCAAATATCTCCTCGCCGAGCCCCCGGGCGATGGCGTTGGCGAAATTACTGGTCGCGACACTCTTCGCCACCATGCCGGAAAGTTGTTTGTATTCGTGCAGGTAGTGATAAGCGGCAGCGCCGAACTTGTTCATTTCGATATCTTCAAGTCCGTCGGTGAACCTGATCCGGTCGGCGTCGGGATCGATCACCATGCCCAGTTTTAAAGGTTCACTCCTTTCGGCCAGAGCCTGGCGGACAAGATTCATGTTGGCGGGAGAAGGCTCTGGCGCGATGCCGCCGAAGGTCTGGTCGAT
This sequence comes from Desulfurivibrionaceae bacterium, assembly GCA_046484585.1. Classification (GTDB taxonomy): domain Bacteria; phylum Desulfobacterota; class Desulfobulbia; order Desulfobulbales; family JAGXFP01; genus JAGXFP01. Next base: position 1,329 of record JAWOIQ010000130.1, read on the forward strand.
GTTGTCACGAATCGTGATGAGCCGCCCACTTTCCTGATGCTTAAAAAGCGGGGCGATGTGAATCCGGCTGGCGCCATGGACCGAATCTATGGCGATGGCCACGGAATCATTTTTGAAAAAATCATCAATGATCCGGTCGTAATCCAGTTTATGGCGGCTTGCACCTTTGCGGACAAAATTCTGCCAGCTGGCCAGGGCATCCACCTCCTGGACCAATTCGGGACGTGGGGCGCCGCTCGGCATCCGGTCATCTTCGATGATTCGTCCGGCATTGGCGGTGATCCGGTCGGTGATCACTTTGGCGGCGGGACCCCCATCGGCGGCGTTGAATTTAAAACCGCCGTATTCCAAGGGGTTGTGACTCGGGGTGAGGTTGATTGAAAATGCCGCGTTGAGTTCAAGTAAGGCGGCGGAAAGTACCCCGGTCGACGATTCTCCGGCGTAATGGACACGGAATCCGGCACCGGAGAGGACTTCGGCCACGCAACCGGCCAGCAGTTCTCCTCCGAAACGGTTGTCGAAGCCGATTATGCCGCCTCTTTTTTGCGCATCCTGCCGCGATTCAACTCCGAGAGCCTGCCGCAATTCGGCCGGGGCGTTGTCGTCATAAAGTTCGCAGATTGCCATGGTCACCTGGACCACCGACTTGACGAAAAGATCCTTGCCGAGCAAACCCCGCCAGCCTGAAGTGCCGAATTTGACCGCGGTGATGGGTTTGTCTTCATTGGTGCGGATCTCATCATCGAGCAGGCTGTATGCTTTATCGATGGCTTCCTGCCAGAGTTGGTGATCGTCGCCGGTGGGGCTGCTGTTGCGACCCAGGACAAGCTTTCTGAGCAGGGTGAAGTAGTCGCTGTCCCGGTGATTATCGGCAATGACGAACTCTGAAAAAAGCGATTCTATTGAATTTTTGGGTTCGGACATACGGATATTCTCCGGTTAACCTGTTCTGGAAACTTTTCGCAAGAAGCGTGCCTGGAAATGTCTTCAGCCTGCAAATCATATAACAGGTTGCGGATAATTTAAATTGTTTTTTTGGGACGATATCCTGAATCCGTGAGCGTTCGAGAACGTTGCAGATGCAAGGCGGCAACGATGTTGATAATACTATTGTTATATCAACGAGTTGCCAACGCGGTACCTCAAGGGGTTCTGTCCAATCCTCCTTTGAGGATGGCATTTTCTGAGTGGCAGATTAAAAGCTTGATGGCGTTGCAAAAAGTCGCCAGCTCCTGTGTTGCCGCAAATTGTCTCTTCCTTGCAGCGTGCAAAGTACGTTTTATTCCTCGAAATTGGCG
>JAWOIQ010000167.1:0-11876 GCA_046484585.1 Desulfurivibrionaceae bacterium
CGCGAGATCATCCTGCTGGATAATGCCAGTACGGACAACTCTCTGGAGGTCGCGCGACGCTTCCCTGGGGTGCGGCTGATGGTGCAGAGCCGGAACACCGGCTTTGCCCGGGGCAATAATCTGGCCATGGAGGCTTCTTCCGAACAGTCCGAATGGATCGCGCTCGTCAACCCCGATGTCTTTGCTGAACCGCGCTGGCTGGAGGAGCTGTTGGCGGGGGCCCGGGCTAATCCGGGGTTCGAGGTGATCGGCGGCAAAATGCTCAACGCAGGCGATCCGATGATTTTGGACGGTATCGGCGATGCGTACCATATAAGCGGTCTGGTGTGGCGTATGGGATATGGCGCTCCGACGTCGGTTTCCGCCGAAAATGAAAGCGAAATCTTCTCGCCCTGCGCGGCGGCGGCCTTGTATCGACGTCGAGCTCTGCTTGAGATGGGTGGTTTCGACGAGGATTTTTTTTGTTATGTTGAAGATGTCGATCTCGGTTTCCGCTTGAGGCTGGCGGGATATCGTTGCCTTTATGTGCCGGCCGCGGTGGCGCATCATGTCGGCTCGGCCAGTACCGGCGGGCAGCATAGCGATTTCGCGGTCTACCACGGGCACCGCAATCTGGTCTGGACATATGTTAAGGATATGCCGGGCCTTTTGTTCTGGGCATTTCTGCCGCTTCATCTGGCCATGAACCTCCTTGCCCTGGCGGTGTTCGTGGTGCGGGGCCAGGGCGGCGTGATCCTCCGGGCCAAGCGGGATGCCTTACAGGGCATTCCGAGGATGTGGCGTAAGCGTAAGCAGGTACAGGATAAAAGAGTGGCTGCCTCCCTCGATATCCTCCGGGTAATGGAAAAACGTTTCTGGTGAAAAATTGAATTCTCCTCTTCAACCTGTTTCGGTAATTATCGTCAACTACAACGCCGGCGAACTGCTTGGTGATTGCGTTCGCTCGGCCCTGGCTCAGGCGGAACAGGTGATTGTCGTCGATAACTATTCATTCGATTCGAGCCTGATCGGCCTGGGCCCGCTTTTTGCCGGGGAAGGTCGATTGCTGATCCATCGTTCGCAGCGCAATCAGGGTTTCGCGGCGGGCTGTAACCTTGGCCTGAATTTGGCGGCTCAGCCATATCTGCTGTTTCTAAATCCCGACTGCATTCTCGCGCCGGACTCGTTGCGGCGCCTGGTTCAAGTGCTGGACAGCGATTCAAGCATCGGCATGGTGGGCGGGCGGTTGACCAACCTTGACGGCAGCGAGCAGGGCGGGGGGCGGCGGGCGGTTCCCACGCCGTGGCGTTCATTCGTGCGGGCTTTCGGTTTGTCGCGGTGGTCAGATCGGTGGCCGAAGCTCTTTTTCGATTTTCATCTGCACACCCAACCGCTGCCCGATTCTCCCATTGAAGTCGAAGCGGTTTCCGGGTCACTGATGCTGGTGAGTAGGGCGGCGATCGATGATGTCGGTGTCTGGGACGAGGAGTATTTCCTGCACTGCGAGGATCTGGATTGGTGCATGCGCTTCAGACAGCGGGGCTGGAAGATCCTTTTCGTTCCCGACGCGCCGGTGGTCCACTACCGCTGCCATTGCAGCCATGCCCGGCCGGTTTTTGTCGAGTGGCACAAGCACAAGGGCATGATGCGTTTTTATCGCAAGTTTTTCCGGCATCAATATCCCGGAGTTCTGATGGGTCTGGTTGCTTTAGGAGTCTGGCTGCGTTTCGGTTTGGTTGCGGCCGCCAAGTCTTCATCATTGGTGGTTGAGCGATATATGATGAATTCGCAAAAAGTCAAAAATGGGATGGCCAAGCAAAAATTGTCAGATCCAAGGCGCGCGAATTTCGAGTAATGAAGCGTACTTCAGTGCGCTGCAATGACGAGACAATTTGCAGCAACGCAGGAGGTGGCGACTTTTTGCGACGCCATCATGCTGCAAGAGCTAAACGCTTCAAGCTAAAAGCTGCAAGGTTAAGGGCAGATACAAGGTTCAAGTTGACAAATTCGCAAATGAATGAAGGGGCGGCTGCCGGTGTGCTCGGCGCGGGAAGTATGGTCGGTGAAAGCCTGATTCCGCTCTTGATTAATGAAGGTCGGCACGTGTTTGCCTTTTCCAGAAAAGCGCCGGTCGCCAACGCGGAAGCTGGAGTGAGCTGGATGCGGCTTTCCGTGCCCGGGTACATCTCTTCCGAAGTAACCGATCACGGGATAAGCCACCCAGGATTGGCCAATCTCCCATCCGGTAAGCGATTACAGGGTGGTGGAGATGCAAGGCATCGGCCTGCGATGTGTACTGCTGTACATGAGCAGGCCGATAACACAGTAGATTCGGCGCCCTGTGATCGCTTCCCTTCCGAAGTGCCTGCCGTCGAGGAGTGGCTGTGCCTGGCCCCCATACGGGTCCTGCCCGATTATTTTTCGATGCTCGAAACAGCCGGGGTTCGTCGAATCGTAGCCCTTTCATCAACGAGCCGCTTTACCAAGACCACCTCATTGGACCCGGCTGAAAAGGCTGATGCCGCAAGTTTAGCCGAGGGCGAAGAGCGTTTGAAGGCATGGGCGGAAAGTAAAGGTGTTGAGTGGGTAATACTCCGGCCCACCTTGATTTACGGTTTGGGCCGCGACAGGAATATCAGTGAGATTGCCCGCTTTATTCGCCGCTTTCGATTTTTCCCATTCTTCGGCAAAGCCGGGGGCCTGCGCCAGCCGATCCACGTTGAAGATGTTGCTGCCGCCTGTGTTTCAGCCCTGAAAAATCCTATAGCGGCAAACCGGGCCTACAATATTTCCGGTGGCGAAACCCTGCCTTACCGGGATATGGTTGGTCGTGTCTTTGCGGCCCTGCATCGCCGGCGGCTTTCGGTGATGATCCCCCTGGCGGCTTTCCGCGTGTCGGTGAGCTGCCTGCGGCTTTTGCCGAGATACCGCCACTGGTCGGCGGAAATGGCGGAGCGGATGAACCGTGATATGGTCTTTACCCACGCCGAGGCGGCAGCTGATCTCGGTTTTTCACCCAGACCGTTTCGGCTGGGGGGGGAGGATCTGCCCCAATAAAGCTTTTACCTGAATCCGTGACTGACGGCTTCGTGGGGAATTTCATTTTATCAGTCTGTAATTGCATTAGATAATCGTTTTCCCTGGATCGCCATGGTTCACCCCGCCGCCCTGCGGGGCGCCCCGATAACGGCGCATCTGCGCCCCGCAGGAAGTGCCCTCCTTAAAGGAGGATTGAACAGAACCCTTGGGGTGCTGTGTTGGCAACTCGTTGATATACCATTAGTATTATCGACATCGTTACCGCCTTGCATCTGCACCGTTCTCGAACGCTCACGGATTCAGGTTTTAATCAAGTCAGAAAGTTGAGTTTACAATTTAAATAAGTATTTAGAGGGAGAAATTCAGGAATGAAAAAGAAGGCGTTAATTACAGGGGTTACCGGCCAGGATGGATCATATCTTGCCGAGTTCCTCTTGGCAAAAGGTTATGAAGTCCACGGTCTTAAAAGGCGATCCTCATCTTTCAATACCGAGCGGATAGACCATCTTTATCAGGATCCCCATGAGAAGGGGCGTGGTTTTATTCTGCATTATGGCGATATGACCGACTCGAGCAGCCTGGTTCGGGTTATTCAGGCGATTCAACCCGATGAACTTTATAATCTGGCGGCCCAGAGCCATGTGGCGGTTTCCTTTGAAGAGCCGGAGTACACCGCTAATTCGGATGCCCTGGGTACTCTGCGTCTGCTTGAGGCCATCAAAATCCTGGGGCTCGAGAAGAAAACCAGATTCTATCAGGCCTCGACCTCGGAACTTTTCGGCAAGGTCCAGGAAACCCCGCAAACTGAAACCACCCCGTTCTACCCGCGCTCTCCCTACGCCGTCGCCAAGATTTATGCCTACTGGATTACGGTGAACTATCGCGAGGCTTACGGGATTTATGCCTGCAACGGCATCCTTTTCAATCATGAGTCGCCGGTCCGGGGCGAAACCTTCGTTACCAGAAAGATTACCAGGGCCCTGGCCAGAATCAAACTCGGCCTTCAGGATTGCCTCTATCTCGGAAACCTCGACGCGAAACGCGACTGGGGCCATGCCCGGGACTATGTCGAGATGCAGTGGCTGATGCTCCAGCAGGACGAGCCCGAGGATTTTGTCATTGCCAGCGGCGAGCATTACAGCGTCCGCGACTTTGTCAACGCGGCCGCCGATGAAATAGGCCTTTCCATTACCTGGAAGGGCAAAGGGCTTGATGAGAAAGGTTATGACGCCAAGGGCGGCTGCATCGTCCAGGTCGACTCCCGTTATTTTCGGCCCACCGAGGTCGATACTCTCCTGGGCGACCCCACCAAGGCCAGGGAAAAACTGGGCTGGACCACCAAAATATCCTTTCCGGAACTGGTGGCGGAGATGGTTCGTGAAGACCTGAAAGCCGCCGAACGCGACGAACTGGTCAAGCGAAAGGGGTATGCGGTTTTTAATCACCATGAGTAGAAGGGCAGGTTAGGGGTTAGGGGTTAGGAAAAGATTAGTGAGGGGTGAGGGGTTAGAAGTGAGGCTTTGACTTGAAGCTTGCAGCTTGAAGCTTGCGATGAGTGAGGGATGGATGAAGAGAAAACATCATGATTTGCTTGTCTGGCAGGAGGCTATGCTGCTGGTTCAGGAGATTTATCAGGTTACGGCCCGTTTTCCGCAAGAAGAATTATATGCCTTAACAAGCCAGATGCGCCGGGCCGCCGTTTCTATTCCCAGTAATATCGCTGAAGGGGCAGGGCGCACCGGCCAAAAGGAATTCCTGCAATTTCTCTCGATTGCACGTGGATCTTTAAGCGAATTGGAAACACAAATATTAATAAGTGATAATTTGGGATATCTTTCCGTCAAAAAAATCCTTCTTGATAAAGTGGATAAAGTTTTTAGACTTCTTGCCGGCCTGATAAATTCCTTGAGAAAAGAGATAGACAAAAAATGACTCCTGACCCCTCACCCCTCACTCCTCACTCCCGCATTTATATAGCCGGTCACCGTGGTCTGGTGGGCAGCGCCTTGTTGCGCAACCTCCAGGCAAAAGGATATACCGGGATCATCACCCGGAGCCATGCGGAGCTGGACCTGACCGACCAGGCGGCGGTGCGGGAGTTTTTCGCCGGGCAGCGTCCGGAATATGTCTTCCTGGCCGCCGCCAAAGTCGGCGGCATCGTGGCCAATAACACCTATCCGGCCGAATTTATCCACCAGAACCTGGCCATTCAAACCAACCTTATCCATGAAGCTTATCGGTCCGGGGTCAAACGCCTGCTGTTTCTGGGTTCCTCCTGCATCTATCCCCGCGACTGCCCCCAGCCCATGAAGGAGGAGTATCTCCTGACCGGGCCGCTGGAAGCGACCAACCGGCCATACGCGGTGGCCAAGATTGCCGGGATCGAGATGTGCTGGGCCTACAACCGGCAGTACGGCACCAGGTATCTGGCGGTGATGCCGACCAATCTCTACGGACCGGGCGACAACTACGATCTGGAAAACTCCCACGTTTTGCCCGCCCTGATTCGCAAGTTTCATCTGGCCAAACTGGCCGGCGAGGGCGACCTGGCCGGCATCGAGGCGGATGAAAACAGGAATGGCCGCATTCCGGAACCTCTGCGAACCGGATTCCTTGAATCATGCACCTCGAAACTTGAGCCTGAAGTCGTTGTCTGGGGTACCGGCGCCCCGCGACGCGAATTCCTCTACAGCGACGATATGGCCGATGCCGCTGTCTTCCTGGCAGGTTTGCCGGCCGACAAATTCTCCTCACTCCTCACTCCTCACTCCTCACCGCTTATAAACATCGGTTGCGGCGAGGATCTGACCATCCGGGATTTGGCCTTACTGGTTAAGGATGTGGTCGGTTTTGGGGGGAAGCTTACTTTTGATCGAACCAAACCCGATGGAACGATGCGGAAGCTTCTGGCGGTGGATAAAATCAATGAGTTGGGCTGGAAGGCGACGACTGATCTGCGGGACGGCATCTCCGCCGTATATGCCAACTACCGGACCAAGGCATAAGGAGCCTGACTTTGCATATCCTGGTGTGTGGCGGGGCCGGCTATATCGGTTCCCATATGGCGAAGATGCTGGTTGGCCTTGGCCATTCAGTCACCGTTTTTGATAATCTGTCAACGGGGCATCGGCAGTTGGCCAAATGGGGGCGCCTGGTCGAAGGCGACCTGCTGCGGCCTGCCGATCTGAAAGCTTTGTTCGAGCGGGATCGGTTTGACGGGGTCATGCATTTTTCCGCCCGTTCCCTGGTCGGCGAATCGATCCTGGATCCTGACCTTTATTTCCAGAACAATGTGACGGGTACTGAGAACCTGCTGCGGGCCATGCGCGAGGCAGGGCTGCAACGCTTTGTCTTTTCCTCGTCAGCCGCGGTATACGGTAACCCGATCAAGGGGCTGATTGACGAGGCCCATCCCACCAAGCCGATCAATCCCTATGGTGAAACCAAACTGCGTGTGGAGGAGATCCTTCAAAGCCGGGCCGTCGAACACGGCCTGCGTTCGGTGAGCCTGCGCTATTTCAACGCGGCCGGCGCCGACCCCCAAGGCGAAACCGGCGAGCTCCATAACCCGGAAACCCATTTAATTCCCAATGTGCTCAGAGCGGCAAATGGGGAGAGCTGCCTGCAGGTCTTCGGCAACGATTACAGCACTCCGGACGGCACCTGCATCCGGGATTATATCCATGTCAACGATCTCTGCCGGGCCCATCTCCAGGCCCTGGAGTATATGGAAAAGAAGCCTGGCGCCCACGTCTTCAACCTTGGGATCGGCAAGGGCTTTTCCATTCTGGAGATTATCCGGGCCGCTGAAAAAGTAGTGGGTAAATCCATCCCCTTCACCTATGCCCCGCGCCGCCCGGGTGATCCGCCGGTCCTGGTGGCGGACAGCACCCTGGCCCGGAAGACCCTGGGCTGGCAGCCGGAGTATATCGACCAGGAGGAGATTATTCGTACTGCCTGGTCGTGGATGGCTTAAAAACAGGTGCAAGGGGCAAGGTGCAAGGGGCAAGGTTAAGGACAGGTTCAAGTTTAAGGGATGAAGGATGAGATTCCGAAACATTACGCAACTCAGGATTTTGTGTCCTAAGTTAAATATGTTACAAGCTTAAATAAAGCTGAGTTGAGAAGCTTGTCTGCTCGTATGAAACTTATGCCCTGTGGATATACGAAAACGAGAACTGGGAGTGGTCATTGCGAGCAAAGCAAGGTCGTTATGCCCCTTGCATCTCATTTGCAGTTGTCTTGAACCTTGCCCCTTGCCCCTTGAACCTGTCCTTAACCTTGAACCTGTCTTTATAATAGAATAGAAAGTGCATTGTCGGCTCAAATCGGGTACTTTTTCTTTTTTTTAAGGTTCCGAAGCCGTAAGATCTTGATGATAAAAAGGTTTTTCAACGATGCTCTCTTCCATATTAACGGTCTGCACCGGCAATATCTGCCGGAGTCCGATGGCGGAAATTCTCCTTCGGGAGCGCCTGAAGGAAGAAGGGGTCGAGGTCTCTTCGGCCGGGTTGATGGCCCTGGTCGGGCAACCGGCCGATCCCCTGGCGATAGCCCTGCTGGCCGAGCGCGGCCTGGACGCCGCCAGCCATCGAGCCCGGCAGATCACCACCGAAATAGCGACGGGGGCGGAACTGATCCTGGTCATGGAACTTTGGCAGCAGCGTGATCTCGAAAAGAACATACCCCAGGTCAAGGGCAGGATCTTCCGGCTCGGCCATTGGCGGAAATTTGACATCATCGACCCCTATCGACAGGGCCGGGAAAGCTTCGCGGAGGCGCTGGCCGCCATCGACCGGGGCATTAATAATTGGATAGAAGTACTATGAAGCGGATCTTTTTTGTTGCCGGACTGTTGCTGCTCGCCTCCATGTTCTCTTCCTTGGCCGGCTGCGCCTGGGCTCCCGGCCACCGGCTTAACGAAGGCGATCTGGGTAAAGCCTCGGGGGAGGCCGCGGTAAAGAAAAGCGAAATCATCCCTTTGATCCCGATCACCGCCGAGCTGATCGCCAGGCAGCATGCCGAACGCTTGACCCGCAACGCCCCCGCTTCGGCCTTCTCGTCTGGACCGGCGATTGCCGGGGAATACATCATCGGCCCGGGCGACATTTTGACCGTCACCGTCTGGGACCATCCCGAACTGACTATCCCGGCCGGCGAGTTCCGGTCTCCGGAACTGGCCGGAAATCTGGTCGATGCCCGGGGTAAAATTTTCTACCCATATGTCGGCGAGATCGAGGTGGCCGGTCTGACCGTGGCCGAGCTCCGCGCCCTGTTGGCCGATAAGCTGAGCCAGTACATCAAGAACCCCCAGATCGACCTGCGGGTCGCCGATTTCCGCAGCAAGAAAATCGTGGTTGTCGGCGAGGTTGAAACCCCCAATATCATCGCCCTGACCGATCGGCCCCTGACCCTCCTGGAGGCGATCAATCTGGCCGGCGGTCCCACCGAGCTTGCCGATCTGCGCGAGCTCAGGCTAAGCCGGGGAGGGGAGGTCTTCCGGATCGATCTCCTCGCCTTTTACCGGCAGGGCAATCCGGCCCCGATGGTCCTTCAGGCCGGCGATCAGCTCTACGTCCCGGACAATACCGATAATAACGTCTATGTCATGGGCGAGGTCAGCAAGTCGATGGCGGTGCCGATGGTCCATCAGCGTCTCAGCCTGGCCGACGCCCTCAGCCGGAGCGGCGGGATCAGCAGCGACAACGCCGACGCCGGCCAGATCTTCGTCTTCCGCAACGAGGCCGGACGGCCCGCGGCCTACCGTCTCGATGCCAACTCGGCCGACGCCCTGCTTCTGGCCACGACCTTCAACCTGGAAAAACACGATGTCGTCTACGTCGCCCCGACCGGCCTGACCGTCTGGAACCGGATTGTCGGCAAGATCCTGCCCACGGTCCAGACCATCTGGCAGACCAATTCCCTGATCGACGACTGGACGGATTAGAGGGCAGGTTCAAGGGGCAAGGTTAAGTACAGGTTCAAGGTTCAAGGTTCAAGGGACAAGGTTCAAGATGAAGGACAAAGACAGGGTTAAGGGCAGGTTCATGATTCAAGTTGAAGGATGAAGGTTGAGATTGAATCATTACGCAACTCTGGAAATTGGTTCCTAAGCTTAAGTACAGTAAAAGACGGAAGAGAACCGGGAGTTGCTTTTGGCTTGAACCTTGAATCTTGCACCTGTCCTTAACCTTGTCCCTTGAATCTTGAACCTGTCTTTAAATATAAATGACATTGCAAGCTTTGTGTCCTAAGCTAAATATGTACAAGCTTAAATAAAGTCGGGTTGAGCAGCTTGTCTGCTCGTGCGAAACTCATGCCCTGTGGGTATAAGTAAAGGAGAACCGGGAGTTGTCATTGCGAGCGAAGCGAAGCAATCCAGAAGGCTGTAACTGATTAAAAGCACTGAATTGCTTTGTCGCTCGCTCCTCGCATCTCATTTGCAGTTGTCTTGAACCTTGGACCTTGAACCTGTCTTGAGCATTGAACCTGTCCTCAACCTTGAACCTGTAAAAAACATGGCAGAACAAAATATCAATACCACCCCGGCCCCGGCCGACGATGAAATCGACCTCGGTCAGATGGTGGCCATCCTTTTAAACTCTAAATGGTTGGTCGCCGCCATTACTCTGCTGGCTGTGATCGGGGCCCTGATCTATATCTTTCTCGCCGCCCCGATTTACCGGGGCGATACCCTGATCCAGGTGGAGACCAAGGGCGGCGGCATCACCGGCCTGGATGCGCTCTCCGGCCTGATGAATACGGCAAGCGAAGCGGCGACCGAGATCGAGATCATCAAGTCCCGTTCGGTGATCGGGGCGGCGGTTGATGAATTGCAGTTGAATCTGCTGGCCGAACCGGCTTATTTCCCGCTGCTGGGCCGGCCCCTGGCCCGCCGCCTGACCGGTGACCCCGAAGAAAAGCCGCGCCGGGCCCTGTTCGGGCTCGATAGTTTCGCCTGGGGCGGCGAAGAGATTCTGGTTCAACGGTTGGTCGTTCCCAAGAGCTGGGAGGGCGAACCGCTTGCCCTGGTCGCCGGCAAGGAGGGTGAATTCACCCTTTATTCTCCCGAGAATACCGCCGTGCTGACCGGTCAGGTCGGGGTTACCGCCGCCAGTGGTGATCAAGGGGTGGAGATCTTCGTCGCGGCCCTCACGGCCCGGCCGGAAACCGGTTTTCTGGTTTCGCTTCTGCCGCGGGGGAGCGTAATTGGCGCTCTTCAGGAGAATCTCCGGGTGGCCGAACAGGGCAAGCAGACCGGCATTATCGAAATCAGCCTGGAAAGTCCGGAACCGGAAAAGTTGACCCGCATTCTCCAGTCCATCGCCACCAGCTATCTGCGCCAGGATATCGAGAAACGCTCGGCCGAGGCGGAAAAGACCCTGGAATTCCTCAATCGCCAGCTGCCGAGCCTGAAAGCCGACCTGGACGCGGCCGAAACCCGGCTCAAGGCCTATAAATCCGAGAAGGGCAGCATCGACCTCTCCCTGGAAACCCAGAGTATTCTGGAAGCGAATGCCGAGGTGGAAAAGCAGCTCTCCGAGCTGAAACTGCAACAGGCCACCCTGGCCGAGAAATTTACCGCCAGTCACCCGGCCATGGTCACCCTGCGCCAGCAGCAGCAACAGCTGGAGGCCAAGCTTGACGAGCTGAACGGGCAGATCCGGGAGATGCCGGTCGAGATCCTGGAGGCGGTCCGCCTGCAGCGGGACGTCAAGGTAGCCAATGAGCTCTATATCCTGCTGCTCAACAAGGCCCAGGAGATGAAGGTAGTCAAGGCGGGGACCACCGGAAATGTCCGGATCATCGATCCGCCGGTTCTGCCGGGCCGGGCCGCCAAACCCAATAAAAAGATGGTCCTGGTACTGGGCTTTCTCCTTGGTCTGATGGGCGGCATCGCGGCCGTTTTTATCCGTCAATCCTTCAGGACCGGGGTTGAGGACCCCAATCAGGTTGAGGCGGCTCTCGGCCTGCCAGTCTATGCGACGATCTCCCACAGTAAAAAACAGGAAGAACTGGAAGCCCTGGCCCGCAAGAATAAGAAAGTGTCCGGCAATAGCTCTCTCCTTGCCTTGGTGGATAAGGACGATATTGCCCTGGAAAGCCTGCGCAGCCTGCGGACCAGTCTCCAGTTCGCCATGCTCGACGCCCCCAACAATATTGTCAGCTTCGGCGGCCCAGCCCCAGGTATCGGCAAGAGTTTCGTCTCGGCCAATCTCGCCGCCATCCTGGCCGACGGCGGCAAGCGCATCCTCCTGATCGACGGCGATATGCGCAAGGGCCATCTCCACGAATATTTCGGGATGACACGGACCGGCGGCCTCTCCGGCCTGATCAGCGGCGAGGTCTTGCAGGATAACGCAATTCACCGGACCAGCCATGAGCACCTGGATCTCATCCCCTGCGGGATCATCCCGCCCAATCCCTCAGAGCTCCTGATGAATGAGCGGTTCCAGAAAATCCTCCATGACCTGGGCGAAGGTTACGACCTGGTGATCATCGATACCCCGCCGATCCTGGCCGTCACCGACGCCACCATCATCGCCCGCCTCTGCGGTCTCAACTTCATCATCCTGAAAGCCGGTCAGCATCCAATGGCGGAGATCCAGCAGGCCCTGAAACGCTACACCCAGAACAACATCCACCCAAACGGCTTTATCTTCAACGATATCCCAGTCCAGCAATCAGGCTACGGCTATCGGTATAATTATCAATATTCGTATAAATAACTGCAAGGTCCAAGGTTCAAGGTCCAAGGAGCAAGCGAAAAGCTAAATAAAAGAACAGTTAGAAGCTGTTCTGTCCTTAGCCTTGAACCTTGAATCTTGCCCCTTGAACCTATCTTTGTCCTTAACCTT
>JAWOIQ010000193.1:0-9798 GCA_046484585.1 Desulfurivibrionaceae bacterium
GTTTCAGGGATTGGCAGATCGGTCATTTCAGTCAGATCGAATTTTTCAAGGGGCTCGGCTGCCGGCTCCATGGCGACTACACCCTCAATGTCCTTAACGCCCTCAGCGCGAGGGTTCTCCGGCTTAACGGTTTGTCGGGCGGGCTTGTTTCGATCGAGAACGACCGGGACAACCTGGGCACTTTTTGCCGAGCGGCCGGCGATTTCCGAAAGGGGATGACGGTTTATGGTTTTCCGGCTCTGTTTACGTCGAGGTACAGCGGCCCGCCCATGCAGTATGACCGGGTTTTTAAAAGTCCCCGGGGGGAAAGTTTCGTTTTGCGGCAGGCCTGGGGATACACCCGGGCCTTGTCGACCCAGCCCTTTTCCCTGTTGTCCGATCTGGTCGAACTGGCAAAACTCGGGCTTGACTACGGGATGGTGGACCTTTCCGGCCACCCCGTGACCGGAAAGGTTATGGAGGAACTTTCTCGAGAGATTACCGGCTGGGCCAAGGGAGAAAAAAACGCCGGCTTCAACTATTATCGCACCCTGAGTTGAGGTAAGCGATCACAGGGCGCCGAATCTGCTGTGTTATCGGCCTGTTCATGTACACCAGGTATATCAACGGGTTGCCAAACGCAGCAGATGCGCCGTTATCGGGCGCCCCGCAGGGCGGCGGGGTGAATCATGGCGACCCAGGGAAAAGCGATTATTTGATGCAATTACAAACTGATAAAGCTGAGTTGAGCAGCTTGTCTGCTCAAACGAAACTTATGCCCTTTGGGTATAAAGTGAAATTCCCCTTGAAGACGTCACGGATTCAGGAACACCCTAAACGGACAGAGCAGATATGGATCTAGATGAGCGGGCAGTGAGAATTGTCGAAGAGGCCGAGGCCCTGAACGAGACCGATTTGCGCGGGGCTCTGGTGAAAATGCGCGAGGCCCTGGCCCTGGAGCCCGACTACCCGAGTCTCGAAGACGAGATATTTATCAGGGAAGATGCCATCGCCAAGCTGGATGGGGTTCTGGAGTACATCGTCGTCCTGCTGCGGGAAGGCAAGGACTATCAGGCCTGTGAGATGCTGGAGGGGCTTCCCGATAATTACATTATCCAGGATAAAAGCGGCTTGGTCTCCGGTCTGGTCGAGAAGATCGAAAAGGCGAAATCCCTGATCGGGCGTGCCAGGGAGCAGGCCAGGAAGGATCCGCTTCAGGCGCTCCCGATTTTTGAAGAGGCCTTCACTCTGGTCTCGGACTACCCCGGCCTGCTCGATGAGCTTAACGCCCTTAAACGGGATAACTCCCAGTATGATTCCTCTGTCGAAGCCATCGAGGAGGCCTTGCGGAACAAGAAAGTCAAGCAGGCTACCGGACTGTTCGACAGCTTCCGGCAGACCTTTCCCGATGACGAGAAGGTCGGCAGGTTCAAGGCGGATATCGTCAACCTGAGCAAAAGCCTTGCCAAGAAAAAAGAGCGCAAGGTCAATTTTCTCAGAATTGCGGTTTCGGTGGGGACGGTGTTGGCCGTAGCGGGCGCCTATGTCGCTTTCGAGATGTCCATGATGAAAAAGGCTGGACGGAAGGCGCTGGAGCTCGATCGTTTACTGGCGGCGGGTAAATTTGCCGAGGGCCGCTCCCTGGGCCTGGAAATCAAGCAGGACCTGGGCAAGGTCCGGGCCTTTTCCCTCGGCGGCAAAGAGCTGCTGCTGACCAAGGTCGACGACATCCTTCAATCCGAGTCATTGATTATGGGAGCCGAAGGCAAGGTTCTTTTTGATGGAAAGTATATTCCCGCGGATCAGCTGAGCGGCAGTTCGATCTTTCAGGACAACCTTGAACAGGGCAAAGCCCTTGCCGGGGCTGGAAAATGCGATGAGGCAATGACTAAGGTCGAGGCCGCTCTGGCTGTTGCCGAGACTAAGAAGACTACAACGTCGCCCGGGCTTGCTGAGGTAAGGGGGGCGATTGACGACTGCCGATTGAACAGTATTAAAGAGCTGATTAGTCAGGCCGAGGCGTTGAGGTCGGCCGGCTCCAATGGCGCCGCCCTTAACGTAATTGAGGCCGCCTTGGCAAAGGCTGCCGAATACACCATCGATCCGGATGGAGATGCAATTGCCGAGGCCCTCTCCTTGCGGGGACGGATCAACCGGGCCAGCTTAAAAGAGATGGTGGCGGCCGGAGACAAGCTTTCGGATCAGGACAGCTTTGCTATGGCTGCCGAGGCTTACCGGGAGGCCGCCGCCTTTGCCGGGGCCAACGGGCTGGCAAACGATCCGTTAACCAGACAGCTCCCCGAATTGATCGACAAGAGCAGGGTTGAAATCTTGCTGGCAAGCGCTGATCGCGATTTTGCCGCCGGCAACTGGCAGGAGGCGGCCCTTTCCTATGAAAAGGGAATGGCCCTGGCTCGGAGTGCCGGTCTGCAGGGGTTGCCTTCCCTGGAAAGGGCGTCAGGAAAGCTGGCGCAGTCGCGGAAAATGGTTACGGTCGTTGAACTGCGGCGCTACAATGAATCGGCCTTAAAAAACAGCAGGTCCGGCAAAAACATCCAGGCCCGGGGGATTTACGCAGAGGCGATCGGGCAGGCCGAGGAAAATAAGTGGCGAGACAGCAATGAAGTGGCCGCGGTTCTGGGCGAACTCAAAGAGGGTCTTGCCGGGGTCGAGGAAAGTCTTTTTGTCGAAGATAAAAAGCAAGTTCTCCTCGAGCGCTTCGCCGCGATCATCAAAAAAGATTTCGCTCTGGACAAGAATGCCACTTTGCTGGATCCGCAGGTTGTCTTGATGAACAACACTCCGGAACTGTTGGAGTTCAGCCTGTCGGCCAAGGCCTATTCCCAACAGGGCAGCCAGGGCAAGTATACCCGCTATCAGGTGGTTTACGGGTTCAACCGGGAAACCATGAAGTGGGTAATGATAGATAGGATCGCCGGGGAGTGAGGGTTGAGGGATGGGAGTGAGGAGTAAGGGGAAAAGGGCAAGGGAAGGCGAAAAAGTTAAAAGTACAGTAAGAAAGTGGAAAGGGTATCGGCTTGACATTACCCCCCTCACCCCTTCCAGCTATTTAATGAGGTCGGTATACCTTGGATAATCAGGAATTGATGAGTTTTTTCCGGGAGGCGGCATCCGGAGTTGATCGGGCCATGCGGGCGGATCTGGCTTCGGTGGAGCGCAGTCTGTTGGGCGAGGTTCTGTTTTACGGAATATTTAACGGTGGCAAGAGGATCAGGCCGCAGCTCACTTTGATCTGCGCCGGTTTGACCGCTGCTGACCGGAGTTCGGATCGGCAGGGGATCCTTGATTTGGCGATTGTCTTCGAATACCTTCATGCCGCCAGTCTGCTCCACGACGATGTGATCGATCACGCCGAACAGCGTCGCGGCAAAAAGACGGCCAACTCGATCTGGGGTATCTCCCCGGTGATCCTGGCAGGCGACTATCTGCTCAGCCGGGCCATGAGCCTGGCCTGTGCGGTTGGCGGCGGTGAGGCCATGGCCTTGGTCGGCCGGGCGACCGAGGCCATGGTCGAAGCGGAATTTCTCCAGGCCCGCACTGCCGAAGAAAAAAATTATTCCGAAAAAAACTATTACAAAGTGGTCGCCGGCAAGACCGGCGCCTTGATCGCCGCCGCCTGCGAGGCCGGGGTATATATTGCCGCCGGCAGCCCGGAGCAGCGGGCCGCGATCAAACTTTACGGAGAGAATCTCGGTCTGGCCTTCCAGATTATTGACGATATCCTGGATTATCAGGGTGATCCCGTCAGGACCGGCAAGGCGGTCGGCAATGATCTGGTTGAGGGCAAGATGACTTTGCCGCTGATCCATGCCCTGCAGAGTGCCGGGCCGGAAGATCTGGCTGTATTGGAAGAGGTGCTCGCCGGCGGTGCCGGCGAGAAGAAAGATCGCTTTCCGGAAGTGAAGACCCTCATTGATAAATATGACGGCTTCGGTTCCGCGCGGCGCAAGGCGGGTGAACTGGTTGCGGCCGGTCTGACCGGCCTCCACTGTTTCGGGGAAGGTCGGGAACTGCAGATTTTGAGGGGCCTGGCTGCTTATGTTTTAAGCCGTGATAAATGATGGCTAAGCAAAAATCGCCAACTCCCGCGTTGCTGCAAATTGTCTCGTCATTGCAGCGTACTGAAGTACGCTTCATTCCTCGAAATTCGCGCGCCTTGGATCTGACGATTTTTGCTTAGCCATCACTTTTTTACTTTTTGCGAATTCATCATAATAGAGGCCAACTATTTTCAGGGAATCTGCTGCAAAGTCGGTAACCACCATGGTACATCAAGGTTTAATCCCTGAACTTAACCGCACCGAACACCGGCGTTGACAGTTTCTCCGTTAGTTGCCGTTTCCGGAATTATTGAATAGCTTTGTCCGGAATTTCAGTAAGCTCCCGCAGTTGTTTTTTTTGGGATAAAGGCCTTTTCCCTGGAACTGGAGATTTTCAGTTTTATTCAATCTCGTTTTTTTTTATTAAACAAAGCTCTTTAATGGGCGGAGAAATTTTTCGACCATGGTCGCCGCGAAAAAGAAAAGCAAAAAACCGGTCCGGAAACCAAGGAAAAAACAGCGGCCATGGAAGACTTTCATTGGCTTAGGCCTTTTTTTCTTCACCTTGGGCGGCCTGATCGTTTTCCTGGCCCTCGATACCGATAGGGCGATCATCCCGGCCGGAATCGACGATGCCGGCAGTGATTCAGCCGTTCCATACAAAGAGCCCTTTGTTCCCGGGGGGACCGAGCCCGGCGACCAGCAGGGGCAGACTTCTCAACCTGAAAAACTAGTTGCTGAACTAAAGGAGCGACCGCTGGTCGCCATCATCATTGATGACATGGGCCACAACCGTAAAACCTGCCAGGCTCTGCTTGAACTCGATCTAAATCTCTCGTTCGCATTTCTGCCTTACGGGCCTTACACTGAGCCCCAGACTGACCGGGCCAAGCGGCTGGAGCGCGATGTACTCCTGCATTTCCCGATGGAGGCTGTAGATGCGAAGTGGCAACCCGATGACAATACCATTACCATAAATATGGATCGAACCTCGATTCGCAGGATTTTTAACGCGAATCTGAATGGGGTGCCGGAGGCGATCGGGATCAATAATCACATGGGGTCCAGGTTCACCCAGAACAGCAGGGCGATGGAAGATTTCATGGCTTTGGTGCGGGATCGTGGTCTCTTTTTTCTGGACAGCAGAACTTCCCGGAACAGTGTGGGGGAGTCCGTGGCCGCAAAAATGGGAGTTAAGTCCACCAGACGTGATATTTTCCTTGATAACAACAGGGAGACCCAAGCAATAGTCAGCCAGCTGCGTAAACTCCTCGATCTAGCCGACCGGCAGGGGAGGGCCATCGCGATTGGCCATCCCTATCCAGAGACCCTGAAGGCCTTGAAGATCTTACGCGCCGAGATCAGCCGGCGCGCCAGGGTGGTAGGGGTGGGGGAACTGGTTCTCTAGCCGAAGAGAGCGGTTATTGCCGCCATGCCGGGCCGGGCGGTTTTCGAGCTGCCGTCTTGACCCGAACTGTTCTCGAAACTCTCCGATTCAGCGAATTGGCGGATATTTCCGTTATCAGGTAACGACAAACTTATTCTTGTAATTAACTGCATTTTAAGTTGGAAATTATTCCATTTATATAATAAAACGCAACGTTAGATAACCGGTTCCAGCCGGGCTTAACTTTTAACAGGCAGGCTAATTGACAAATGGAACTGTTAGTATTAAATTAAAAACTGAAATGCTTGGGGTTGAACATGAATGACGAAGATGTAAGGGATGTCGCTGCGCTGTTGAAAACCATGTCGCATCCGATCCGGTTGAAAATTCTTTGTCTGCTGCAGGAAAAAGAGATGGCGGTAGGCGACATCCGGGAAGAGGTGAAAACCACCAACGCCAATGTCTCCCAGCATCTTTCCATCTTACGCAACATGGGCATAGTCTGCTCCAGGAAAGACGCCAATTTCATCTACAACAGGATCGATGATGAAAGGGTGCTGGAGTTGATCACCAGGATGAGAGATCTTTTTTGCCAAGAGGATCATTCCTGAAGTTGACTTTTTGCGCGCTCTGAATTTTTCCGCCTAGTATCCGCCATATCTGACTTTTCGTTCTGTCGGCCTTGCTATTTCTTGACAATCGGGATTTTTAATTTGCACAATGATTTCCAGGAGCAGGGCGATGAAAGGTCATTCCATAATTAGTTTTTCCATAAAGCACCCGAAAACCGTCACGGCGATTTTAGTGATCTTCACCCTGCTTCTCGCCTCCCTGATGGTGAAAGTCCGGGTCGACACCGATCCCGAAAACATGCTGCGCGAGGGCGAACCGGTCCGGGTTTTTCATAACCAGGTGAAGGAGGAGTTTAACCTCAACGATTTCGTCGTCCTCGGGGTGGTGAACGAGCAGGATCCCGCCGGAATCTTCAATATCGAGTCCCTGACCCGGGTCCATGAGCTGACCGAATTCGTCCGCAATATGCACGCCGAGAATGATCCTGACAAGCGGGTGGTTACCCGGAACATGATTGCGCCCGGAACGGTCGATGCCATCGAGCAGGCCGGACTGGGCCAGGTCAGTTTCGACTGGTTGATGAAGACCCCGCCGACCGATGCAGAAGGGGTCGAGCGGATCCGGCGGCTGGCCATGAACAACCCCCTGCTCAAGGGAACCCTGGTCTCTGAAGACGAGCGGGCCATGGGGATTTACATTCCCGTTTCCGAAAAAGACTTCGCCGCCGAGGTCCGTAACCGGCTCCTCGACAAGATCGCCACCTACGATAAATCAAACGGCGACCAGTTCTATATCACCGGCCTGCCGGTGGCCGAGGACACCTTCGGCAAGGAGATGTTCGTTCAGATGGCGGTCTCCGCTCCCCTGGCGATGGTGGCGATTTTTCTGCTGATGCTGATTTTCTTCCGGCAGATTAAAATGATCATTTCGCCGATGATCGTCGCCATGATGTCGGTGCTCTGTGCGATGGGGCTGTTGATCGGCACCGGCAACACCCTGCACATCATGAGTTCGATGATTCCCATCTTCCTGATGCCGATCGCGGTGGTCGACAGTATCCATATCCTGAGTGAATTTTTCGATAATTACCGGACCATCGGCGATCGGCGCAAGACCCTGGAGCACGTCATGGGTCACCTGTTCATGCCGATGCTCTATACCTCCCTGACTTCGGCGGCGGGTTTCGCCTCCCTGGCCCTGACCCCGATTCCGCCGGTCCAGGCCTTCGGGATTTTCGTGGCTATCGGCATCATGCTGGCCTGGCTTTTTACCATCGTTTTCGTGCCGGCCTATATCATGCTGCTCAAAGAGGAAAGCCTTGCCGGTTTCGGGGTGAGCAAGACGGCATCCGGCGGCATCCATCACGGCTTGAGCGCGTTTCTGAAATGGACCGGCGCCTTTACCTACAGGCGGGCCAAGTTTATCCTGATCATGACCCTGGCGGTGCTGGTCGCGGCGGGTTACGGAATCGGGATGATCCGGGTGAACGACAATCCGGTCAACTGGTTTAACGAGGACCATTCGATCCGGGTCGCCGACCGGGTCCTGAACAGTCATTTCGGCGGTACTTACGAGGCTTATCTGGTTCTGGACAGCGAGGTCGAGGAGCTTGACGGAGCGGGCGTAGTTGATTGGTTCGGACAAGGGCTGGACCGTCTCACGGACGAAGGTGCCGACCAGCAGGTTGTTGACCGGGCCCGGGAGATCCTCGCCGGGGAGAGCGGGGCCGGCTCGACCGAGATGCTTCTTGAAAGCCTGCGGACGGTCTGGGAAGAGGAAATGTTTGAGGCGGAAGACGCTTATTATGATAGTTGGGGCGATGTGGTTAACCTCCTTGAGAGCTTCGACAGCCGCAGCGAGGTCTTCAAGAGGCCGGAGGTGCTCGAATACCTGCTCGGCCTTGAAGAACACATGGTCGAAAACAGTGAAGTCGGCAAATCCAATTCGGTTGTCGATGTGGTCCGCAAGGTTTATCAGGAGCTTTATGAGGGCAACGAGGAGTATTACCGGATTCCCGACAGTATCGGCGGGGTGGCCGAAACCCTGATCTCTTTCCAGAACAGCCACAAGCCCGATGACCTCTGGCATTTTGTAACCCCTGATTACCGCAAGGCAAACCTCTGGATCCAGCTTCGCGAGGGCGATAACCAGGTAATGCAGGAGGTGATCGATAAGGTCGACAGCTATTTTGCCGCGAATCCTCCGCCGGTGACAATCAATCACCAGTGGGCCGGCCTGACCTATATTAACGTGGCCTGGCAGGACAAGATGGTTTTCGGGATGCGCGACGCCTTTCTGGGCAGCTTCGTGATTGTTTTCCTGATGATGACCGTGCTTTTCCGGTCGCCGCTCTGGGGCCTGCTGGCCATGGTTCCCCTGTCGGTGACCATCGCCTTTATCTACGGGCTGATCGGTTTTATCGGCAAGGACTACGATATGCCGGTGGCGATTCTCTCATCCCTGACCCTGGGACTGGCGGTCGATTTCGCCATTCATTTTCTCGAACGGAGCCGGGCGACCTATCGGAGAACCGGGTCCTGGAAGGCCGCGGTCGGCGAGATGTTCGAGGAGCCGGCCCGGGCGATCAGCCGGAACGTGATTGTTATCGCGGTCGGCTTTACGCCGCTGCTGGCCGCCCCGCTGGTGCCTTATCAGACGGTGGGGATTTTTCTGGCCAGCATCATGGCGATCTCCGGATTCGCCACCATCCTGATCCTGCCGAGCCTGCTGACCGTTTTCGAATCGTCGGTTTTCAGGAAGATCAAACATTAGGGCCGTTACGAAATGACCATTACATTTTTGCCCAGTTTGTTACGGCCCCTTATGCCGAGCGCAGCATTTCAATGTGATGATTATTTATTTACAACGGCGTAGCCGCAAAGGAGCCTGTCATGAAAAGAGTTTTGACTTTCAGTTTCATCGGCCTGATGTTTTTGGCCGGAACCCTGTCCGGCGGCGAGGTCGAGGCGGCCCCAACGGTCGAGGAGATTGTCGATAAGGCCAACCTGGCCGCCTACTATGCCGGTGACGACGGCCGCTCCGATGTCAAGATGACGATCACCGACGGCCAGGGCCGGACCCGAAACCGGGAATTTGTCATGCTCCGCAAGGATATCAAGGACGGCGGAGAGCAGATGTTTTATGTCTACTTCAAGAAGCCCAGCGATGTCCGCAAGATGGTCTATCTGGTCCATAAGCATATCGGCCGGGATGACGACCGCTGGATGTATCTGGCCAAGCTCGACCTGGTCAAGCGGATTGCCGCCTCCGACAAGCGGACCAGCTTCGTCGGTTCCCATTTCTTTTATGAGGACGTCTCCGGGCGCGGGGTCGAAGAGGACCGCCACGAACTGGTCGAGGAGACCGATAGCCACTATGTCCTGAAAAACACCCCCAAGCGGCCCGGGGAGGTTGAGTTCTCCTCATACACGGTCTGGATCGACAAGGAGACCTTTCTGCCGATGAAAGCCGAATATCTGGACAAGGGGGGGAGCAAATATCGGGAAATGGAGGCCCTTGAGACCGAAATGATCCAGGGCTTTCCCACCGTGACGAAGTCGCAGATGCGCGATCTCAGGTCGGGTGGAGATACGGTCAGTGAATTCAACAACAGCAAGTATGATATCGGCCTGGAGCAAGATATCTTCAGCGAGCGCTATCTGCGCAGACCCCCCAGGGTTGTTCGGAGGTAGAGCGCTTTGAATTTGATGAAAAGAGTTGTAAACCGGTGGGTAGCCATGGCATTTTTCGGCCTGACCCTGCTGAATCCGATCATGGCCCTGGGGGACGGTCTGGATG